>DHKB01000035.1:4189-5717 GCA_002407045.1 Candidatus Bruticola papionis | reverse complement strand
CCCAAAGCAAGTCGCTCACTGAGAGGATCTAAAAGTTTGGGCAAGTCGCAATTTAATGAAGCTTTATGCAAATGAAGCCTGTTCCAAAGCTCTCTAGTCCAAACTGCAATAGTATGTATATTAGGGCTAAGCCAAGCTTGCTTCCCTTTATCCAAGCGATCTTGATTGAGTTGTTTTACAAAAAAATCTAAATATTGACTGTCCTGAACAATAATGGTGGCGGTAGGATCGTTATTGATTAAGTCTATAAAATCTGCAGTCGTCTGGTAAGTTCCGTTCATAAGTCAACTATTTTAGACGGAAGCAAATGAATCCTTGTACTATTTTTGTCAATAGCTATCCAGCTTAAAGGATAAACTGCTAAATAAGGAAAAATGAAATTTATGGATACAGAGATTAGCACTATCAATAATGGAAATAGCCGCGAAAGCGAAGAAGCATTGCAAGCCGATCTTTTTGCTTGTGAAAATAATGACCATGTTGAACAACCTAATGAGCAAGCACCGGCTGAGCTTGAAAAAACGGCCGATCATGCGGAAATAAAGGCTGATTTGGAAGCAACTCTCGATTATTTAGAGCGCTTCCTGGCTCATTGCGTAGAAGAAAAGCGGGAAGGTCGAGAGGGCATTGCTGAGGACGAATTCAAAGCTTTAGATACTGTTTTTTCCTTACTTAACAAATTCAAAGAGGAGCCAGACAATGCTCGTGCTTTTAAGCCTACAGCTTTATTGCGCAGTTTAAGTGCTCTAATCAATAAATACAATGACGCTTACTATAATCAAGATGATAGCCGAGTTGACGATCATCTTTATGATGTGTTGAAGCGTTGCCTAATTTATTTTGAAAAGCATTTCCCTAAGTCAGTTAGTCCCGATTCTCCTAGCTCTCGGATTGGAGGACAAGCTTCGGATCGCTTTCCTAAAGTGGAACATAAAGAGCAAATGCTCTCTTTAAATAATGCTCTCAATATTGAAGAATTGAGAGAATTTGACAAAAAAATTCGCGAGTCGGTGGGAGAAGGGGAGCTTTCTTACGTAACTGAGCTCAAAATTGACGGTTTGTCCATGAGCTTAGTTTATGAAGATCGCCAATTGGTTTTGGGCGCTACGCGTGGTAATGGTAGTGTAGGTGAAGACGTTACCGAAAATGTGAGGCAAATTGAAGATATTCCGCAGAGTTTACCTGATTTTTGTCCTGCCGATCGTTTTGAAGTGCGTGGCGAAGTATATATGCGCCGCTCTGTATTTAGAGATATCAATGCTCAGTTGCCGGAAGATAAGCAAAAGGCTAATCCGCGCAATTTAGCTTCTGGCTCGTTGCGTCAGCTCGATCCTAAGATCGTCAAAGAACGCCGCTTGAGCTTTTTTGCCTACACTTTAATCAATCCGCCTGCCGAAGTACATTCACAAAGTCAAGCCTTAGCTTATTTACATCAAGCTGGCTTTAAAGTTTGCCGCAGTTTGCAACCCAATTTAGAAGGCGATCCTATTGCCCACCATCATAATATTGATGAAGTTATCCAATTTTG
>DHKB01000035.1:2306-4153 GCA_002407045.1 Candidatus Bruticola papionis | reverse complement strand
TTAGATTGGGGTGGCAGTACTCAAGAGCTGATCGACTTCGATATTGATGGTATTGTCGTTAAAGTTGACGATTTCTCTTGGCAAAAGAAGATTGGCCGTGAGGCTACTGCTCCCAAGTGGGCTATAGCATATAAATTCCCTCCGCGTGAAATTGAAACCGTTGTGGAAGATATTATCTATCAAGTAGGCCGAACTGGAGCTCTTACTCCTGTAGTTATTGTTAAGCCTGTGCGTCTAGATGGCTCCACAGTTAGCAGAGCTTCTTTGCATAATATTAGTTATGTGCGTCGTTTACGTGTAGGCGACACGGTGGCTATTTATAAAGCTGCAGCTATTATTCCGCAAATTAGCAAAGTTTTGCACGGTCAAGGGCTCAGGCTTATTGATAGATGCCCTAGTTGCGGTACCAAGCTAGATGTCAGCGAAATTACCGTATTAAATGACTATAACAATGTCAAAGAATTATGCTGTCCCAACGTGTGCTGTCCTGAGAGAGTAATTGGCACTCTGGAATATTTTTGCTCGCGCAAAGCTATGAATATCGACGGCTTAGGGCGCAAAATTATTGAAAATTTGGTACGTGAGTACCAGCTTCATCTGGCTGGAGAATTATATTCACTTACTGAAGATGTTTTGGCCTTAGCTTGTGGCAGCAAAGTAAATGCTAAGAAGATCAAAAAGCAAATTGAAGACAGTTGCCAACAGCCTTTGGCTAATTTGCTTTGCGCTCTGGGTATAGAGGGTATTGGCGACAGGTTTGCTATTGCCTTAGCTGGCCACTTCAAATCTTTGGATAAGCTTATTGAAGCAACTAAAGTAGGCCCGGACGGTTTGCAAGGCGTGCCCGGATTAGGGCCGATTGTAAAAAAATCTCTGGTTGAATATTTCAGCCAAGAGGACAATTTGGCCAATATCGAGTTGTTGCGTCGAGCTGGAGTAAACTTTTTGGACACTGCTTCCGAAGGTAAGGCTCAAACTCTCAAAGGCTTAACTATGGTTATTACCGGAACTTTAGACGGATTCAGCCGCGACGGAGCCGACGCTTTATTGCGCAGTCATGGTGCTAAAGTAACTAGCAGTGTCAGCAAAAATACTGATTACTTGGTAGAAGGTACTAAGCCTGGCGCTGCTAAACTGGCAGCAGCCGCCAAGCATAATGTAACTATTATCAATCAGCAGCAGTTGATGATTTTAATCGATAAAGGCAGCTTGGAAGGCGAAAACGCTTAAGCAGCAAACAGTCGAAGGTCAATTTTAGTTTTTTTACATCAAATATCAGGAAAGAGGTTAAATATGCATAACGTAATTAACGTTACTGACAATATTTATTGGATGGGCGCCAACGACAGGCGCATCAGCCTTTTTGAAAATCATTTTCCTTTGCAATTCGGTGTCTCTTACAACTCTTATTTCATTGATGATGAAGAGACTGCCGTTATGGATACGGCCGACGAAGCCGTTTTAACTCGCTATTTCGAAAATTTGGAATATGCTTTACATGGGCGTAAACTTAACTATTTGATCGTTCAGCATATGGAACCTGACCACTGTGCTGGTATTGCCGCTGTCGCTGCCAAGTATCCTGAAGCTAAAATTGTAGTTAATGCTAAAACTTTAACTTTCTTAAAGCAATTTTTCCCCGAAGCTAAAACTTGGCCCGATCGCTTTGTAGTAGTTGGCAATGGCGAAACTTTGCAAGTAGGTAAAACTTCCTTAACTTTTGTCTTTGCTCCTATGGTCCACTGGCCAGAAGTTATGGTTACTTATGATTCTACTCACAAAGTGCTCTTTTCCGCTGACGCTTTTGGTAGCTTCGGTGCTTTAAATGGCAATATCTTCAATGATCA
>DHKB01000035.1:0-2244 GCA_002407045.1 Candidatus Bruticola papionis | reverse complement strand
GCCGATATGCGAGCTAATATTAGTGAATACCGTCGTTATTATACTAATATTGTTGGTAAGTATGGTATGCAAGCGGCTAGACTCTTAAAAGCTGCTTCCGGTTTGGATTTCAAAATTATTTGCCCTTTGCATGGTTTAATTCTTCGCCAAGATTTTGCCTATATCGTTGATAAGTATACGAAGTGGGCCACTTATACTCCGGAAGATAAAGCTGTCATGATTGCTTTTGGCTCGATGTATCATCATACCGAAAACGCTGTCGAAATTTTAGGCGCCGAGTTGGATAGACTGGGAGTTAAGAATATTAGCATCTATGATGTGTCGAATGTCGATTGTGCTTATCTAGTGGCTGAGAGCTTCCGTTGTAGCCATTTAGTATTTGCAGCCCCTACTTATATGAATGATTTGTATCCGCAAATGGCTCATTTGTTGCACAGCTTGCAAGCTCATGGCCTTAAGAATAGAGATGTGGCTTTAATAGGCAACGGCTCTTGGGCACCGCAATCTGTTAAAATCATGAATGGCTTCATGGAAAAAATGAACGATATGCGTTTAATCGGTTCTGTAGAGTTCGCTTCTGCGGTCGATGATCACAATGTGGAAGAACTCAAGCAATTGGCTGCCAATATCGCTGCTTCTTTGCAAGCTTAAAGTTTAGCTATCGTTGAAAAAAAAGGCTCTGCTTCTTATTTTTATTTGAAGCAGAGCCTTTTAACGTATTAGCACAGTACCTTGGCCAATCCGCCTTCAGCGGTTTCTTTATATTTTGAGGACATTTCTTTAGCCGTTAAATTCATAGCTTCTATGCAACTATCTAAGTCTACCATATGGCTGCTGGCCGCTTCATCTAGGGCTATACTACTGGCTGTCCAAGCTTTGATAATGCCGAAACCATTGCGCTCTATACAAGGAATTTGTACATAGCCGCCTACAGGATCGCAAGTTAGTCCTAAATGCTGCTCCAGGGCTGATTCGGCTGCGTGCTCAATAATTTCCGCTTTGCCTCCGCGGTAATTGACTAGTAGAGCAGCCGTCATAGCAGAAGCTACGCCAACTTCGGCTTGGCAACCACCTTCAGCGCCGGAAATTGTAGCGTTTCTTTTACATAAAAATCCGATAGCTGCAGCCACTATAAGGCTTTCACAGACGCGGCGTAAATCGTGAGCGTTGCGATTAAGCAAAACTTGTACAGCGCCAGCCATCACTCCAGCCGAACCGGCAGTTGGAGCAGTACAAATGACATGGCCGCGAGCGTTTTCTTCGCTTACAGCTATAGCTACAGCTGCTACGGCAGTAATAGCCATTTCGGCGGAAAATTCCAAGCGGCTTTTAAATTTATCCAATAAGCGGCGAGCTTTACTTTGCAAACCTAAAGGGCCTGGAAGTTTGCCTGTTTTGTGCATACCGCTCATAGCTGCGCGTTGCATAACTTGAACGACTTTAGCGGTAAATTCCATGACTTCACGCTCGCTTTTGCCTGTCAGAGCCATCTCGTTAGCTAATAAGACGTCAAAAAGTGAGCGCTCTTCATTTACATAACTTTTGAGCTCTTTGAAAGTTGTATAAGGGTAGGGGGGTAAAGGTTTTTTCTCGGGTTCATGTCCTTTCCACTCTATAAAACCGCCGCCTACAGAATAATACTCACGCTCTAGCAATATTTGCCCATTGGAGTCGTATAGCTTTATTTGCATGGTGTTAGGATGGTAAAAATTGCCTACGGTAGCTCCGTAAATAATATCATCAACAGCCAAAAAAGTATGAAAAGGCCCTAAATCTAAGGCATATTTTTTGTGACGATTCTCGGCCAACTCGTCTAAAAAATCTGGATCGCAATTCTCTGGCTGTTTACCTAAAACACCAGCTAAAACGGCTCTGTCTGTGCCGTGACCTTTGCCAGTAGCACTTAAACTTCCCAGCAAAGTTACTTCCAGTTTGGCTGCTTTTTGTAATAGCTCTTCCGTTTGGTTCGACATCAATTGATAAAAGTTGTACCCCGCCAACATCGGGCCCATAGTATGCGAACTTGAAGGGCCGGGGCCGAATTTATACAATTCTTCCAAAGTAGTTAAAATGGGGGCGTCAGACATGTATACTTCCTTCTAACCAAGCTCAAACTTGGACACAAAAAAACAGCGTCTTACGATATAGACGTTGCCATTGGCTTGTTGTATAAAAATCCTCTGATAGGTACTGCAAAAAAAAATAGCTTCCTGCTTGTCTATTTCTATGCCTGTAGCTTGCTAT
>DHKB01000008.1:6688-22294 GCA_002407045.1 Candidatus Bruticola papionis | reverse complement strand
AGCGGAATTTTTTCACCATATCGATAGCGCAGGCCTCTGGCCGCCAGGCCAGTCAGCCGGAGCGTAGATATGGTAAAAAATGAAGCAAACACGAAATAGCTAACTGGCGGGCGGAACATGATTAACGTCTCTAAGCTAAAAAAACTACGAGCCAACAGGCATGAGTTAACAGGCAAAAAACACCAGCCGAGTGGACAAAGAGGAAACAATAGGAGGTTTTTTGCCTTTCAAAATGTAGATAATTATCAATTTATACTTAAAGCTTGAGGTTTTATGCGTTTTAGGCAAATCGAGTTAAATGACAAATCGCTCTTTCAACAATATATACATGATACCAATTGTGTATACGATTCTTTCGCTTATTGGTATGGCTGGTCTGAAGATGGCAAAATTTTAGTTGCCGAAGATGAAGAGGCGCTTTATATAAAAACGTTTTATTATGATGAAGAAGGCGTTTATTTGGCGCCGTTTGTGAAAGATCCAAGTGCTTCTATAGATAATTCCTTGCGCAAAGTTCAAGAAATGAGCGGTCAGAGCAATTTGCTTGTTTGTGAAGCTTCAAAGCAAAAAATTGAAGCTGATTGTCCTGGGCTTATGCATTTTGAAGATTCGCGTGACCTTTCAGAATATATTTACAAAGTTTCCGATTTAATCAATTTAGAAGGCCATATTTATCGCAGTAAACGCAATCGTATTAGCAGTTTCGTAAAAAAACATCCCAACTTAGAATGTATTAACTATACTTCGGAATTGTTTGATGTTTGTATGGATCTTGACAAAGCTTGGGAAATTGAGAAAGAACCTGAAAGTGAAGAAGATTTTGCTGCTTTAGCAGCGCGAGAAGCTGAGCGCACCGCTTTAAAACGTACTTTGGCTCAGGCTGATTTATTGAATGTCAAAGCCTGTTTAGTTAGAGAAGAAGGCAAGGTTATAGGTTTAACTGTAGGTGAGCAAACCTCTTTAGATACGGTAATGATCCACTTTGAAAAGTGCCATCCTGATTATCGCGATTTGTATGCTTGGCTTAATCGAGAATTTTTACGCCGTTATTGGAGTGAGGCTGTTTATGTTAATCGCGAAGAAGATTTAGGCGAAGAAGGTTTGCGTCGGGCTAAGCTTTCTTATAATCCTGTAGCTTTTAGTAAACATTATTGGGCAAATTTTATTTAGGCTATAAATTATGTTAGCTTACGATGTTGCCTCAGCTAGCCAAATCGGCATCGAACTTAATGCCGTTAAGCGATTATGGTTGGAAGCTTTTTCTGAAGATGATGAAGCCGCTTTTGATAGCTATTGTCAAGGTAGACTTATTGGGGCTAGATGCTTTGTGTATATCTACCAACACGAACTGGCTAGCATGGCTTTTTCTATAACTTCTGATATGGTTGGAGCCAATAATTGTAGCTCAAAAAATATTGGTTTTGTTGTAGGTGTAGCCACCGCTAAAAAATGGCGCGGCCACCATTTCGCTTCGCAAATTTTACAGACAATAGCTAAACAAGCCCAGAATAGCGGTTGCCATTGTCTATTGCTTTCTACTTATATACCGCAATTTTATGCCAAGTTAGGCTATCAAGAAGCTGCTTGGCATAAACTTTGGCGCTGGCGTGGTTCTGTAACTAAATGTCAAAATAGCAGGTGTGTATTTTTATGCTCTGATAGCGACTTATTGGTTTTGTCTGCTTATTATCAAAAACGACAGCAATATGGCTGGTTAGAGCGAAGCTTTAATTATTGGCGCTGGCGCCTCAAGGATGCTGACAAAATTTATGTAGCTAAAGACAGTGGAGGCAACATCTTCGCTTATGCTATTTTCAATAAAGATAACCAATGTGAAGAATTACTGAGCAATACATCTCAGGGAGCTTCTGAACTTATAAAAACTGCCAATTTTACCAATTCTTTGGAAATTGGTTCTCTTGAATTAAACGCAAAGTTACAACAAGACAAAAATTTTGAAAATGTTGGCTTAGGAAGTTGCCAAATGATTCTTCCTTTAAGCGATCGATTTAAGGATGAATATTGTCGCAACGGAGTAAATTTTTGTTGTTTGGACAATTGGTAGTTTTTTGTAAATTGCCTAGCGGCAGAAAAATTCAATAATTAAGGATGTAAAACCGGTTAGACAAATTAGAGTAATAGGGCCAATAATTTTTTTGTGTAAAGCATAAACAGATAAACCTATTACTAAAAGGCTGGCTGGATTTACTGTTCCAGTACTGTTGGGGTTAAGATCTTCCAGAATTTGTGGCTTGCGCATAGCTAAAAAAACAAAAGAGAGAGCTACGGAAACTAGCATCCCTAAAACGGCTGGTTTTATGCCTTTGAGGATAGCGTCTACAGCCGGGCAGTCTTTGTATTTCTGATAGATAAAAGCTAAAAGTGAAGTTATCAGACAAGGGCCAGAGATTAAACCCAGCGTAGCTACAATTGAGCCTAAAAGGCCACCTTGCCTAGCTCCTACAAAAGTAGCCACATTTAAAGCAATAGGGCCTGGGGTCATTTCCGACATAGTGACAATACTGCCAAAGTCGCCCATAGTCATCCAGTGATGAATATTGACAGTTTGTTCTTGAGAGAGCTGTACGGCTGCATAGCCGCCTCCGAAACAAAGGATGCCTATATTAAAAAAAGTTACGTATAAAAGCCACAGAGTTGCTAAAGAAGGCCACATAAGAATTTCCCTAAGCGTTTATTTTTTTAGCGTTTTACTGGCGTCATTTGCTGTTGACGGAGTACGGAAGAATATCAAGCCTACTATGGCAAAAATCGCTACTAAATAGATGACGCTGTTGCTAACTGTAAGCATAATAGAAGATGCTAAAATTCCCATAGCTAAACCAATATATTTGGAAGACTTAAAAACGGTTGTTACCATAGTCACGGTAACATTGAGGATAAGAGCTGCTTCTGCGTAGCGAGCGCCGTAGAAGAAAGCTTGTAAGGCTTGGCTGTCGGCAATCCACTTATAGCAATAGGCGATAACTGTAATAATTACTAAAGGTGGCAAGGTTGTGCCTAATACAGAAAAAAAAGTGCCCTTTAAGCCTGCTAATTTATAACCTACCAGTACTGAAGTGTTGATCGCGACCGGTCCGGGGCTGCTTTGAGCAATCGAAACCAAATTGAGCATTTCGTCTTCAGTAAGCCAGTGCAATTCTTCGACGAAGCGTTCTTGTAAAAAAGCGACGATTATAAAGCCTCCGCCTATGGTAAAGGTGCTAATACGCAAAGTCTCCCAAAAAAGTTGCCAAAGAAATGGCCAAGTAACTGGCGGTGGGCTAGGCTGCTGCGTTGTGGATACAGATGATGAGGGCAAAGAAATTGGGCTCCTAAAAAAGCAAAAAAAGGGGCCGTTTCAGACAATTGTACTGAAACGGCTCCTATTTTATAAAGCGCTCTCAATCGACGTTAGTTGAGTGAGAATGCTTCCTCTTACGGTCGATAGACTACTTTTCGGGAGGAGTCCAGGTGCCGGAGGTGCGGTTGAGACGGCGCAAGAGCATCTGGCGCTCCATGACCAACTCTTGAGGCAATCTCTCGCTCAATTTGACGAAAAGCTCTTCTTGAGCCAGCAGCTCTTTCTTCCAAGCTTCTTTGTCTACGGTCATGAGCTCATTGAATTGCTCGTGGCTCATCTCCAAGCCGGTCCAGTCGATGTCTTCGTAAGTAGGCATTAAGCCAACAGGAGACTCAACAGCTTTGGCACGGCCACGTGCTCTGTCGATGATCCACTTCAAGACGCGCATGTTGTCACCGAAGCCGGGCCATAAGAACTTGCCGTCTTTCTTGAGGAACCAGTTGACACGGAAGATCGGCACAGGCTGATTAGTTTTGCGGCCGATATCGAGCCAGTGATCAAAGTAGTCACCCATGTGGTAGCCGCAGAAAGGCAACATGGCATAAGGATCGCGGCGGATTTCGCCGATCTTACCGTTGGCAGCAGCAGTCTTTTCGGAACCCATAGTGGCAGCCAGATAGACGCCGTGGCCCCAGTTGTAAGATTGCATGACCAAAGGCATGTTGGAGCTTACGCGACCGCCGAAGATGAAGGCGGAAATGGGCACGCCGTTAGGATTGTTCCACTCTTTGGAAAGGGTGGGGCAATTGGCGGTAGGAGCGGTGAAGCGGGAGTTGGGGTGAGCGGCGGGACGACCACAGTCGGGAGTCCAGTCGTTACCTTGCCAGTCGATCAAGTGAGCGGGAGCTTCCTTGGTCATACCTTCCCACCATACGTCGCCGTCGTCTGTCAAAGCTACGTTGGTGAAAATGGTGTTGGAGCTGACACTGGCCATGGCGTTGGGGTTGGACTTTACGGAAGTGCCGGGAGCCACACCGAAGAAGCCAGCTTCGGGGTTGATAGCATAGAAGCGGCCGTCTTTACCGGGTTTGATCCAAGCGATATCGTCACCGACAGTCCAGATCTTCCAGCCCTTGAAGGATTCGGGAGGAATGAGCATAGCGAAGTTGGTTTTACCGCAAGCGCTGGGGAAGGCGGCGGCTACGTAAGTGGTTTCGCCATTGGGAGCTTCGGCGCCCAAGATGAGCATGTGCTCGGCTAACCAACCTTCACGTCTAGCCATATTGGAAGCAATACGCAAAGCTAAGCACTTTTTGCCCAACAGAGCGTTGCCGCCGTAACCACTGCCGTAAGACCAAATGCTGTTCTCTTCGGGGAAGTGAACGATATATTTGTTGTCTTTATCGCAAGGCCAAGCTACGTCTTTCTGGCCGGGCTCTAAGGGAGCGCCTACACTGTGCAAGCAGGGAACAAAGAAACCATCTTCACCCAATACATCGAGTACCTTCTGTCCCATGCGAGACATGATGCGCATGTTAACTACTACATAAGGACTGTCGGTGATCTCAACGCCAATTTGAGCAATGTGAGAACCTAAGGGACCCATGCTGAAAGGAATAACGTACATTGTGCGGCCGCGCATGGAGCCTTTGAAGTGACCCTTAAGGATAGCTTTCATTTCATCAGGATCCATCCAGTTGTTGGTGGGGCCAGCATCTTCGCGTTTGGTGGTGCAAATGAAGGTGCGATCTTCAACGCGGGCTACATCACCGGGGTTGGAGCGAGCTAAGAAGCAACCGGGGCGCTTCTCAGGATTGAGCTTAATGAAAGTTCCGCTCTCGACCATCTCTTGGCAAAGACGATCGTACTCTTCCTGACTTCCGTCGCACCAATAGATGTTGTCGGGAGTGCACAGTTGAGCAATTTCATTGACCCAGTTGATAAGTTTTTGGTTCTTAGTTGGAGGGTTTGTCATGCTTGATGAATCACTTGGAGTCGCAAAAATTGGACTCCGTTTCCTTCCCTTGAAGTATAATTGCCTTTCCGCTAGCTTGCCATATAAAGCTTGCAAGCGTACTTGGCAGCTAATAAACTGTTTTTTTATTTGTCCGCCTCGCCCTGTGGGGAAGCAGCGGCAGAACTCTTGCTCTGAGATTCGATAACCGCCCGAGGGACTCCCTTGATCGTTTTGGGAGGAAGTTTCCCTTTTGGGGTAGGGGGCGGAATGGCCACGCCAGGTAAAGCGATATTTTGCTCTTGTAAGCGAGCAGCCATATTTTTGACTGCTTGGATGGGTGTAGTAGAATTCTTTTGTAGCAATGGAGTAGCTTCTACGTCTAGCAAAATATCTAGAGAAATGGCCAAAGCTACAATAGTTGGCAAGCTATCTGGAGTGAGCGTCTGGGAGTGAGCTAGTGTGTTGCGTAACGACTCCAGCTTCGAAAAAAATTCTTGTCCGCGCCTCTTAGAAGCAAAACCTAAGGCTGCAGCGGTAATTGGATAACGCAGCAAAATATCGGCTTTGTCTGAAAATTGTAGGCAATCGTCCAAATCGATCTCTTCGTTGCGTCGACGGCGCTCGTCGTAAAGGGAACAAGCTCTTTCTAAACGTCCGGCAGAAAGGTATTTCTTCCAAGTCTCGTCGGGAAGCTGGGAAGTAATAGCCCTGTGCATCAGAGTCTCCATAAGAGTAATTAGACCAAAAAGCCACATGCGCATAGGAGCATCTTGCAAATCGCAAGGACAAATGGCAGCGGCTGTCTCCCCCATGACATTAACAAAGACCGGAGAACCTTTGGCCAAGCTTAGGATGACTTCTTTAAAAGAGGCTGTCTCATGAAGGATCGGCCGTTCTTCAAAATCGCGCAAAAAATTGGCACATATTCCCTCATTGACGTCTATTATGTCTTGCAAATCGATCCAGCCAACGTACTGTCCGTCACGCTGTACCCCCAAGATTGGACAGCCCAAACGCTCCATAAGTTCCCTGGCCTGAGCGGCGGGACTGTTAAGATCGATAGCCGGCATTAAATCAGCTATATCTTTAGCTGTGAAAGCAGACTTAAGAATGCGGTGAAGCGCTTCTTTGGCTGCCGGCGAACTATGTCTGTGTTCTGTCATAGGGTGCGCCTTCTAGAAAAAGAGGAGCGGTTCCTTTGCTGGGTTGAGCTTTGAATATCTTTCAATATTTCTGAAAAAATATCTATAATAGGTAAGATTTTTCCGGTGGGCTGTCGAAGCCCGGCGAGTGGTCTTTGGCACGCAGGTTTGTGCTTGCGGCGGGAGGGGCGCGGGGATGGATCTGTGCTGGGAACTTGCAAAAATTTGTAAGGAAATATTTTTACAATGTATCTAGATACAGAGTCTGTTTCTACTGAAGAAATTTATGGCGTTTGCCTAATTCCACCAGATGAGTGGTATTAATTCAGTCTTAACAATTTAAGAGCGAAGAAAAAGGAAGAGCTCTTTGGGCGCTGAGAGGTGTAAGAGAGTCCTTCCTTTTTCTTTATTCTTTGTGTATGTACATGTTAGGCATGGACAGTTTGTGCTTTGAGGATTGTGGAGGGCTTTGCCTTTTCCAGGGCGAAAACAGGGAAGCTTGTGCTGAAATGCGGTGCTGCCAAAGCCTGGCCAGCCAATCGCCTGCAATTAAACCGAACGCTTGCCGAGAAGGCGATAGGGTTCGGGGCCTATCGTGAGAAAAAGAGCTATGAAATTACCTGCCAGTTTTAAAGAATTTGCCCGTTGCCGAAGTACTCAAGTAATTGAGGCTTCCAATGGAGCTCGCTGTGTGGTTTGTCCGAACGACGGCTCTCCGTTTGCTTATATTTTTGCGGCTGTGCGAACAGGCGTTCGCTATGAAGACAGAGGAGAATGGGGCGCTTCTCATTTCCTAGAGCATGTGGCTATGCGCGGTACCGAAAAGTTTCCCGCCCTCCACGATTTATCTCGTTGTGCTGAAGGAATAGGTGGCCAGATTTCCGCTTATTCTACGCGTGATTTAACTGCTTATTGGGTGCGTGTGCCCAGCGGCTTGGAAGCTCTAGGCTTTGAACTTTTGCAACAAGTGCTTTTTAAGCCTTTACTGACTCAACAGAGCATAGATTCAGAGCGTGAAATAATTATTCACGAACGTCAGCGCGAATTGGCTGATTATGGTATTTTTGTTTCTCATGCTGTAGAGAGCTTGCTTTTAGCTCCCAATCCTATGAGCCGTCCCCCTGTAGGTGATGATGCTGGATTGGCTAAAATGGATTCGGCCTATTTACGCGCTTTTCATCAGCGTATTTATAATCGTAGCAATTTGGTGATTATAGGCTGTGGCAACTTGAGTGACGATTTTTCCAAATGCGCTGATGATTTCTGGCAAAGCGTTCCTTATGGCAGCTTAATTAAGCCGGCCAACTTCCTTATCGAGAGTGAATATCCAGACGGTAGCGTTATACTTAAGCCTTCAGGGCCAGAAGAACAAGCTTTTGTCTCTATGGGCTGGCGTTTCCCTGTTTTGACTCACAAAGATTTGCTCACTTGGCGTGTGATCAATACTTTGTTAGGTGCAGGTTATTCCAGCTTATTTAATTTGGAATTACGCGAAAAAAATAGTCTGACTTACACTTGTCGCACTGCTATTAATGTTTACGATGGTATGGGCGTTTTCAAACTTTACTTATCGGCCCATGTAAAAGAATTACCTAAAGTTATAAGTATTGTAGAAAATATAATTGCCAATTTGGCCTCTGACTCTTTAGAAGAGAATATTTTCAACGAAGCAGTTATGCGTCATGCGGCTGGTGTCGTTTCAAGATGGTCCAACCCTTCTGAAACTGCTCCTTTGTTGGGCCATTCACTGTCCAGAGATGGCGTAGTTTTTGACTTTGCTGGCTATTTGAATGGCTTGGAAAAAGTTTCCAAAGCCAGAGCTGCCGAGTTGGCGAGCAAGTGGCTCAATCCTGTAGATAGACTTGTTTGTCTGTCTGGATCGGCTGAAGAGCTGAAGACGCTCTTTCCGAATACTTACCAATTCTAATTGGAGGAGACGCTACCGTGAATTTGAGTCAAAACTTTTACCGATCAATATCTATCGGCTTAGCTTGTTTGGCGTGTATTGGTGGGGTAGTGTTGGGTTGCGCTCATACAGAAAAAAGCTGGGCAGCTTCATCTGGTTGGCAATCTTTGCAAACTCCCGATACCGGAGGCGGTTTGGTCGTAGATCCGCAATTGCTTACTTATAAGCGTTTGCAAGTATTTTTCGGCTGGTCTAGTACCACTAGTGCCATTAAAGCTCCTGAATTTAGCTTTTCAGTTTTCGAATCTGGCAACAAATGGACGACTATTAAGGCTCCTTTTTTTGGTGCTAATTTAGCTGGTGTGCGTAAAGTAGCTGCCGCTAACGCCAAATACAGCGTGGGTATTCTGTTTTTGCATAATATTGTTGAACAAAGTGAAAATGCTTTTGAAGTAATGTATTCTTACTCTAGCGATAGTGGCTGGAGTTTCAGCAAGCCAGCTGTTTGCGATAGCTTTGTACTTTCTGGAGCTGGTGGAGGCAGCGATATAGATATTGCTGGCGTGGGTGGACGCAAGCCTAGTTTGTGCTTTGGCTGGACTGCTGAAAATAACATGGTTAAAGCGGCTCTTTTCGATCCACAGTACCGAGGTGATCGCCCTAGAGCTTGCAATTTGGGACGTCAAGGTGTTGGCTGCGACAAAGTTGAGTTGGCTGGCGAAAATAAGGGCGGTTTCGTAACTGTATGGAATGATGGTCACAGTTTACTGAGCTCTTATATTCGCCCTTTAATTGGCAGCAACGAAGATTCTATCAAGATCGCTCGAGGCAAATTCGGCTTAAATTTCTCCCTGTGTGACAATAGCGGTAAGGATCCGCTCTTAGTTTATGATTTGCCTCGTTTAGGCAAAAATGATAAAAGTCGTCGTCAAGTACGTCGCTGGGAAGACGGTGCCTGGCAAGTTGTGCCTGCTTCTCCTCCTGCTTCTGGCGAAGCTCCTATAGGCGCTGCTTTGGAAGCTTGCCAAGATAAAGATGGCAATTTACATGTGGCCAGCTTAAGCCGAGACGGCGAATCTATTGTTTATTCTTGCCTCAAAGATGGCAAATTTACTAACCCAGAAGTTGCTCTGAAGCTTAAACCTATGATTGGTTGCACTGGTTTTAGCATAGCTACTCAGGATAAGTATGTGTACATTTTCGCCAGCCAGGGGCCGAGCAATCAATTTGTACGCCGCGCCTTATAGTGTTGCAGAAAGGCAAAAAAATGACCTTTGCCAAAGGCTTGCAGCCGCAGGATGACGAGCTGCTTTTCCAGCTTGAAGCTGAGCAAAAACGCTTGCTCAGCTTGAGCAAACCGCCCAAGATCATGGTTTCTGCTTGCTTACTAGGCTGGCTTTGCCGATATGATGGGCAAGCCAAAGCCGATCCAGAACTACTTAGAAGCTTTGGCCCGGATGAAGTAATGCCCATTTGCCCAGAAATGCAAGGCGGTTTGCCTGTGCCCAGAGTTCCGGCGGGCTTGTCAGGTGGCGCTGAAGATGATTTTATTTGCGGGTACAGCGCCCAAGTTATCAATCGCAGCGGCCAAGATGTCACAGCTCAATTCCGCGCTGGGGCCGAAACTGTACTAGCTTTGGCCGAGCGTTTGCAACCAGAGCTTATCATCTTAAAGCAGCATAGCCCTTCCTGCGGCTGCGGCAGCGTAGGTGGCGCTGATTGGCAACGTCACGCTGGGCGCGGCGTGGCCTGTGATTTGTTAGTTGCCCACATGTTTAACATTAAATCGGCAGGTTAAGTGGCAAAACGCGCCAATAAGGGGCGAGCAAAAATAAGTTTGAGGTATGGAGCAGCATTTTTATTACAAAAATCTGCAGTTAAGAAAATATAATCAATGCAAATAGTCGTTCATTATCATGAAATTGCCCTTAAAGGTAACAACCGCAACCTTTTTGTCAAACGCTTAGTGAGCAATTTGCGCAAAACTTTCCGCGATATGGGAAAGATTTCTGTACGCACTTTATATGGTCGCATTACTTTCAATTTAGATTCAGAAGATTTGGAAGAAGTGCGCCGCCGTATGGGTGGGGTCTTTGGTGTGGCCAACTATGCCTTGGTCTACGAAGTTCCCCAAGATCTGGAAGCTATGAAAAAAGCGGCTTGGAAATGTTTTTGCGAAGCTGAAGGCAAAACTTTTGCTGTGCGCTGTCGTCGTCCCGACAAGAGTTTCCCTATGCGTTCTGGAGAAGTAGAAAGAACTGTAGGCGGCTATATTGGCGATAGAGCCAAAGATATTGGCCGAGAAATGAAAGTCGACTTGACTAATCCCGATATTACGATTCGCTTAGAGATTGTCAACAATTTAGTACTAGTTTCTGGCGAGCGTATTAAAGGGCCGGGTGGTCTTCCTGTAGGTACTGCTGGTAAGATTGTCGGTTTGCTTAGCTCTGGCTTTGATTCTCCGGTAGCTTGTTGGAGCATGATGAAACGTGGCGCTGACGTTATTATGTGTCACTTCCATTCTTATCCCTTTACCAATAAAGCTAGTTTGGAAAATTGCACTCTGCTGGCTGATATTTTGACTCGTTTCCAGTACAAAACCAAACTTTATTTAGTCAGCTTTGCTCCAGTACAAGAAGAATTGCTCAGTATGACTCCTGCCGATTTGCGCATGATCTTATATCGTCGTTCTATGGTGCGTATTGCTTCTTTAGTGGCCGAACGCGAAGGAGCTCAGGCCTTGCTTACCGGCGAGAGTTTAGGACAAGTCGCCTCTCAAACACTTACCAATATGCGTGTTATTGACGAAGCGGCTAAAATGCCTATGCTGCGTCCTTTGGTAGGTACCGATAAGGAAGATATTTTGAAAATATCCCGCAATATTGGCACTTACGAACTTTCTGCTCGTCCTTACGAAGATTGCTGCTCCTTAATGCTTAGTAAGCATCCTTGCACCAAAGCCAGATTGCGTGAAGTTTTGGAATTGGAAAGCCATATGGAATTGGCCGAATTGGAAGCTGAAGCTGTAGAAAAAGCTGAAATTTTGGAGCTGCGCTGGAATGGCAAAGAAGTAGAGCATACTCAATTACAAGCTCCCGTTTACAAAGATGGAGAATGGGGCTGCCCTCTGGACTTAGGCCAAGAATAGCGTTTTAGTTAATATACTTTAGATGAAGAGCGGTTTTGCTTTAGGCAAAATTGCTCTTTTTTTAGCTTATCTTTAACCTTAAGCCACTTGGCAAAGAAAAAAATAAAGAAAATTCCTTTATAATACAAGAGCATAAATTGAGATATTTGCTTATTTTTTGGGAGGATGATGTGTTATGGCAACTCAGCAGCCTTTAGTCTTAGTTGTTGATGATGAAGAGTCGATTCGCGAGTCGGTAACTTACACTTTGGAGCATGAATCTTATCGAACTATTACAGCTGCTACTGGCAGTGAAGCTTTGAAAAAATTCAAAGACAATCATCCAGACTTAGTTATTTTAGATATTATGTTGCCAGATATTTCTGGTTTGGAAGTATGCAAAGGTATACGCAGCATAGCCGACGTTCCTATCTTATTTTTAAGTGCCAAAGATCAGCTTGAAGATATGGTAGAGGGCTTGGACAATGGTGGTGACGATTATTTGGCTAAACCTTTCCATTTTGCTGAATTGATGGCCAGAGTTAGGGCCTTGTTACGTCGCAGCAAGGGACGCAAAGTCAACTTCTTGGAATATGAAGATATTATTTTGGATCCCGATTCCCATATTGTTACCAAAGGTGGTCGTACTCTCCACTTGACTTTGCGTGAATTTGAATTGTTGGAAATGTTTATGAGTAAGCCGCGTCAAGTATTTACTCGCCAACAAATTTTGCAACAGCTTTGGGGCTGGAGTGACGATTTGGAAACTAATGTGGTGGAAGTTTATATTTGTGCTTTGCGCAATAAACTTGACGATGAAAATCGCTCTCTTTTGCGCACCGTGCGTGGTGTAGGTTATGCCTTAGGCTAGAAGAGGCCTGGAAAAAAGTTATGCGCAGAGTTTCGCTATCAGTTCTGATCTCTTTGTCCTTTGTGACTATTTTATCGCTGGCTATTTTTTGCTCTGGTCTGTTTATTTGCTTTGCTATAGATAGTGTCGTCTGGAATGAAGGAGCCAGATCTCTTTATACTATTCTTTATTATTTTGCTGAAGATGATAAAGAAGATGTAAAAGTAATAATGGATGCTGAGCGTGAACGTTTTCGTCATAGTAGGCCAGAACCTAGCTTTTTGCAAAAATTAGTCGGATCTTGCACCGGTAGGGACAATGGGGAAAGGAGACTGCCGCGCTGTAAGCCTAAGCCCAGAACTTTGCGTTTAGCTCAGTTTCAGGGCAATTATCAGAAGATGGCTGAAGCGATAGGACGCAATTGCAGCTATGTGCGTATTTACGATTTACAAGGTCGCAAAATAGCCTCTTCTGAGTCGCCTTTTGTACACTTTGAAGGTAAGGATCAACTTCCTCAAGTGCCTAGTCGCGCCATGTTCTCTTTTTTAAGTGAAAATTGGCGGCGCTTGCAAAATTCAGATAAAGACGGATTTCGCGGAGGAGACAACGCTTCTGAAATGATGGCTTATTCTCAGTCTATTATTAAGGAAGCTGGTTTTACTTACTACGGGCCTTCCAAATTGCCTAGGCGCAATGGTTTGTTCCACCATTTTTTGCTTTGGCTTTCCAGTGACAAGCGTGGAATAAATGAAGGAATGCCGCCACCTCCCCATTTTGGTCCTTTCACTTTGGTTTATGTAGAGGCGCCTAATTTTCAAATTATGCTTTGTCCCATTACCGAAGGGGATAAGCTTACTGGTTATATAGAAGCTGCCGTTCCTTGGAATTTTGCCGACAGAGCTATAAAAATGGCTCATCGCCTTTTTGCTATTGGCTCCATCATTTTGGCTTTACTCGTATCGGTAGCAGGTATTTGCACAGCTAGAGTATTGACAACGCCTTTGCAAAAAGTAGTCGGAGTAGCTAAAAAATTGGAAGCTGGCGATTTAAGCGCTCGAGTCCATTTGGGCGAAGGACGCAACGAGATATTTGTTATGGCCAATACTTTCGATCATATGTTGGACGCTTTGCAAGAGTCTTTCCTGGAACAGCAACGTTTTATTGGCGACGCTTCCCACGAACTAAAAACGCCCTTAACTAGCTTAATGGGAGCGGTACATGTACTTAAATTGAAGCTTGAAGATGCCAAAGTGTTAGATAAAGTACAAAGTACCGTATCTACTATCGATAAAGAACTTAGCCGCATGGAGCATTTAGTGCTCGATTTATTGACTTTATCGCGCAACCAAGAACTGTCTCACCGCAAGGTGGCTGATCCTGTTAGCGTCAACGAAGTGGTGAAAAATGCTGTAGAAGCTTCCTTAAGTGAAGCTATGGAGCATCCTGTCGAAACGGAAACTGGCTGCGATGTGTGGATTTTGGGTGACGCTTCAGCTTTAGCTAGAGCTGTACGCAACATCATTGACAATGCTTTGCGTCATACGCCCAAAGAGAAGCAAGTGAAAGTAAGTGTTCAAGTGAGCGATAAAGATGTGAAGATTATTGTTGCTGACGAAGGCTGTGGTATTTCCCCAGAACACTTGGCCAATTTGGGCAAACGTTTTTATAGAGTTGATACCGGACGTGATCGTATTAGTGGTGGCACCGGCTTAGGAATCCCTATTACTGAGGCCATTGTGAAACGCCACGGCGGCAGCGTTAAATTTGATAGTAAGCTAGGAGAAGGCACCCAAGTAACTATCACGCTGCCGCTGATGTCAGCCAAAGACTTAGACGTCTAAGCGCAAACCAATAGGCAAATCTTCACCGAAGAGGACGGAGGCAGCTTCGTCCTCTTCTTCGCATAAGTAGAGGACGCGTTTGGCTGCTTGGGGAAGTTTTTCTTTTTCCAATCGCTCTGCCAGGCGTTCGCGCAATTTTTTATTCAAGTCTAGAGCGCGGTTGTTGGTGTAACGAGCCATTTCGGCTGTTGCCAAGCCAATAGAGCGACTGTCTGACCACTTGGCACTGAGAATTTTTTCTACCCAAGTTTCCACTAATTCGGCAGCCATAACATGTTGCGGGCCGGCTCCCATAAGACGCCTGGCTCCCAAGCGGGAAAGTTGCCAGACTGTGTCTGGGCGCACTTTAAAGTCTTGGAAGATAGTTTCAGCTAAAGTTTCTTTCTCCGACATAGGTATGCGCTCTAAGCTGACAGCTAAGCGCATGACTTCGACTTTTTCCGCTGGCAGCAATTGCTTGAGGCGGCTCTTTATGTGTTTGCGCCCAGGAATAAGGCGAGGAGCCAAGTTGGCCCACAAGCTAGTTTGGGCTGCTGCTTCCAAACCGGCTGACAAACGGCGCCAGAAAACCCAAAACTCACGGCGGACATTTTCATCTTGAGAAAATTGCATCCACTCTGGCAAGAGCTTTTGCATTTGTTCGAGGCGCCATTTGTCTAGAGGTGCGCCTAAACCAGGACGTAACAAGAAGCCGGCTCCATTAAACCAAGCTGCTTCGTATTCAGCGCAAGAGCGGCGCTTGTCGGCGCAAAGCCAAAAAGCTTCCCATAAGCTTCTGTTTAAGCTAGAAGGCCAAGTGGTGCGTTTCCCCAGAGAAGCTTCCAAAGAGCCAAGTAAAGCTCTGGGTCTTATATCTGTCTCTCGCAATTTGTTGGCTTTGGTACTGAAGGTATAGTTGATAAGCTTTTTGGCTTTATCGACAAATTTAGGCGCAATATCTAAAGAAGCTTTTTTCTGTCGGCGTCCACGCAAGGGAAGTTGTAAAGACCAATTGCGTGAACCGTCCAAAGAAGTCGCCCACAGAGCCATAGTACCAATTTCTGTTACTTGCGCAGCTAAATGGACGGCTACTTCGCTTTCACCTTTGCTACCTTTAACTACAGTTTCTAAAGTGCCCAAAGGTTTAAGCAATTCTTGTTTGACTACTTGTCCAACTGCATCTTGAGGACGTTCGGTCGAAGCAAAAAGAGGAAAAGCTGCTGGTGAACCTACTCTGAGCTTTAATTCTGGGCCGTCAACTTCTTGACGTTCACCTTCATCTTGGTTGCGGCGAATGACACAAAGAGCATTGTCATCTCCTACGCCCAAATAGTAAGAACGGGCAATGCCTCCTTTAATTCGCTCTTGGCCATGACTTTTTAGCCAACCAAAGGCGCAAGCACCGTGAGCTACAGCCAGATCTTCAGCTTCATTTTCTAAAACTTGTACTTCGTAGCCCAGCCAATTATTTAAGATCTTGCAAATACGCTGTTTAATGGCTTG
>DHKB01000008.1:0-6558 GCA_002407045.1 Candidatus Bruticola papionis | reverse complement strand
ACTTTGTGATCGTTAGATATGGGCTCTGTAAAGGGAACTTCGGGGAAAAAACCATTCAGAATCAGCTCTTGGATTTCTTGGCGGCTGACTTCTGTTTGTAAAGCGCTGTCAATAAGTTTGGAGCCGACGCCGGGAGTAATTACTGAACACGATTCTGGAGGATTGGCGCCCAAGAGCTTTTCTTTAGCTTGGCGGCATTGCTGTTGTAAGACGCCCCATTGCAACAAATTGAGCTTAACGCCCAATCTAGCTTCGCACAATCTGGCAATAGCAATATCTAAATTGTCACCGCCAAGCATTAAGTGATCACCTACAGCAATACGGCGCAAACCATCCTCATCAATTTTTATAGCTGTAAAGTCACAAGTGCCGCCGCCGATATCGCAAATTAAAATTTCGTTGACGCCAGACAAATTGTGGCGCCAAGTTTTACGCCTAGGCCATAACCAAGTATAGAAGGCAGCTTGTGGTTCTTCTAAAAGGGTGACATTTTCTAAACCGGCACGATCGGCAGCTTCTATAGTTAAATCGCGAGCTATTTCGTCAAAAGAGGCGGGGACGGTTAAGACCAATTCTTGTAAAGCTAAAGGGTGTTCGGGGTGATCGTAATCCCAAGAGTCGCGCATATGGGCCAAATAACGGCGCGAAGCCTCAATGGCACTAACCTTGCGTCCTTCTTTAACAGCTTCCCAAGGCAAAATAGCTTCACCTGGCTCGGCGCGACGATGAGCCAACCAAGACTTAGCAGAACTAACTACACGACCGGGTATTTTGGCGCTCTGAGTGCGGGCGAAAGCACCTACAGCATAATCCAACTCCTGATTCCAGGGTAGTTCCATAGCATGTAAAGGCATTTCATGTTCGCCAGGTAAGTAGAGGAAGCTCGGCAGAGTGGGCAAGCGACTTACTTGATTTTCGGAAATGCGTTGGGTAATAGAAACGCTCTCTAAATTGGCTTCTTCCTGTAAAGGAAGACAGGACATAGCTGAATTGGTGGTTCCCAAATCTATACCCACAACCCAGCGTTTACTGCGGTCAGTGAGGTCGGAATTGATAGCTGTGCTCAAAAAAATCTCCTTGAAAAAGAGAGCCTCTTAGAAAAGACCATTCCAATAGTAAGGACGGAAGGGCGCAATTCAGAGGCTCTATTAAAAGAATGGTTATTTATTTTCTTTTAAAATCGGCTGCTTGGGCCAAAGACTCTTGGGGAGTGATGGCGCCAGCTCCAACAATATTGCGACTTAAATCACTTTGCTGGAAAGGTGCGGCCTGAGACATCAAGATGCTTTTAATGTCTTTAGGCCTAAGCTTGGGATTGACGCCCTTCATGAGAGCAGCTACGCCAGCTGTAAAAGGTGCGGCCATAGAAGTGCCTGACATTTGCACATAGCCGTCATTTTCGTTAGAACAAGAAATGATATCTACGCCGGGAGCTGAAATATCGGGCTTTTCCAGATTGTCGAAGCGTGTTGGGCCCTGGCTAGAGAAGTAGGCTGGCCAGTCGTCGTCAGTTTCTGGAGTACCGTAATCGTCGAAAGCCCCCACAGTAATAGCGTTAGGAGCGTTGCCTGGAGAACATATCGTAGAAGCTCCAGGGCCATCGTTGCCTGCAGAAACTACTACGGTAATGCCGCATTTTTCAGCAACTTGCACAGCTATAGTCATGGGATCGAGAAAACGGGTGCGCGGAATAGGACGGCCCAAAGACATATTAATAACGTCTATATTGTACTTATTTTTGTTGGCAATGGCCCACTGGATACCCTTAATGATTTGTGAGGTGGTACCGTTACCAAATTGATCGAGCACTTTGACACCTACGATATTGGCTTCTGGAGCTACGCCCACAGTTTTTCCGTCGCTACTGCTGCCGTCTCCGGCGCAAATACCGGCTACATGGGTACCGTGTCCGTTATCATCGTAGGGCTCTTGGCGGCCATTGACGCAATCTTTGAAAGCAACAACACGATCTTTTAAATCGGGGTGCATGGCAATGCCGCTATCGATAACACAAATGCAAGTGCCCTTACCTTTGATACCTTGCTCGTGCAATTTCTCTACACCCAACATGACATTAGTCTCTTTATGGATAGGGGAGAAAGTATTTTGCAATTCAAAAAGATCGTTGGAAGTAAAGTCTGAATTTTGATCTAAAGAAACGGCAAAAGCACCACTTTGCTGAGCTTGAGTGAGACTTTGCAAAGCTTCATTGTCTTGGGCCGATATATCGATAGAAAAACCATTAATGATAGGCAAATCGGCCGTTACTTGGTTGCTCTGATCGCTTTTGAGAAGTTGAGCTTTTAAAGAGGCCAATTTCTCTTGGTCGTCGCTTTGAATAATTAAGCTGACCGGCTTATCAGATGATTTTGTAAAAGTTTCAGCTAGAGACAGTTCTTCATTTAAAGGAGCTTTTGCCGAGGCTGGCTCGCTTAAGTTTTTAAGGCTAGGAGAAGAATAGGTTGGTGTCAGATTTGAAAGCGAACCAATACCGATACTCATGATAATCTCCTTAAAAAATTGTGCTTTACATTTTGTTCCCCCAATTCTAACAATTGAGCAGGTTTTAGGCAATGATAAAGAAGCGTTACTTTGTAACGAGGTGTACAAAATGCCCAAAATAAGTAATGATTGGCTCGATGTTATCGGGGATGAATTTCAAAAAGAGTATTATTTGAAGCTGCGGCGCATTTTAATCCATGAGTATAAGACGCAAACGATCTATCCACCGGCCGACGATATTTTTAATGCTTTCCATTTCACGCCTTTTCATAAAGTAAAAGCTCTAATTCTTGGCCAGGATCCTTACCATAATGTCAATCAGGCTATGGGGCTAAGCTTTGCCGTCTCTCCTACTCAAAAGCAATTGCCGCCATCTTTGCTCAATATCTATAAAGAGTTGCATGATGATTTGGGCTATCCTATTCCTCACAGCGGTTGGCTGAAAAAATGGGCTGATCAGGGTGTGCTAATGCTTAACGCGGTACTGACTGTGCGGGCTCATCAGGCTTTCTCGCACCAAAAGTTAGGTTGGCAAAACTTTACTGATGCTGTAATAAAAGCTGTCAATACTATCGATAGGCCTGTAGTATATATTTTGTGGGGCCGTCCGGCTCAGGAAAAGAAAGTCTTAATTACTAATCCTAAGCATTTTATTATTTGCTCGCCTCACCCCAGTCCTCTTTCGGCTTCGCGTGGCTTCTTTGGCAGTCACCCTTTCAGCAAAGCCAACAAATTCTTGAGCGATCATGGAGTCGAACCTATAGATTGGCGAATTGAAGACGAAGCTTAGATTGTTAGGCTACAAAAAAAGGCTGCTCGCATTTTAGCTGGCAGCCTTTTTTTTATAGTCGTTTAAAAATAAAAAAGCTGCCAGCCCCAAGGGTCTGACAACTTCTTTTTCTTTATGCCTTAACGACGACGGCGGCGACGAGCGGCGATAGCCTTCTTTTTACGACGTACACTGGGCTTGTCGTAATACTCGCGCTTCTTAACTTCGGCCAACACGCCCTCTTTCTGGCATTGACGCCGGAAACGCTTCAAAGCGGTTTCGATAGGTTCGTTCTCACCAACTGTAGTTTCCATTATGCGTTCCCCTCCTTCCGTCACGGCCAAATATTGGGGTAATAAACAGCCGGGTAATGGTCGGGATTACTCATCCCGAAAACTTTAGGGCCAAATTCTAATACTTTTGATACTCTATGTCAAGACTTTGAGTGATAGTCACACCATCATAGGCGGCCTTGCGCCAAAATAAAAGGCCTTCGCTTGTCACCACAAACGAAGGCCTTCTGTTTAACTCAACTCAAAAGTTACTTATCTTCTTTAAGCAATTCTTTGTAGAGAGGAGTGGGGACAGCGGGGAAATCGCGGAAGTACTTTTGGAAGACTTCGTTCATATAAGCTTTGTCGGTACCGTCGAAGTAAACTTTCGACTTGGCATCCGTTCCGGAAGGACGTAAGCAAATATCACGTACTTTCGCGCCCTTAAACCAAAGTTGTAAGCCGTCTGACCAAACGTCAATGCGCTCGAGGGCTTTCCACTCTTGAGCCATACCGGGAATAGCTTCAGTTAGAACGGCTTTTACCTCGTCTAAGCTGAGAACCTTACCTCTATTGGTAAGTGAGGGATCTTTCATAGCCAAAGCTAAGCGGCGGAAGTAGTTATTGAAGCGATCTTTTTCAGCAATACCGGCAGCTTTGGCTTTAGCCAGCTCTTCGGGATCGAAAATAGCTTCGTTATAGTGGATCTTGTCGCCGCGGAATTCCATCTTGTTGGCAATGGCATCTCTGGTGAAAAGCTCGGCAAGGTGATTGTGCAAGAAGAGATCGGCAATATCGCCAGTCTCTTTGTATTTTAAGTAGAGCTTAGAGACCATGACCACAGCGGAAATGCAAGCTTCGCCACTACTCTTTTCGCGCATGGCGATAATCTTTTGGCCTAAAATATTGTAAATAGGCTCGCGGGGACCGCCGATTTTGCCTCCGCTCTCTTCACCAGCATGGTGCACTTTGGGTTTGGGACCAATGACGATCTTATTGCCGAGTTCATCATAAACGGCCACAACTTCTCCTGGATGTTCGGCCATGGCTTTTTCGACTTTGCGCTCTACAGCAGCAATTTCTTTAAATCCTACGGGAGTGCGCACGACGGGAATATCGTGCTTCTGGGCCCACTCGTCCCAAGACAGAGCTGATACATAAGTGTGAATATCAAAGCTGGAATAATCTTTCCAACTGCCATCGTCTTCCATACTGGCGCGATCGCTTTCAGCCAACATAAGGAAGAACTGGTTGGGTGAGAAGAGAGCGAAAATTTTATCGTCAGTTATTTTAATAGAGCTGATGCCGTCAGCGGTTAATTTGGCTTCTTCGCTGACGGGAACGATTTGGCCAGCCACAAAGCGGTCGGAGTCGGGGTCAACATTGAAAACTATCTGACCGATAGGAGCATCTTTTAAAATTACTCCGTAATTGGCCGATTTGACGACGATAGGCATACTGGCGTCTACGCTGTCATGTACGACTTCATATTCGGAAGAGTTCTTCTTCTTGGCTACGCGGAAGCCAATATTGTGGAAGAAAGGATCTTCGTCGGCGCGGATGTAGCCACCAGCAAACGCTCCGTCAATGCCCAAGTCTTCGAGGATAGGAGCGATAGTTTTATAGCCAGCACCACCGAAGAAATCGAGTTTGAGACGCATACCTTCAGCAATAGCTTTTTTGACCATCTTTAAAGCTGCTGGAGAAGCGGGACCTTTGCGCAAATAGTCGGCGTAAAGGCTGCACATACGCTTATATGTTAAGCTGTGGTGCAATAAAGGATCATCGGCAGCAGCCAGCTTTATAGTATAGCCGGTAGTTTCGCACTGCTCTAAAATTTTGTACATTTGCTCGACGATTTTAGAGTACTCGGGAGGCAAATACTGGGAACCGTCGGGACCGAGAATTTTGTCACTCTGCTTCTGAGGAGCACCGTGACTGGAAGTATAATAATCGCCGCCAGATAAGCCCAACATATAAGTCAAGAAGCTCCACATAAAAATAGTAGAGGTGTCTTTATTGTCGGCATTTTCTGTCAAAAATACATTAAAGCCGCGGGCGGCATAGATACGAGAAACCAAGCCCACGAAACGCGGAGTATTGGAACGAGTTTCGCCGCCGACGATACGGACAGGATTTTTACGCACAAACTCCATAGCTTGGGCTAAAGGCATACCAAAAATGGCTTCGATAGTTTTTACTCCCTGCGGGCCCAGATGCTTGGCTACTTCTTCAGGAGTGTGTACCGGCAGAGAGGCAATATGCTCTTTATGTAATTGCGGTACGATGTTGCTCAACGATTCGGCCATCAAAGCTAGCATATATTCGTTGATGCGATAGCGATGATCCCAAGGGCAAAGTACATTCTGGTTTTCGCGTACGCCGGCTGTCGAAACTTTAGCTTCTTTGGCAAAGGCGTCAACTTGGGCTCTCAAGTTAATTGCTTTGGCAATTTCGGGAGTAATGCAAAACTGACTAGCCTGAGGAGAATCGAGCTGGAAAGGCGGATGGTTGCTGATGTTGTAATTTTTAGCTTCCCAGCTAGTCAGGCTGCGCCTAGTTTGCTTTAAGAAAAAAGCTTTCATTTGAGCTGGAGTCATGCTGGGGGTGACTACGGTTGAATTTTCTTGATTTTGGACAGTCACTTTATCACTCCGAGAAGAAGAATTTAGGCTCTTTGTTTTCGCCTTTGAACCTCGGCTGTCCTGGTGCGGAGCGTTTGTCGCTGCTGCCGCCTTTGTTTTGTGTATGGCGTCCGGCTGTTGCGGTAGCGCTTGCGCACATAGTGGTGCTAAAGAAATAATGGCCGAAGCCGCCAAGATACCGAGCTTCTTCATAAGAATTTTACCCTCTTTGCAAGCATTTTCTCACTTCCAAACTTCGAGTAGAGCAAAAGTTTGCCCTTCGTGCAAAGATGTCAGTTAAGAAGCTCGGTTTACCAAAATATGCGTATTTTTGCCGCCGACTATTAGGCGTCGGCTTTTTTGCGCGTAGTGCGCTTAGGCTTAGCTTCGG
>DHKB01000021.1:8077-12405 GCA_002407045.1 Candidatus Bruticola papionis | reverse complement strand
CCTTTCGTTTATCTTGCTAATGGCAATATTATACTTTTCAAAAACTTAAAAGATGACGAGCCAAAATATGTCAACTTGAACACAATACACAGTCCTGAGCAAATGGCTAAATTGGCTAAGATCAGTGCTTATTTTGCTGGCTTACCTACATTAAAAAAGGACAAACTACGCCAATGTCAGTACGAAGCTATTTGCAATCTGGAAAGCAGTTTCCGCCAAGGACAAAGGCGAGCTCTAATTTGTTTAGCTACTGGAGCTGGTAAAACTTTTACTGCTTGCATGGCTATATATCGCCTTTTAACTTATACGCCTGCTCGCCGTATTCTCTTTTTAGTAGATCGTAATAACTTAGGACGCCAAGCCGAAGGTGAATTTGGCACTTTCGATCTTACTGAAAAAGGCGAAAAATTTAGTAATATCTACTTGACAGAATTTTTGCGCTCAACAAAAGTTCCCAGTAGCGCCAATTTAGTTATTTGCACTATTCAGCGCCTTTATTCTGTTCTAACTGGCCAAGAATTGCAAGATGATGAAGATGAGGAATCGACTTTTAACAATACGGACTCGAAGAGAGCAAAACTTGCTGGCCAATTGCATTTACCTAACGATTTCTTTGATTTTATCGTTATTGACGAATGTCACCGCTCTATTTACGGACGTTGGCGCAGCGTTTTAGATTATTTTGATAAAGCCAGAATTATAGGCTTAACCGCTACTCCCAGTGAAGAAACCAAAGAATTTTTCAACAATAACTGCGTAGCCAATTATACTTTAGAAAAGTCTATTGTCGACGGCATCAATGTAGACGGGCGTATTTATCGCATTCGTACAGAAGTTAGCGATCGAGGCGGTCAAATTGAAGAAGGTGAAAAATATACCGAAGTAGTTAAGCGCACTGGAGAAAAGCGCGAAGTACGCGCTGACGAGCTCATTCCTTATAGTGCTTCCGACCTAGATCGAGCAGTAACCAATCCTGAGCAAATTAGAACTGTTTTAGAAGCTTACAAAAAGGCTATTTATACCGATTTATATCCTGAACGCGCCGAATTAGATCCTGATTATCACTATATCCCTAAAACGCTAATTTTTGCCAAAAATAAAAGCCACACCCGCAATATTGTGGAAATTATTCGCCATAAAGTTTTTCCTAATCAAGATCCGCAATTTGTCCAGCAAATTACTGATGGCGAAGGTGATAGCAACGCTTTGATACGCAGTTTTCGCAACGATAAACAATTTCGCATTGCCGTTACCGTAACTTTGGTAGCTACCGGTACAGACGTCAAACCTTTGGAAGTGCTTATCTTTATGCGCGACGTCAATTCTGAATCTTTGTATATACAAATGAAAGGGCGCGGTGTACGTACTATAAATGACGACGCTTTGCGCAATGTTACTCCCAATGCTACTGGCAAGAATCTTTTTTATTTAGTCGACGCTATAGGTGTAACTGAGCATATAAAAAGTGCCAATAATAGAGAAACGATTCCTCAAGATGGCGTCAATATTCCCATGCCCAAATTGTTAGAGCAAATTACTCACGGATACTTGCCTGACGATAATTTGCGCCTTTTAGCTAGTCGTCTTTCTCGTATTGCCAATAAAGCTGAGCGTAAAGAGCAAGACAAATTTGAAGATCTTACCGGTACAGATTTACAAACTATAGCTTCCCATATTTTTGAAGCTTCTGCCAATGGTTCTTTAGATAAAGAACCTTTTGTAGACTCAAATCAGCCGAACTTATTGCGTAAACGCTTAGTGTCTACTTTAACTACCGGCTACAAAGCTTCTGAAGCCAGAAAACAACTTTTAGATATGAATGCTGGTCTTATAAAAATTTTGCGTCCTGGTCGGGATGTTTTAGTAGAAGCTGGTTTTTCCCAAGAAAAAGCGCGTGAAACTATACAAGCTTTCGAAGAATATGTGCAACGCCATCGCGATACGGAAGAAGCTATCAAAATTATTGCCGAGAATAAAGGCGAGCCAATTACTTATGCCATGTTGGAAGACTTAAAAGAAAAGATGGCTCAAGCTGATGCTCGCTTTAGAGCTGCGGTACTTTGGAGCGCTTATGCAACTTTACAGCCAGATAAAGTTGACAAATTAAAAAACGATTTGGAAAAAGAAGCTCTAACTAATCTAATCCAACTGGTTAGATATGCTTTAAAAATTACTAATAAACTTTACTCTTTGCATGCGACAGCCAAGCAACGCTTTGAATTATGGTGCGGTCAAACCCAGCGAGGCGAGCTCTCGCCTACTCAAAGGAATATTGCTGAAGAAATAGCAAAGTATATCGTCAGTAACGGAAATTGCACTCGTAAAGATTTACTGAACTTGGATTCAAGAGATTTTGTGATACGAGCATGTCAAGCTTTCGGCTCGGCAACAGAAGTTGATAAGACTTTAAATTCACTAGCCAGCTTTGTATTAGTAGCTTAAGGAGAAAAAAATGACCCAATCCAATGATACTACAACAACTAAATCCAAAGGTAAAAGAGCTGCTAAATCTGTACCACAGCAGGATTTAGCGAAAAAAGTATGGGAGCTAGCCGATGTTATTGCCGCTGGCGGTGTAAGCTTTACCGAATATATTACCCAGTTAACTTACTTACTCTTCTTGAAAATGGATCAAGAAATGTGCGACAGCCTGGGCGAAGAAAGCAAAATTCCTGAAGATTTAAACTGGAACTCTCTCTTAGCTCTTGATGGCGATAAATTGCTAGAGCATTATGAAAAAATATTGGAAGATCTCTCCCCAAAAGAAGGGTTGATCGGTACTATTTTCACTAAAGCCCAAAATAAAATAACCCAGCCTGTTTCTCTCAAGAAAGTTATCGATCTTATTGATCAAGCCAACTGGTTTTCTAGCGAAATTGACAAAGGCGATATTTATGAATCGATTTTGCAAAGAAATGGTCAAGATAAAAAGAGCGGAGCCGGCCAGTATTTCACTCCTCGCCCTTTAATTGACACTATGGTGGAAGTAACCCGGCCATGCGCAGACGAAATTGTGGCCGATCCAGCTTGCGGTACGGGTGGATTCCTTTTGGCTGCCTACAATTATATGAAAAAGCAAACCCATGATTTTGCTAAACGTGCCAATCTAGCTAAGCATATTATGGGCAGCGATATAGCTCCTATAGCTGCTACCTTGGGAGCTATGAATGTCTATTTACATGGAATTGAAACCGAAACTAGTCCTATAATTTGCGAAGATTCGCTTTTGAAAGCTCCCAAAATTTATGTAGATGTAGTTTTAGCTAATCCGCCTTTTGGCAAACGTCCAGCTGGTTCAGTAGCTGTAGAATCTATGCGCACCGATCTTTACGAAACAACTAGTGACAACCAGTTGAACTTCTTGCAACATATTATGATTATGCTTAAAGACGGCGGTCGAGCTGCAGTTGTTTTGCCAGACAGCGTCCTTTTTGGCAGCGGTGCCGGTCAAAAAATCCGTACAAGGTTGCTTAAGGAGTTTAATTTACATACTATTTTGCGCTTGCCTACCGGTCTTTTCTACGCCCAAGGCGTAAATACCAATGTGCTTTTCTTCACCAAAGGTCAAGAGACAAAAGACGTATGGTTCTATGACTATCGCACCAACATAAAACACACTCTAGTAACTAAACCTTTGAAGCATGCAGATTTAGAAGATTTTAAGTCTTGCTATAAAGTGGGCCACTTGGATGAACGCCAGGAAACTTGGAGTGAAGAAAATCCCAACGGACGCTGGCGCAAATATTCTGCTGCCGATCTTTTGGCCGACGGAAGTGTCAATTTAAATATTTCTTGGGTGGAAGAAATTAAAGAATCGGCTGAAGATTTCACTTTGGAAGAATTGCTTTCCCAAGTTGAAAACAAAAGCTTGTCTATTTCTCAAGCTACTGAGACTTTAAGAAATATGCTCAGTAGTCTACCCAGTCAAATATAAGCTTAGTTTTCAATATTGCAACTATAAAAAAACTGTCCTAAATTTACTAGGGCAGTTTTTTTGTACAGCTAGTTCAAATGCTTAACAAAGCGATACTTTCCCCTACCATGCTCAGGAGCAACTTCCACAAGTTGCAAAACTTTAAGTTTCCTGAGCAACTCGCCTGATGGCGAATCTGTTATGTTACAAACTTCCTTAACATCAGCTCTTGAAAAAGTTTTATCTAAGCCAAAACATTTGTATAAGGTTTTCACATTTTGAATTGTAACTCTACTCTTGATTAGCTTATTTAAATCTAATGATTGCCTTTCTTGTTCTGTAATTACTTTTTCATAATTAAGCACCTGTTTTTCTAAACCAACACCTGTTTCTTCTGAATCAAGCGCCTGTTTTT
>DHKB01000021.1:0-7976 GCA_002407045.1 Candidatus Bruticola papionis | reverse complement strand
GCCTGTTTTTCTGAATCAAGCGCAAAATAGTTTAAATTTTTTAGTGTAACTTTGAATTGTATGTTGTCTGAATAAAAAACAGGTTCCAAGCCTGCATGAAAATTGGCTGCTCTTTCATAGGCAGCATTGATCTTGTTTAAGCCACTGCCTTGACGCTCCATGTATCCTAAGCGATTAAAGATATCAGCTATAACGGGATTGCGACGCGCAGAAGGTACATTACTCAAATTGCAATCTTGTATTAAGGTTCCATCAAGCATGCCACCTGGAGAATAAATCGTCAAGCGATCATCAAAAATGTCAATATGTACTTCACTGCCTAAAATTAAATAATCACGATGAACAAGAGCATTAACTAAAGCTTCAAAAAAACTGCGTTCACAATAGTCAGGCATTTCAATCCTTGAGTCAGCGGCCTTCTTCCACTGAACTCTCATATTCCTCTTTATAAAACCAATGCCATCATTTAAAAGAGTAATCAAACTTCCTGAATATTCTGCACTGTCTAAAGCATCAACTTTGCCACCGCTTTTATCTAAGCCATTCCAACGCACACAAAAAAGCCTGGATTGTCTAATAGGAGAATCATCTGCCAGCAATGCTCCCGCATTGGTCAATAATCCATTTGCATCACGAATTTCAAAAGAATCAAAATATTTATCTTCAAAACTGTTACCAGTCCAAACCTTATACCTTTCCCTTAATTTTGAAAAAGCAAAATCTTTGAACTTATAAGCTGATTCCAAAGAGTCATAAGAACGATTCATACCCTGTAAAATTAGCTGATTAACAACATAACTTGGAGCTGTGACGCTTTCATTGCCTATACGAATATAAGCTTCCATAACACCATCTGCCTTATAGTAATAAGGAGGTGTACGACCACTAATAACTGTAAGTACTAAAACGTACCTTCCATCTTCTAATTCAGGTGTTAAAATAAAATTAGGGAAAGGAGTTATTCTTTCTTTTATCAAGCGGCTTATGAGTTCTGCGTCATTTTGGATATCAGATAGTCCTACAATGTTTTTGTTATCATCCACACCAAAAAAAAGTCTGCCACCAACTCCATTGGCGAAAGCACTGACACTTTTAAGCCAACTTTTAGGTTTTTTTTGTTTCAATGGCAACTTTAAAATCGCATTCAGTTGTCTCAGCAATAAGTTTTTCAATCATTGTATTAAGTTTACGATTAACTTTTTTTACGCTTGCTTATCGGCTAAAAGCAAATTGATCAGCTCCTTGTCAGTTTGCATCATGCCTACTCTGCCGATATAGCCTACAGAGCTGATAGTATGGTCAGCTTGATCTTGGAGAATACCTGTATGTGCAGTGTAATTGCTATCATTCATAGCCATATAATGAGCCATAATGGCGGCGTCTAAGCTGGTAGCGATTTTTGCCGCACAGCTAACTTTGGCGCCATCGCAGAGAATGCCGGGAATATTAGCCATTGTATTATCAACTGTCGCAGCTAACATCTCTAAAGTGCCACCATTTATGTAAGTAAGAGCTACGCCAGCTGAGCAAGAGGCGGAAACAGCTCCACAAAAGGCCGAAAGGCAGCCAATAAATTTCTTTTGGTAGATAGTCATTAAATTAGAAAAGACTAAAGCACGGTAAAGTTTTTCTCTAGAGAAATTGCGCTCTCTGGCGTAAACGATAATCGGCACCGAAGAAGTGATCCCTTGGTTGCCACTACCTGAATTGATCACAACAGGCATTTCACAACCGCCCATACGAGCTTCAGAAGCAGCTGCTGTATAAGCTTTCATACGGGTAACTACTCCCTCAGGATAAGACTTTTTAATAATTCTGCCCAAACCTACCCCGAAGTTGCCGGACATGCCTTCATAGGCGATATCCATATTGCAATTAATTTGCCTATCAAGCAAAGCTTTAACATCGTCGATTTTCACGGTATCGGCAAATTCTTTAATATCCGGCAAATTTAACAAGGAGCGATCGGCGGGATTGGCGGCACTGTACTCTTTATCATCGTCTTTTTGGAAAATCGTTTTTCCATTTTTGACAATATTAACAACGTTAATATGAGAGTGGCGGATTTCCAGCTTGACGCTCTCTTCTCCCTTATAGCATTCGACAATTATATGCAAAGGAATATTTGATTCTAAATGCTCTACTTTGCAAGTGCCAGCTTTAACTTGCTCGCGCATAAGACGTCTAGCTTCATCATCGGTATCTTTTAAAACTTCCATTTCTGCAGAAGCATTACCGCCCAAAACTCCCAACCAAACAGCCGTAGCGATACCAACCATACCGCCAGAGTTGGGAATAGCTACACAACGCACATTTTTAAGCATATTGCCACTACATTTAGCCACAATACGATCAGGAACAGCGCCTAAAACTTCACGTACCTTGGCGCCAGCAAAAGCTAAAGCAATAGGCTCTGTGCAACCCATAGCTTCTACTAGTTCTTCACGTAAAATTTTGACATATTCGCTATAAACGGTTTGATTTAGCATGAAACTACCTCTTTATTTCGTTGCATTACAAAATCGGTTGGAAAAAATCAGCCTAAAATGTGCTCGATAATTATCGCTTCCAGCTTCTTTTCAACATAGTTTTTTCCCTTTATTAGGCAAGAAATCGCCATAGTATGGTGAATTTTTAATAATAGAAGCTTAACAAATATTCACAGATAAATTCTATAATCTGCTGAGGTAATAAAAATGGGCAATATATATAAACTAGAAACGCCTAGATTAGTAATAGCACCTATGACTTTAGAAGAATTGGCCAAACTTATAGTCATATATGGAACAAAAGTTCCTGAACTTAGCCAAGCCTATCAAGAGATGCTCGATGGATGTAAACAACATGCTCAAGATTTCATTTGGTATACATCTTGGAAAATGTGCTTAAAAGAAAATGGGCAACAAATCGGCGATGCTGGCTTTAAAGGACCAGCCAAAAATGGCCGGGTGGAAGTTGGCTATGGCATAATTGATCAATATCAAGGCCAAGGCTATGCTACCGAAGGAGTAAAAGCTGTTTGTGACTGGGCTTTGCGTCAAAATGGTGTACAAGCTGTAGAAGCAGAAACAGAGCCAAGTAATAAAGCTTCACAAAATGTCTTAAGGAAACTTGGCTTTGTGCCTACAGGCCATAACGGGAAAGAAGGGCCACGCTTTATTTTTGAGCCTAATAAAGCTTAACTTTTTCGATTACTTCCTAATTTCAGCTTAAAATCGTTATAGCCAAAATGGGTTAATTGGCTTAAGTTGCCTTCTAAGTCAATTTTATAAATATTGGGCAAAGGCATACCGTTAAAAGTATTGTTTTTGCAAGTAGTGTAAATAGCCATATCGCCAAATACAACTAAGTCGCCAACTTGAAGCTGGTCGGCCAAGTAATACTCACCAATAACATCTCCAGCAAGACAAGTTGGGCCGGCTAAGCGATACAAATAGCCCTCACCTTTTCGAGCTTGCTTATTAAGCAATGGAGGTAAATAAGGCATCTCAATAACATCAGGCATATGACAAGCGGCACTGGTATCGAGAATAGCTATTTTTAAATGGCCATTCTCTACTATATCGAGTACTTGACTAACTAAATAGCCAGCATCTAAAGCCACCGCTTCACCCGGCTCAAGATAAACACACAAGTTCCACTTATCTTGCGCATAAGTGATAAGCTTTTCAAGACGCTCTCTATTATAGTCTTTTTTAGTAATGTGGTGGCCACCGCCCATATTGAGCCATTTCATATGAGGAAGGACGTCGCCAAAGCGCTCTTCCACAGCTTTTAAAGTAGTTTCAAGTGCATCGGAATTTTGCTCACAGAGAGTGTGAAAGTGGAGCCCTTCGAGCATAGAGAAAAGCTCTTCGCTCATTTCTTTATCCCATACGTCACGCGTTACACCAAGGCGACTGCCTTGAGCGCACGGATCGTAAATGGCACGATCGCTTTGGGTAGAGCATTCAGGATTGATACGAAGCCCTAGACTCTTTCCACACTCTCGCGCTTTTTTAGCAAATTTCTTTAATTGATTGATTGAATTAAAAACAATATGATCAGCATATTGCAAAAGCTCGGCAAATTCGTCGTCGCGATAGGCAGCACAAAAGACGTGGACTTCCTTACTAGCCATTTCTTCGGCACCAAGTCTGGCTTCATAAAGGCCGCTGGCTTCTGTTCCTGATAAATACGGAGCTAAAAGCGGATAGAAATCGTAATTGGAAAACGCTTTCTGAGCCAACAGAATTTTACAGCCGGTATGCTCAATAATTGAAGACAAAATTTTAGCATTAGAGACTAACTTTTGCTCATCAACTAAGTAGCAAGGGGTTTTAAGCTTTGCCAAACTAGCCAAACCGTTTTGCTTAAATAAGCTTCTGAATATGCTGCTATTATTCATCAATCTACCAACTTGGGATTGTGATCTTCTTTTTTGGGCAAACCGTATTTATCAAGCGCTTCGAGGAAAGGATCGGGATCAAACTCCTCTACGGTATGGACACCTTTCTTGTTCCACTTGCCAGTTAAAAGCATCAAAGCACCACACATAGCCGGTACACCAGTAGTGTAGCTTATAGCCTGGCTTTGCACTTCTTGGTAGCATTCTTGATGATCGCAAACGTTGTAAATATAGTAGGCCTTCTCTTTACCGTCTTTTTTGCCAGTAAAAATGCAACCGATATTGGTTTTACCATGCGTACGAGGGCCAAGGCTGGCAGGATCGGGAAGCAAAGCTTTGAGGAACTTGATAGGCACAATATCATGTCCTTCAAACTTAATAGGCTTAGTGGAAAGCATACCTACATTTTCCAGACATTGCATATGCGTAATATAACTCTGTCCAAAAGTCATAAAGAAACGAATTCTTTTTACTTCAGGAATATTGCGGGCTAAAGATTCAAGCTCTTCATGATGTAAAAGATACATATCTTTAGGGCCAACGCTGTCAAAGTTATATTCGCGCTTGATGCTCATAGCGGGAATTTCTACCCATTTTCCGTTTTCGATGTAGCTACCGGGAGCGGAAACTTCGCGCAAGTTAACTTCAGGATTAAAGTTAGTAGCAAAGTGATGGCCGTGATCGCCGCCATTGCAATCGAGAATATCGATAGTGTCGATTGTATCGAATTCATGTTTCTTGGCATAAGCGCAATAAGCCTGAGTGACACCAGGATCAAAACCACAACCAAGAAGAGCAGTCAGTCCAGCTTTTTCAAATTTTTCACGATAAGCCCATTGCCAACCATAATCGAAGAGAGCAGAGAAACCTTGCTCTTTACATCTTCTTTCATAAGCTTCTTTCCACTTAGGATCATCAGTATTTTCAGGCTCATAGTTAGCTGTATCCATATAGTTTACACCACAAGCCAGACAAGCATCCATAATGGTTAAGTCTTGATACGGAAGAGCCATATTCATAACAAGATCGGGCTTATAAGACTTAATAAGCTCAATTACTTGCTCTACATCATCCGCATTTACTTGCGCAGTAGTAATCTTGGTAGCAGTCTTACCTTTAAGTTCGGCTGCCAGAGCATCGCACTTAGATTTTGTACGACTGGAAATGCAAAGCTCAGTAAAAACATTGTCTAGCTGACAACATTTTTTAATAGCTACACTTGCTACTCCACCGCACCCAATAACTAAAACTCTGCCCATTATTTTGCTCCTTTTTCTCTTCGACACATTCTATAACGCGAAGGTACCTCTACTTATAAATTGCTAAAAGCATTTCTCGAACTATTTTACACGCCACAGCGGTCGACGCTCCGCTCATATCAAGCATTGGCGCAAGCTCGTTAATATCAACTCCTACTATATTTGTTTTGGCGACAGTAAGGACAGCATTCAACAAATCTGTAAAATTTACTCCTCCAGCTTCAGGAGTTCCTGTTCCACAAAAAACCGCAGGATCAAGGCAATCTAAGTCAACTGTAAAGTAAACAGGCGTTTTATTTTCGATAAATTGTTCGACTAATTCGCTTAAATTTTCGAAATTAAACTTGTGCATATCAGTATGCTCTCGGGAAAAAATAAATTCTGATTTATCACCGCTGCGAATGCAATATTGATGAATTTTATTGTCGCCTACAAGTTCGTGGCAACGCCTCATAACACAAGCGTGACTTAATTTAGCGCCAAGATAATCGTCGCGAAGATCGGCATGAGCATCAAAATGGATAATATGCATATCAGGGTATTTAGCAAAAACAGCTCTTACCGCCCCAAGAGTAACCAGATGCTCACCACCAATTAAAAAAGGCATCTTACCGTCACATAAAATTTGTTTAGCCCTATTTTCAATATCAGCTAAAGCTAATTCCGCCGAGCCAAAACAAAGTTCCAAATCGCCGCTATCAAAAATACTGACGTCAGCTAAATCTTTATCTTGATACGGACTATAAGTTTCCAAACCAAAACTTTCATGACGAATGGCAGCCGAGCCGAACCTAGCTCCGGGACGGAAACTGGTTGTAGAATCAAAAGGAGCACCAAACAGAACGATCTTGGCATCTGCGTATTCACTATCGCAACCAATAAATGTTTCTACATTTTGCTTCACTTCACCTTAGCACCTACTTAAAGACAAATAGACACCACACTATAACACAGCACATAAAACTTTGAAATAAAAAAAGAGTGTTTTTTCCTTATTTTGTCAGGTAATTATTTATTAAAGCAAAACATTTTTTGTTAATAATATATTTGATAATTATTTTTTGTAAATAACAATATTTAGAGGCTGAAAAAAAATGATATGCAGGAATGTAATGATTGGTTGCCAAAATTGTTTGGTTATCTTTTTTTAGGAGTTATCGTATGGTTCACAGGACAGGACAGGACAGGACAGGTGCTCAGCAGTCTTTAGACTTTCCTTGTAATTTTGGAAAAAACTCTACATTAGATTGCCACAAAGTATCTTCTATATTTGGGGGTATTTTGTAAAAATGGGCAATAATCATAAAGATCCAGAATATGTGGCTCCACCGCAGGTTGTAGACGATATTTGCGATACTCGTTTTTTTAGGGAAGCTTTATTTTGCTTATATAAAAAATTTGATGGAAGTTCGTTTTTCGCAAAACTTTATGCTTCTTTTTTGAAGAGAATGCTTAGATTGGTAACTAAACCTATTTATAACGAACTGGTACAAAATGAGCTATACGATCGCAACAAAAATAAAAGTGTAAAAGATGACACCTACAGTTTTAGTATAGACGGTGTTCCTTTGAACTTTTATTTGCCATATGCTCGTTTTGATGGAATACAGCAATCTATTTTGAAAGATAGGAATTTCTTCGAATTCAGAACTTTAGAAAAAGTTCGCGAAAAATATTTAAAGCCTGGTTTTACCTATTTAGACTGTGGCGCCAATATAGGCAATCATAGTTTATTTTTTGCTTGCATAGCTAAAGCCAAAAAAGTTTTTGCTTTTGAAGGCAACCCGCCCACATATGATATTTTAGTCAAAAACATTGAGTTAAATAATCTTCAAAATAAAGTAACAGCTTATAATTGCGTATTAGGTAAAAAAGAGGGTTTTGCTCAAATTAGCCATTGCGATCTTTTAAATATAGGCGGAACGGATTTTGCTGAATCAGAAGATCAAAGCGGTATCGAAATGAAAGCTTTAGACAACTTCTCCTTTGATAGTAAAATTGATTTTGTTAAAATGGATGTTGAAGGTTTTGAATATCAAGTTTTGCAAGGCAGCAAAGACTTACTTATTAAAGACAAACCTATACTTTGGATAGAAATTTTTAGTCGCAATTATCCGCAAGTGAGCCAACTTTTGTCTGAATTAGGTTATAAGCAAATTGAAGTTTTAGATGGAGGAGATAATTATATTTTCATGGCTTAAGTGCCAATAATACGTGAGCCATATTAGCTATGCTTGCGTTTGCTTGTTGTGCTTGCCCATTAGCTATTTCAAGCTGGCTGCGTAGTTTTTTAGCTTAGAGACGCTGATAGTGTTCCGCCCGCCCCTTAG
>DHKB01000024.1:34757-37011 GCA_002407045.1 Candidatus Bruticola papionis | reverse complement strand
ATCCTCAAACTACAAATTTGAGGATCTTTTCTACTGCTACTGTCTTACCATTCACTGCAGCATAATGGCTAAGCTTTTCTTATGTTGATGCCAAGATGTTATGACTTAGAACGAAGATTATTAAATACCTCAAATACTCGCTTAGCAAGACTGTTGCCTTGTTCAATGGCTTTAAGATACCATTTTTCCGCTTCAGCATCATCTTTATCCACACCACGGCCAAAGTGATAGCAACTGCCAAGGCTGAGCTGAGCATCAGCATGACCTTGCTCGGCAGCTTTGCGATACCATTTTACTGCTTCCACTTCATCTTTATTTACCCCCCAACCAATTTCATATAAAAAGCCAAGCTGATACTGAGCATTAACGTGACCTTGTTCAGCGGCTTTGCGATACCACTTTACAGCTTCCGACATATCATAATCATATTGACAATATTCACCGACCTGAAATTGAGCATTGGCATCACCTTGTTCGGCTTGTTCGCGTAAGGCGTAAAACTTTTCTGTGCAACAAAACTTTGTATCTTCATCATCAAAAATATCATCGTCATATAGAGTATAACCGCCACACATATCAGAATCATCGATATCCCAATCGACATAATCGTGCTCGTTATTATCCACTATTATCCTCCAGAGGATACCTTTTATGTCTTAATTTATTTTATCACAACACATACAATAATTCTATATATTTGCTACTGTCCGATAATAGTATTTACCTCTCACCAGAAATTACCCTTTCAAAAACAAGGCGGCCAGCGAAGCGGTGCCGCTGCATCAAGGCGAGCATCATAATTTTGGACATACAGGCGGAAAAATCGATGATGTAAGGCACATAACGTCGGACATGCTTTAGCGCTGTCCAGTTCAAGCCTGGAAGAACCGCTGTTGGAGCTAGACAATATTAATGAGAGCTCGCAACCAAAACGGTAAACGGAATAAAATCAGTGTCTCTAAGCTGAAAAACTACGAAAAAAAATAAGCATTTCGCAGCCGTATTAGGCTTCATGCAACGATTTCAGATGCCATTTAGCCATAGAATCTCCTTGCTCAGCCGCTTTACGCCACCACTTTACAGCTTCAGCCTTATCTTTATATACGCCCTCACCATAGCAATAGCACCAACCAAGCTTATATTGAGCTTTGACATTTCCTTGTTCAGCTGCTTTGCGGTACCATTTTATAGCTTTCTTATAACATTTATTCACACCAGCACCACTATAATAACAACGACCAAGAAGAAACTGTCCACGAGCATCTCCTTGCGCAGCAGCCTTATGATACCATTTTGCAGCCTCAGTATAATCTTTCTTTACACCCTCACCACGATCATAACATACTCCAAGAAAACACTGCCCAGTAGCATATCCTTGTTCGGCAGCTTGGCGATACCATTTCACAGCCTCAGCTTTATCTTCATCAACACCATTGCCATTGTAATAGCAATTACCGAGCCTATACTGAGCTTCAGCATTTCCTTGTTCAGCTGCTTGGCGATACCACTTTACGGCTTCAGCTTTATCTTCACTTACACCATTACCATTATAGTAGCAATTACCGAGTTCATACTGCGCATCAATATCGCCCTGTTCTGCTACTTTACGTAAACATGCAAAATTATCACCGTCGCGCACATCAGAATCATCGATATCCCAATCGATATGACTATTCCCGTTATTATCCACTATTATCCTCCAGATAATACCTTTTATGTATTAATTTATTTTATTACAACAGATACAATAATTCTATATATTTTCTACTGTACGATAATAGTATTTACCTCTCGCCAGAAATTACCCTTTCAAAAACAAAGCGGCAAGCGAAGCGACGCCATCAAGCCTATGTACGCTTGCTATTTACTTCCGCTATACAGCTATAAAATGACCGCCAGAAATATTCCCCTCCTTCCGCTAGAAAGCCACTTTCCACCAACGTATCCCTACCTTCCGCCCAAAGTTACCCCCAAAAAACTAGACGGCGAGCGAAGCGACGCCGTCAAACCGCCAATGTACCTACCTACCGCCAGAAGCTACCCCCAAAGGCGGCGGCCAGCGAAGCGGTGCCGCTGCACCAAGATGGGCACAGTTTTTAAGCATACAGGCGGAGAAAGCGGTGATGGAAGGCGCAGAACATTGGCCGCGCTTTAGCGCGGTCCAGTTCAAGCCTGGAAGAGCCGCTGCCGGAGCTAGCCAACATGAACACGAGCCCGCAGCCATAACTTATAGCGGAATTTTTTCACCATATCG
>DHKB01000024.1:34476-34684 GCA_002407045.1 Candidatus Bruticola papionis | reverse complement strand
CCTCTGGCCACTTCGTGGCCAGTCAGCCGGAGCGTAGATATGGTAAAAAATGAAGCTAACACTAAATAGCTAACGGGCGGGCGGAACACTATTAGCGTCTCTAAGCTGAAAAACTGTGCCAACACAAAAGACAGCCCGCGACACAAAAAACAGCACCGAACAAAAAAAAACAGCATGTTACATAAGAAACAGTCACAAACACAAAAAA
>DHKB01000024.1:22721-34379 GCA_002407045.1 Candidatus Bruticola papionis | reverse complement strand
ATGTTAGAAAAATTAAAGCAAATATGGCAAAGTCAATTTGTAAAGAATGTATTAACTACATACTTGGCCAGATTTTCCGGCATTTTTTTAGCTGTGCTTACTACGGTACTGTCCTCACGAGCTGTAGGGCCAGAAGGGCGAGGCTGGATAGCCTGTACCTTTAATATTGCCAACTTGGGCTGCGCTTTTGGATGTTTTGGCTTAAACGTATCTAACCTAGTCTTAGGAGCCAAACTAATTAAGCAAAGAGCTCAACTGACGGGCAACTCTTTAAGTATATCGCTATTTTCATCATTGTTACTGGCCTTAATTTTATTTACAGCTAAATATATAGATGCCGACATTATTCCTCTACCGTATACTCTTCTTTTACTATCTATAGCTTACGCATTAGTGGTACTAATTTATACAACTACTCATTCATTGCTTTTCTCATTCGGCTTAGTCAGAATTTGCAATTGGCAAGAGTTTGTCTCTAAACTGGTCGTTTTCATAATTACGCTGGTTATTTTTTTATTACATATTAAGTCGCCAGCTTATTTTATAATTGCTTCTATTATTGGCATAGGTTTAGCAGCTATTTGGCGTTTACACAGCGCTTATAACTTTGCTGGCCAATGGTCACTATTCTCTTGGGAGCTTTTCTGCCAATCGGCTAGTTATAACTTTAAAGCTTTTCTTTTTTCGGCTTTCTATAGTGCTATTCAAATGGCCGATATCTTGATTATTCAACGTTGCTCCGGATCAGAACAATCCGGTTATTACAATATCGTTGGTGCTATACGCAGCTTAACGCTAGCTTTTACTCTTATTGTCAACCAAATGCTATTGCCAAGGTTGTCAGCTAAATGTAAAACTATTCGCGACTGTTTGCCTATGGTTTGGAAAGCCAACGCTTTCTTTTTAATTTTTAATCTAGTATTGGCTGCTATATTAGCTACATTTATGCCTTGGTGCATAAACTTAATTTTAGGGCCAGAATTTGCTCCCAGCTCGGTAATGCTTATGTGGATGCTGCCCGGCATTATTTTCTTTAATGGCTATACTATTTTAACTACAGTTTTTAATCTGGCTGGACAACCGTATAACGCCACACTTTGGCTGGCCGCTTGCACAGCTTTAGATTTATTCCTCTGCTATTACTGGAATAGCAAAGGCGGCCTGGGAGCAGCTCAAGCTTTTTCCTGTTCCTCTCTAGTACTTTTTGTAGGCGCTTGGTTACATACTTTACTTTATAAATATACAAATGCTGGCTTGCAAGAATTGGACACGCTCAATAAATAAGAAAAGCCGCAGCTCCAAATATTTAAGAAACTGCGACTTTATTTTTGGCAATAGATAATGCTTTAGCTATAAATTAAAGCTTTACATAAGGCTCCAACTTAGAATAGCTAGCTTCGCCTATACCGATTACATCTTTAAGTTGAGCTTTATTAGTAAATTTACCGTCGGGCAATTTATTGCGATAGTCAATAATGGACTTGGAAATAGAAGGGCCTACACCAGGAATTTTCTGTAATTCCTCCTCGCTAGCCGTATTGAGATTAACCGTAAACTCAGCACTAGCAGCATCGCCTTTTTCATTATTGCCAGCACTACTAGATTTGCCACTATCTTTAGCTTTAATCTTACCGCCATCAGCAGCCGCTTCTCGAGCTTTTTCGGCGATAATGCCAGAAGTATCGGCCCTTTGTTCCACTACGCCAGTACCACTCAAGCTGTCGGTTTCGCCTTTAAAGGCTACGTAAATTTTATCTTCGTCTTTGATACGTTTAGCTAAATTGACGCTTAAAGGCTCAGCATTGTCACTCATGCCACCAGCAGCTTTAATGGCGTCATCAACTCGAGAGTCGAAAGGCAAAGTGACAATACCTGGATTTTTTACGGCACCTACAACGTATACTTTTATGCCGTCCAACTTAACTTTACCTACGGTAGGCAAAGCTTTTTTGTCGGCAGTTAAACTTTGGGCTGTCTCTTCGTCAACTTCAACAATTAAAGGCTCGTCGCCCTGATTTTCAGTAGCCTCAGAATTGAGGGCTTGATTTCCATTAGCTGAAGAAGTAACAGTTTGTTTACCAGATTGGGCCAATTCAGTTTCATCTAAAACACGCTCAGCGCCACGATCATTTAAGGGTGAATAAATGAAAGTAATTAAAATAGCGCCAATAATAAAGCAAAGTAAACCTAAGCCAATAACAAAGCGCTTAGTTTCTTTAGTTAAAGTTTGCACTTCAGACTTGCTGCCAGAAGAGCTACTTTTACTGCCTGAAGAACTGTCGGAACTTTTGGAAGAAGATGACGAAGACGAACTGGAAGAACTCTTGGAGCGCGAAGAACCTACCGCTTTAATTAAGTCTTGCTGACTGGGAATAAAGCGATCTTTGCCGGAATTGCTGCTGCCAACTAAAGAATCGACCGCACTGCGACGCGACGACGAAGAAGATAAATTACCTTCACTCCAAGAGTGAGTATGGATCTCACGCTCTGAATCCATTTGTTGCAAAAGCTTTTGCACATTAGGATTGCCAAACCTTGCATTAGCGCCGCTATTTTCGCCAAAATTATCTTCTAAAGCTTGTTTATATTTATCGCTTTCACTCATATACTGTACTTAATCCTCCCCCTTAAAAAGAACAAAAAAAAGCGAACTAAGTAAACTGAAAACTGATCTAGTTGTCTTCTACCCAATTTCCAGCCTCCCAATTCGCTTTTTTATATTTGTATTTATATCTTTACTTACTATTTTCCAAAACTTTCAAGCCTTCATTATCGATAGAAACATCTAAAATGTCAGCACCTTTGGAGCGTAAAGCTTCGATCACTTTCTCTTTATTTTCGGGCTTGCTTAAAGTAAGCATACAACCACCGCCGCCAGCGCCACAAATTTTAGAAGCTAAAGCACCAGCATTTTTAGCAGCTAATACCATAGAATCGATACGATCATTAGTTACGCCTTCAGCTAAACCGCGCCTGTTTTGCCATTCGCGATCTAAAGCTTTGCCAACTTTATCCAGATCTTCGCAAATAAGCGCATCCCACATTTGGTGAGCGGTATCTTCGATAGCTTCCATACGCTTAACAGTATCGCCCTCTTGATCTACGTAACGTTTAAGCATGTTCCAATTGCTAGTACCGGAGAAATGGCTAATACCGGTAAAAGAAACGACCATAGAATCGTTAAGCAATTTGAAGAACTCGGCAGAGGGATACAAAGTGCGGATATTGTGGCCGTCTACTCTAAACTCCAAACCGTTAATACCACCTAAACAAGCTCCATAATAATCTTGATATCCAGTAGGAATACGTAAATTTTGAGCTTCTAAACCGGCGCCATACATAATAATGTCGTGAATAGAATCGTCACGGCCGGAGAAAAGGCCCAAAGCTTTGGACATAGACATAAGCAAACTGGAAGAAGCTCCTAAACCAGAACCTTTGGGAGCCGCACTTTTAGTACGCAATTCTAAGCCACCTTGCGGAGCGTAAAACTTTACGGCTCTAGATAAAAGATCCAACTTGCCACCCAAAGAAAGCTCTTCGGTATTTTCCACCTCTACGCTTTGATCCAAATCTTCAGAAACCAGACGTACTCTATTTCCTTCCAAAGGCGTAACCGAAGCTCTGGAATGCAAGCTAATAGAAGCGGTCACTGTTAAAGGATCATGCAAAAACAAATAGAGAGGATGCAAATCCAGAGTGCCGCCAGCCAAGTCTATGCGCATAGGCGCAGTTACGGTAATGCTCATTTATTTTATTCCTTTATGGATATAAAAACCAAATCATCAAGCTGCCACTTAAATATAAATACATAAATGGCAGCTCTAAATCTGTATATTATTTTAATTCAAGACGAAGCACGGCAAAGAACCGCCGCCAGAAGTGACGTTGCATAACGAAGAGAGTGAGAGACGAGCAGTAGCGCCGGACATACGATAATTAAAGGCGTAAGGATCCAAGTCTACGATATATTCTCCCCACTCTAAGCCTTTTTCTTCGCTCCAGGAAGGGAAAAGCTCGCGAGCAACCGGAATGCGAGTTTGCACTAAATAGTCGTGCTCTAAAGCTGCATTTATGGAGTTGTCCCACTCGCTCTCATTCTGCTCCCAGCCGAAATAGATACCGTGGCCGCCGTAAGAATCGTTAGGCTTCAAAACTAAGTTGCGCCTATTGCGACGAATATAAGTAAGTAAATCTACTTCTTTGCCATCGGGATCAGTAGTATTACCTTGAGCTAAACGGCGAGTCCAAGAAATGGTATCTTTAATAGCTGCGATTTGCTCAGCAGTTAATAAATCGTGATATTTACTATCCGTCAAGAGAGCAAAAATAGCTTTTTTGTGCAAAATTTTAGATCGGAAAGAATTGACCATGCAAACTTTGCCATCTTTAACGGCATTGTACATAGCCTGAGCTTCATCCAATTTTTCTACAAACTCGCTTACCAAAACGCGACGGTAAAGTACGTCGATCTTTTGGCCTTCGAAGCTGAGATACTCGCCATTATATTCCAAGTTGCGATGATCAGTCACAATAGTGGGACAACCACGCGATCCGAAGTAGTCTTTCAGAATGTAAAATTCGTGACGTGTAGGCACTCCAGCAAAATCGACAATAGCGATAGTGGGATTGCGCTTTTCCCCGCTCCATTCTTCCCAACAATGTAAGATTGTATCTAAAAGATCTTTAGAAATATCAAAAGGCTCTAGACCGTGCTCCTGGGCAAATTCTCTAAATTCTGGACGGCGCAAGAAAATATTGCTCATATTATCGGTATAGCCAATACCAGCAGGGCTTTCGGCATTATATTCTACAAAGTGGCAAGAACCACCATTGAGGAAAGAGTCGAAGCGAGCTGTAGTAGAAATACCGCTGTAGCCAGGTTTGAAAGAGATAAGCTCTTTCTCGATATCGGTCAGCCCCAAAAAGTCTTGCAGCTTTTCGTCATGCAAAATATATTCTACTAATATTTGCATGGCTGTAGCTACTTTATTTACCTTATCTTGGAGCAAATATAATTGCTCTTTCGTAACCAAGCTGGGACGCAAAAACGGACAAACAATACGATCTCCGTATTTAATATTGCGCTCGTCCATGTCACGACGCAAATCGGCAGCGAACTCGCCTAAATCGATACGCTCGAGCATAGCGTGATAATCGGCTATGCACTGGCGTCTCCTAGCTTCACTGGCCATTGCAGCCGCAGTTAATGAAGATGGACTCTCTCCAAACATAATTACACTCCTAGACATTAGTTCAAAAAGATCGCGAACATGCACAACGATCTAATCTTGGCCTAAAGCCGGCTCATTTAATTGACCGGTCAGGACGTCCTTAATGGGATAACCAATTTTAGTCAAAGACTCGGTAATGGCTTTGCGATCGTTAGATAAGCTAACCCATTTAGCAATAAGCATATCGGCGCACTTCTCGTCGGCTACAGCCATTAAGGTGAGCTCCGCTAAAATGTCCAAAGTAGCGGCTCGCTTGCCAGCCAACTTGTCGCTAAGTAACTCGTCAGCACACTCTTTTACGCCACGCATACGCAAAGAGAAAATGGGCACACTAGCCAGAAGTTGCAAAGCCATCTTAGGATTATTTCTAATCATGGAAACGGCTAAGCTGATCTTCGCTTCAGACTTAACTTTCATATCATCTTCTATTTGCAAATATTCGGCAGTAGCATTTTCGTAATCGCCCAAAGCTAACCAGCAGCGTACAATCAGTAATAAAGTCTTTTGCTTCTCGTTTGCAGGCAAGCTCTTAACGTAACGGCGCACTTTCTTAATAAGCTTGACTAAAGTCTCTTTGGATCGTGGCTCGCAAACCAACTTGGCCAACACACATAAGTCGGAAGCTTTGCTCAAGTCTTGTACTTCAAGTTTTTCTAATTCGCCAATAACTTCCAAAATCAGAGCTCTGGCTCCAGCTTCGTCGCCGCCATTGCGTTTAGAAGAAGCTATAGTAAGCAAAGCTTCGCGTCTCTTTTCGGGAACAGCTTCTGCCCGCGCTGCTTCTTCGGCGTCGAGTAAAATTTGGTCGGAAGACGAAACATTACCGCAAAGCGACTCTTGGACAGCCAATTGGGCTAAGGTAATGGCTTGGGCAGCGTTAGCTTCCATAGATTTAGCCACTTCCAAAGCTTTGTCTTGAGTGCGTCTAGCCCAATCATCTTCGCCCATTTTGTAAAGGTTGCCAGCTAGAGCAGCCAAAAGATTGGCTCTCACTCTCATGTCAGGAATTTCCAAAGCTACCTTAATGGAAGAATCATAATATTCCAAGGAACGCTCTTCATTTACATTGGCGGAAATGCCCACAACCATAGCGGCTCTAGTTTCAGTATCGATACGACTAGGCGCCGGAGCTTCCCAAGCTTGCAAAGAATGGAAAGCCAAGTTTCTGGCTCTATCCGGACAGCCTATAGCAGCAGCACAGCTAGAAAGCAGCGACAAAGCTTTGGCTTGCTCTTCTAAATCGGCAATATGAAAAGCCAGCGAAGCGCTTAAATTGAGCGTATCTTTAGCGCCCTTAAAATCGCGGGCTTCATGTCTAGCTAAAGAAAGCCAAACCCAAGCGCCCACACGCAAAGCCGGATCTTCAATAGTTTCAATAACTGCCCCCAAGCGCACGAAGACATCGCGCCAGCCTTTAGTGCGGGAAACGCCGGTAATTAAACGGGAAGCAGCGATAATCGACTTCTGCCTATATATAGGAGAATGTAAAGCCACAATGGTGGTAATAAGATCTTCAAAAGAAGAAACGATCCAATTTTCGTTGCTATATTTAACCAGCTCGACAACTAAGCGAGAGATAGCTTCTACGCGTTTAGCTTCATCTCTATAAGAGCCGATAAACTCTAAAGCGGTACGGAAGGCTTGAGCTCTCTCTTCTTCAGGAGCCAAATCGAGCGCTGCGATCTTGCTCTCCAGCTCTTCGCCAGTTTCCAACTTAATATCAATGGCGTTTACTTCATTAACCAGAGCTTTGCTTAAATCGTATTCACAAGATTTAGAGCGACGTACAGTGGCGATATCTTCATTAAGCCTAGCTAAACGGCGTTCACGTTCTTCTTTATCGGTGATACGCTGAGCGCAACTAGTGGCCAGTTTTAAAATTTCCAGACGCCTAGCTTTAGATAAACCGCTCATTATACTTAAACGCCAGGCTACAGACACGCTGTGGCTCATGTTGCGACAATTGTGGAAGATAGGTACAAGCGCTTCTAAAGGCATAATTTTCAATAAATCAGCCATAATAAAAGCGAAAAGCAAACGATCTTCCTGGCTCATGTCTACATAAACAATAGTGCCAGCTTTGATGGTGAGACTCTTAGCTGTCTCAATTTGGCCTTCTTCCAAAGCTTGCCAAGCCAAAAGCAACAAAGCTTTAAGGCGAGAAGATTCGCGTTGCAAAAGCATAGCGCGATCGGCGGCCAAACCAAATTGGCCAGCATCGGCCAGATCGTGCAAACCGTTCATTACTTCTTTGGCACGTAATCTGGGAATGCGCAAACCATAACTGACAATGCGAGGCAATTCGCGCTCTTGCAAAGCGGCTCTTAAACAACGAGATAAATCATCCAAAACGGCGCTCAAAGAGTGAGTCTTAGCCAGCTTGGTTTTAATAAAGGGGCCTTCGCCAAGCCAATGCAAAGTAGAAAAATCACAGCGCCTAGCCGTGCGAGCGAATCTATCGCAATGGTAGCCAAGATAGAACCAACCATAATGATCATCCATTTCATCCCACGAAGGATAAGAATCACGGAAGAAGGAGATGACTTGCTCGTGAACTTGAACTAAGTCGCGACGATAACGATTGGCAATTAAACGACCTAAGCGCCTGCTGAAGAAGGAAAGACCATGCTCAACTTCATTGTGACGAAGCAAAGGACGCAAGTAAGTAAGTACGCGTCCTACCCTGCTGGCCGAAAAGCCCAAGAAATCGGCAATACTAACCGCTGGCAAAGGCTCGCCAGCTTCAGCAATTAAACAAGCTACAAAAACTAAGTCGTCATGAATTTCAAAGGGAGCTTGCTCATATTGTTCTTCCCACAATACTGACAGAGCCGCTTCCAAAGCTTTGGGTGTAGAATTTAACTCGTGAGGCTTTATATCTTTATGGCGAATAGCGTTAAGCAAATGGCGAGCAATTAAGAAATTGCCTTCAGCACCGTTGACAAAACTATCAATATATTCTTGCGGAGCCTCGGGGAATTGTGCGCAAGCCCAATGCTTCAACTCAGCCAAATTCTCCACACAGCGACTATCAATCCATTCAACTTTAGCTCCAGCAGCCTCCAGAACATCGAGATGGCGGCCAGGCCTGGTGCCAATAACCACAACGACACCTTCGGGGAGAGAATCTAAACCGGCTAAGCCTTCATTGTCCATCAATTCAGGAGCACGTCCCAAAGCATCAATAACAACCAAACGCAACTTTCCGTCAGGCAAGGGCAAGTGTTCTTTAGCCAACATAGCAGCTTCGTAAGGCGTATTGGGAATACGAATTCCATCCAGATCCAATTGAGCCAGAAGAGCGCCCCAAAAACCAGAAGCGGTATTGGTAAATAAAGGACGACGAATTTCTACATAGATAGAATCGGCATAATCATTGGCTAATTTCTTAAGAAACGAACTCTTTCCCATGCCTGGTTCGGCAGCGAAAACGATAACGCGGGTACCGTCCTCACATGCTTGTTGAAAGCGCTCACGAAGCCAATTACGCTCCAAAAGACGACCATCATCACTATTAGATGCAGAAGTACCAATCACGCTGCTTACACTCAATGCAATTCCCTCACAAAGCACAAAAGTTAGCAAATCCCCCACCATTTTTTCGCGAATAGCGTTTTTTTTCCTTGCCTGACAGTTTGTGGCCTGAACTGTACGTATGGATATAACAAAAAGAGCGCCTCGCCTAGTTGCAACAGAACAAGCGAAAGCGCTCTTTTCCTGGCCTACAGGCCCTCCTTAAAAGAAGAACCTATGATTCAAACGCCTTTTTGCAGTCTTCAGAAGCCAAGTTGTAGAATCTTCTAGCTCTCTTAAGGTCTTCGTTAGCTTCCTTAAGCATAGCCTTACGCTTCATTTGGTCTTCTTCTTTCAAAGCTTTCTTACTAGTCTCGGCACCCTTCCAAGCAAAGCCTATAGACTTAACAACATTTTTATGCATCTCAACATACTTAGCAGGGCAAGACTGACCGTTTACTTCACCGATATATTCGCGTTGACGATCGATAACTTTGTTGATTTCACTCAAAGTCTCTTCTGTGTCGGTTACTTTATTCTTCAAAACAGGGTTACAAGCTTTGCGAGTGTCGGTAATAAGCAAACCGGTAGTAGGAATAAGTTTATCGCGCATACGCAGTCTGTAAGCATTGAATGCAGCAGGCTCTTGTTTTTTAACAACAACTACATCCTGAGCGGTAGCGGCTCTTTCCAAAGCTCTGTTGTACCAGAACATATAGTAGCAAGCGATACAAGCAATAAGGACACCGGCGATAATAAGCATACAAGTAACCGGAGCATCGCCGCGCATTTCCTTACGTCTTATTTTTCTGAATATAGATAATGACATGATGTCCCACACCTCCAAAGTAAGCGTGCATCTTTTTATAGTTAATTCACGGGCCACTATTATACATATAATGCCAATAACGTTCAAACTTTATGGCTAATATGTTAAAATATGTGACCGATCAAGAAAAAAAATAAGCAAGAAGGACTGACCTCTGGGCATATTTAAGTTTTTTTGCCTAAATTAGAGCTTTGTTTGCTGAAAAAAGAAAGGAACAGACACAATCTTGAATTCTACGGTCAACGTTTTAGAGACTACCGAAATAGTTCGCCGCGAGTCAGAGTTAGTTAGTATCAATCTCGATGTTATTAAAAAATATTGTCACGAATGGGCCCTCCATCCTTTTATTACTCCTGCCTGGGATACTTCCGTGCATTATGACGGACAGGGTGATCGCTTGGCCAACTATATTCTCCTTTTAGACAGTTTAAATTTCTGTTTCTGGCCAGACAAAGGGCAGCCCAAATGGACTATCGAGTATAAAGGTCAGAAAATGGGCGGCTACCAAGCTTTGGCAGCCTCTCTAAAAAGGGCTATAGAAGAAGGTCTAAATGTAGATGACGCCCATTGGATGGCTCAAGCCGATTTAGAACAAGTGCGTCACGTTTTTCGCGGCACTCAAGAGGGAGTAGAAATTCCTCTCTTAGACAAACGCTTAGAAAACATCAATCAAAGTGGCCAAGTTCTTTTAGATAACTTTAATGGTCAATATTCTCAAGCTATCAAATCTTGCCAAGGTAGCGCCGTAGCCTTAGTTAATTTAATGGTGCAATATTTCCCTTCTTTCCGTGATATTCACACTTGGAAAGGTCACGAAGTGCGCATTTTGAAACGCGCCCAAATTACTGCTGTAGATATTTATGGCAGCTTCTACGGCGAAGGTTTAGGTAAGTTCAAAGATATGGATTTGCTAACTGTATTTGCTGATTATAAAATTCCTCAAGTACTCCGCGCCTTAGGTATTTTGGAATATGCCCCAGCTTTGGCTGAAAAAGTAGATAATCAAGAGTTGTTACCTTCCGGATCTCGAGAAGAGATGGAAATTCGTGTGGGTATGATCTGGGCCGTAGAAGAGATTCGTCGTGAACTCAAACATTTAGGTGCTCCTAAAATGGCTTTGGAATTAGACTGGTTCTTATGGAATTTAGGCCAGAAACCTTTACCCGGCGAAAAGCCTTATCACAGAACGCGTACAATTTTCTATTAATTCACCGTATTTATTAAAGTAAAGCAGACCGAGTATATTTTTATCTCTCTACAGGTTTTTACAAGCTCGGTCTGTAATATCGGGGGCTCCAAGAGTCAATTTTTTAGCATAGGTTCATAATAATGGCAGATTATTTTTCTTTCACCGAAAAAATGCGCTATGAGCTGGGTACAGAAGCTCGTTTAGGGCGCATTGATACTCCTCATGGTAGTATTGAAACTCCTGAATTTCTTCCCGTAGGCACTTTAGCAACAGTTAAAGGCTTAATGCCTAAGCAATTGGAAGAACTGGGCGTCCAGGGTATGCTCAGCAACACTTACCACCTTTTCTTGCGTCCCGGTTCCGACATTGTCGAAGAAATGGGCGGCTTGCATAAATTTATGAATTGGAAACGTCCAGTTATGACTGACTCCGGCGGTTTCCAAGCTTTTTCTTTAGGTGCAGCCCGCCAATTGGGTATAGGCAAAATAGGCGTATTCCCTGGCAATGGCGCCGACATAAGCCTCAAAAAAGGCGACGCTTATAAGCCGCTAGCTCATATTGACGAAGATGGCGTAGTTTTCCGCTCCTTCTTAGATGGTTCCAAACATCGCTTGAATCCGGAAATTTCTATTCGCATTCAAGAACAACTGGGCGCCGATATAATTTTGGCTTTTGACGAATGTACTTCTCCAGCCGCCTCTTACGAATATACAGCTATGTCTTTAGAGCGCACTCACCGTTGGGCCGTACGTAGTTTAGAAGCTAGACGCGATACTCCCCAAGCTTTGTACGGTATCGTTCAAGGTGGCGAGTGGCAAGATTTACGCGAAAAATCTGTAGAATTTATTTCCTCTTTGCCTTTCCAAGGTTTCGCTATAGGCGGTTCTTTGGGC
>DHKB01000024.1:0-22673 GCA_002407045.1 Candidatus Bruticola papionis | reverse complement strand
CGCAAACATGACATGCACAAAGTGCTCGATTGGACTATTCCCGGTTTGCCTCACAACAAACCGCGCCATTTGCTTGGCATAGGTGAAGTGGACGACTTATTTGAAGGTGTGCAGCGCGGTATCGATACTTTCGATTGCGTAATTCCTACTCGTTTTGCTAGAACTTCCAATTTATTCGTGCCTTACGATGTGCCCGGAGCCAATAAGAGAGGGACTTTAGTACTACGTAACGCTGAATTTACTCACGATGAGCGGCCAGTCGATCCTAATTGTACTTGCTATTGCTGCCGCAACTTCTCGCGCGCTTATTTGCGCCACTTATATAAATCGGAAGAAATTTTGGGTAGCGTATTGGGCACTTTGCACAATATTCACTTTATGCTCACTCTTATGCGCAATATCCGCGCTTCTTTAGCCAACGGAACCTTCTTCGATCTTAAAGCCAAATGGTTAGATCGCAAAGGCGAGGCCCAAGAGGAAAAGTAAGATAAACAAAGGGAGGAAGTGCAGCGCTATGGCTATCGAATTTAGCCTCATTATACCTACTTATAATAGGATAGGTGCTTTGCGCCATTGCTTAAAACATATTGAAAGGCTCAATTTCCCCAAAAAAAGTTTTGAGGTGGTTTTAGTTGACGACGGTTCCCAAGATGAAACTTCCCAGCTCAAAGCCGAAGATTTTCCTTTCAATATAAATGTAATTCATCAGCCCAACAGCGGCACTTCCGCAGCCCGCAATCGTGGTATAAGGGCAGCCCAAGGTCTAATTTGCATGTTTGTCGACGATGATGTCATGCTCCATCCCGATCTTTTGCTGGAGCACCAGCGCTTACACCAAGCTGAGCCCAACTTGGTAGTACGTGGCCCAGTCATAAATTTTGCCTCTCTGCCCTGCCCTTTAGATACAGATGATGAGCTTATGCAATCGGCTTTGGCGGCTTCAGAAAAACTTAACGAAACGGCTTGCCAACAATTGCGCCAAGTTTCCGACGCCAATTCGGCTTTAGGATCAGCCAATTCCACAACAGCATCATTTTTAAGTAGCTGTGCTCCTCAAACGGCTCACAGCGACAAAAAATTGAGCGGCTTTGTCGGTCGCTTGAACACTTTGTGGAAAAATTGGAGCGGCCGCGATTTGCAAATGCTCAAATATTTTTCCATGAACTATCTCTGTACTAGCAACGCTTCTTTATATCGCCACCATTTAATCGCGGCTGGTCTCTTTGACACGTCTTTCCCACGTTGGGAAGACGCAGAATTGGCTGTGCGTTTAAAGCGTTTGGGACTTAAAAGGCGTTTTAGTTTAAACGCTATCGTTTATCATTTGAAGCCGCCGGAAACTTGGGAAGCTAGAATTAGAACAGCCCAAAAAGACGGCGCTTCGGCTGCAGAACTTTATTTGCGTTACCCCAGCTTTTTAATGCGTTTGCGCAGCGGTTTGCACTTTGCTAACAGTTGGCGCAACCAATTATTTACCGAAGGGCCGTGGCAAGCAGCTTTAGTTGCCAGTGCTCGCGGTGAAAGTAAAGTTTTCCCTCAAAAATTCGCTCAAGATATGTTAATCGAAAAGGCGTATTTAGAGGCCGGCCTGGACAGGCTGAAGAGGACTCAATCTTTTTAGTCAGCAATATTTTGCAGATCATTTGCAGCTAACTCAAGCAGCGATTGACAAGTGAGGACAAGAAATGGAAAGAAAAGATGAATTTGCCGAGCTGATGAAAGTTGAGGACAAGTATGAATTGTCCGTCCAAATTTGCTCGCACAATCGCAAAAACGTCTTGCAAGTCGTTTTGGAGTCTTTAAAAGACCAAACCTTGCCTGCCGACCGTTTTGAAGTAGTTTTGGTAGACGACGGCTCGACCGACGGAACCAAAGAAATGGCTGAAGGTTTAGACCTTCCTTACCATCTGACCGTTCTGCGCCACGAAAAAAATGCCGGCCTCTCCACCGCCCGCAACACTGGACTTAGAGCTTGCCGCGGTCGTGTCATTTTAATTATTGACGATGATGTGATTGCCGATCCAGATTTATTGCGCCAGCACGTTTTAACCCACGCTTCTTACGACAAGATCGTTTGCAATGGTTGGGTAAATCATGTTTCTGAGCCTAAGCGCCCGCAAAATCCGCAATTTACTATGGCAGATATTTCCACTTCATTTTTCTGGACTTCCAATGTCTCTGTAAAACGTCGCCACCTTTTGGCTATCGGCGGCTTTGATGAAGACTTCAAAGAATACGGTTGGGAAGATCAAGAAGTAGGCTTGCGTTTAATGGCACTGGGCTTAAAGAAACAAAATAACTATAAAGCTATCGGCTTCCACGTAAAGCGCACTCCGCAACGCAAAGATATTCCTCGTATGCTTAAACAAGCTGAAGCCAAAGGACGTACGGCTGTATTATATGTCGAGAAACACGACCGTCCGCGTTCTCGTCTGTCTACGGGAATTCACGCGGCCCGTCTAGCTGTATATAAACTTACTCGCGTAGGCGACTGGTTACAGAAAATGTGCTTGGAACGTCTGAACCGCCCAGATATGAGCGACGACACGCCTTTAACTGGCTTTGATGCTTGGTGTGCTCGCCAGCTTTCCACTATCCATTATTTCGACGCTATAGAAAATACTTTGAATAATGAGCAAAAATAAAGAACTTTCCGCTTCTGCCTCCCAGGGAAAAGCTAAGGCGCCTTCTACTGAGGAATGGAAATGGAACTTTCGTTTCCTAAATTTACTCATAATTACTACTTTATTTCGTATTATTTTTGGCGCTCTAGCCGAGCTAAAATACGAAGAAGCTTATTATTGGCTATACAGTCAACACCTAGACTGGTCATATTTCGACCATCCACCTCTAGTAGGTTGGCTAATTTATATTTCCACTCAATTGGGCGGAAATGCGGAAATTTGGGTTCGCTTGCCAACTATTCTTTGTTTTGCTGGCGCCCTGTTCTTTATTCATCGTCTGGCTTGCGATCTTTTCGGAGCCAAAACTGGCTTTATTACCGCTGTTTTGGCTTCGTTGCTGCCAGCTTTTGAAATTTATTCTATATTCGTCTTCCCCGATGCACCTCTTTTGCTCTTCTGGAGCTTGGTTATGTGTGTCGGCTATCGACTTTACGAAGACGAAAGGCCCATTTGGTGGCTGGTAATAGGTGCAGCTACTGGTTTAGCTATGCTAGCTAAATATCCCGGTATCTTGGCTCCTCTAGCTCCAATTTTAATTATTGCCTTAAAGAAAAAGTATCATCTTTTCAAGTGTTGGCAATTTTATGTTGGCATCATCTTGTGTTGGCTTATTTTTAGTCCGGTGCTTTACTGGAACGCTCAACACGAATGGGCCTCTTTCCTTTTCCAGGGCGTTTCTCGCTTCTTTGAAGCTAACAGTTGGTTAGATATTTTGGGCGGTTCTTTACTTAATATTACCGCTTTGCCCACTCCTTTTGGTTTACTTCTTTTGCTTTGGGTCGGTTGGCAAAGCTGCAAGCGCGTTAAAGACGAGCGTTGGCTCTATCTAGTATGTGCTTTTCTACCTTTTACCCTTATAATAGCGGCCGTAGCTTTGGTGCGTTTGGTGCAACTCAATTGGCCTTTGCCTATATATCCAGCCTTAATTATTGCTACAGCTGCCATTTTAGAAGAGCTAAGAGCTTGGTATAGCCGCAAATGGCAATTTATTTTAGGTGCCGTTTTTGTGCCTGCTTTGCTAATTAGCCTAATTCCCTGGGCTGTTATTTTCTTCAACCTAACTCCTTTAAATCGTTTTAATGAAATTTACGGCTGGAAGAATATGGGCCAAACTGTGTTAGAAATAGTCAGCGCCAACTACAATAATGGACACTGCTTTCTCGCTGGTCATGGTCACCAAACAGCTAGCGAAGTAGCTTATTACACCAAGCTTCCTCAACTTACCGTAGCAGAAAATTTATATGGCGAGCGCTCTAAAGGCTTCGATTATTGGAGCAAAAAAGGCGACTTTAAAGGTTGGAATTGCGTCTACGTAGTAACCGAAGAATTACACAGCAATGGAGAGTTCCGCCCTCGCGATCCTTTCAATTTAACCGAATTGAAAAGACATTTTAGCAGTGTCGATCCTACAGGCAATCGCTTAACCGTTTTTCGCGGCGGCGCTCCTGTACGTCGTTACAAATTCTACTACTGTGTTAATTATGAAGGCCTTCCAAATTTGCAAGAGGAATTGGCTGGCGAAGATGTTTTGGAGAAGATTGGCTTAGACGTAGATGACGATCTTCACCAGAAAAAAGTACAGTCTACCTCAAAAACAGTCGATAGCCAAAATGCACCAGGAAACGAGGTGAAATAGAACTATGGAAGCTTCAAAAGTTGCCTTATTGGTAGTGGGACAAGAAATTTTGACTGGTGGCGTAATTGACGTCAATATTGCCCATACGGCTAAAAAATTCTATGATAAAGGCGTAATTTTGGCTAAAGTCGAAATAGTCCCCGACAAGATAGACGATATAGCTGAAGCTGTAAAAAGGCTCAGCACTACCTACGACTACTTGATAACTTCTGGAGGTATAGGGCCTACTCACGATGACGTAACTGTCGAAGGTGTGGCCAAAGCCTTAGGACAGCAAGTTATTAAACACAGCTACTTAGAAACTGTCCTCTCTCGCCACTACAAAGGCGCCACCCTGACAGCAGCTCAAAGCCGTATGGCCATGGTTCCCGCCGAAGCTGAGCTTTTAATTTCTACTTCTCCTAGCGACGATTACTTCTTGCCTCAAGTCTACGTCAAAAATATCTACCTTTTACCAGGCTTGCCCAAGTTGTACAGTCACTATTTAGAACACATTATGCCTGTATTTACTGGCGTGCCTCTCTTGCACGATGAAATTTCTATAAAAGGTATCGAGACTAAGTTGACCGCCGCTTTGAATCGCTCCGTACATAAATTTCCTCAAGTGCGTTTCGGTTCTTATCCTTCCTTTGAGCCTGGTAAGCCCGATTCTTTCATGGTTAAAATTACTTTTGAAGCTCCTAACGAAGCCTCTTTAGCTGACGCCAAAGAGTTTTTCCTTGAGCAATTGTCTCAAGATTTGAGCGTAATTTCCTAAAACAAATACCAGCAAAGGAACACCGCTCTTCACCTAAAAAAGCACCTTTCTAGTTAAGAATGTGAGGGTAAAAATGCGTAAAATCAGATTATTTTTAGGCATAGTTTTAACAGCGGCTTTAATTTTGGGTTTATGCTCTCAAGACGTTTTAGCTGCCAAAAAGCAAAAAGAAAATAAAGAAGAGCATCCTGTAGCCGTCATAAAAGCTACTGTAGATCGCAACTCTTTTGACAACGAAACTACCGGCGTAAAGCGTACTTGCACTCTGTGGGTCAAAAATTTAAGCCGCGAAACTCAAAAAGATATCAAAGTAAATATTAAAATTTACGATAACAAACGTGAATTGGAAGATTTGGACAAAACTATCGAAGAGATCGATCCTGGTGCCAGAGAGTTCGTCCATTTCAAGTGGGATGACTATAGCCGCAGCCACAAGCAAAAGATCAGAATCTGGCTTACTTATACTAACGATGAAGGTAAAGAAGTTACTTTCGAAGCTTTAACTCCCGTTTGGTAGACAATATTTTCCAAAGCGTTCAAGCAAATTTTGCATGAAAGCTATTTGCCTAGCGATCTAACTTAATTTGTCTTCCCGTTAATTAACGACAAGGGCGAAGATCGTGCTTTTCAGGATACTGATAAGCGCACAAGATCTTTGCCCTTTTATTATGCATTTTCTAGTGTAATGGACGAAGCCTAGTTGCAAAAATAATCTTATTGCCTATTCCGAATAAGAAAGCTTAATGTATAATCATAAGGAACGATTTTCCTATGAAGGTGTATAAATTGGATAATAATAATACGCAATTAGATACAGAACGAGCAGCTGAAACAGCGGCTGTCCAAACTTGCGCCACAGAGCCGCAACTGCGTCCAGCAAGTAACAATGCCTCAAAGAGTGGCAAAGGATGCTATATAGCCGTAATAGTAGTGCTGGTTCTTATTATCTTGGGCATGGCAGGATCTGCTATTGGACTTACTTGCTTTGCTATAATATGTGGTAGTGAATCGACTCCTGAAGATAAGTCAGATGCTTCCAATTACCAACTTTACGTTATCGACGAAGTTTATGCCGACGGCAAGGCTGCTTCTAAAAACGATAAATTAACTAAAACAGCCTTGAGCGATTCTACTCAAGAAAGCGGTAGTATTTTCATATTGCCCATTTATGGCACGATCGTTTCTGGCGATTGGGTAGGCAGCAGCCAAAGTGGCTACGTTACTTCTGAAGATGTTACTTATGCTTTGAAATATATTGCCAGCCAAGAAAACGTAAAAGCTTTAATCCTCGACATCGATTCTCCCGGCGGCAGTGTTACCGCTTCTGATAATATTTATCACGAAATTATGCAATTTAAAAAAGATCATAATATTCCGGTAATTGCTATGTTTGAGGGCACAGCTTGCTCTGGTGGATACTATTCAGCTATGGCTGCTGACTATATTATGGCCTTGCCTACAACCTGGACTGGTTCTATAGGCGTAATTATGGAAGTGCCGGAAATCAGCAAATTGATGGGCAAAGTAGGTGTAAATGTTAACACTATCACCTCTTTAAATGCTAATGGAGGCGCCTCCTTTAAAGATATTGGTTCTACCTATCGCCAAATGCGTCCCGAAGAGCGCCAATTGTTGCAAACTTTAGTTACCCAAAGTTGGAACAGATTTACCGATATCGTAGCTCAAGGACGTAAAGGTAAGCTCACCAAAGATCAGGTTAAAAAATTAGCTGACGGACGTATTTACAGCAGCGAACAAGCCCTGAAGCATAAATTGATCGACCAGATCGGCTATCGCCAAGATCTTTATAAAAAAGCTCGCGCTATGGCCAAAGCTCCTCAAGCTCCGGTAATATGTGTCGCTAGCAAAACTTCATTTTGGGATGATTTAGGCAGCGTTTCTTCCAGTTTGCACAATTTGACTAAGCTTAGCCGTGCCCCTTGGAAAGCCGCTTTAGGCTCCAGCGCTCAGCCCGCTTCTTGGCCTCAGAGCAATTGCCAGCCTATGTATATTTTGCCTTCCGAACTGACTGAGCGACAGTAATGAGCTTAAAGCCGGAAACTACTCAATTAAGCAAAACAGAAGATGCAGTCAATTGCTCTAATGTATGCTTTGCTTACGATTCGGGCCACCGTTTAGGGGCTGCATCTTCCGACAGCTCACGCTTTGGCCTACGAGATCTAAATTTGCAAGTAAAAGCCGGTGAGTTTGTTTTGTTGCAAGGAGCTTCCGGCTCCGGCAAGACTACATTGCTTAAGATTCTGGGCGGACTGATAAAGCCGGAGCGCGGTTCAGTTTATATAAATGGCTCTCTAATTAGTTCCATGAACGAAGTCCAGAGAGCCCGCTTTAGGCAACAAAACATAGGCTTTATCTTCCAAGAAGCAAATTTAGACCATCAGCGCACCGTTTGGCAAAATGTTATGTTGCCTCTTTACTTTGGCCGTCAATCTTTAGAAGAAGGAAGTCGCAAAGCTCTGAAATTGCTCAATATTTTAGGCATGAGCTCTTACAAAGACGTAAAGGCGGCTTGCCTTTCTGGCGGCCAAAAGCAGAGAGTGGCTGCAATAAGAGCCTTGCTAAATGAGCCAGTTTTGCTTTTGGCCGACGAACCTATGGCCCATTTAGATTTGCCAAACAGCCAGATCTTATTAGAAACGCTTCGGAAGATGCAGCAAGTGTCGCCTGTGGCCATAGTTATGACCGCTCACTATTTGCCTGAAGCTGATTTTGAGCCGGATCGCCTCGTCGACATCGCCTCTTTGCAAACACCTTCATCCGGAAAAATATAAAATCATGTTGTTTTCCCGCTTAGTTCGCCTGGCTCTAGGAGAATTGGGAGATTCTCCTTTTAGCAAATTTAGCTCCATTTTTTGTCTAACTTTTGTATCTGCTTCCGCTTTAATATTGTTAGGCGTATCTTTCGGCTTGGAAGAAATAGTCCAAAAGCGCTTAGTAGGAGATTTGCCCAATTACGTACGAGTTGAAGCTGACCGCTTCAGCTTAGGCCCTTTAAGCATAGACAATGGTTTAAGTGAGCAAAACTTGCAAGATTTGCGCCAAGCCGATGGCGTTAAGGCCGTTTATCGCTTGGCTAGGTTAGAACGTCCCGCTTCTATAAAAGCTTCTTACGCTGGGCAAAATTTTGTCAGCGATATCTTAGTTGATGCTGTCGATAGAGATTTTATTGCTCAATTTACTGGCGCAACTTCACAGGAAAGTTCTATCGCTCGCTCTGATCGCCCTGACAATAACAACAAGCTCGCGGCCACTGCCTCTCCACTTTCAACTCAATTAAGCGGCCAGCAAGAAGTAGAATGCCTGCTTTCTTCGGCGGTAGTTGATGCTTTACTTTCTGGTGTCAGTATCCATACCGATTTGCCTAATTTAAGTGCTCAAACCTTAATTGGCCGCCATTTTACTTTAGAAATAGGACGCAGTACTTTTTCTATTGACTCCCAAACTAAAGCCAACTTGCGTTGCCAAATTGTCGGCATTTCACCTTTGGTAGGCGTCAGCGGCCCTAATATTCCCTACGATCTGGCCCAACAATTAAGCGCAGAACCTTTAAAATGCCAAGCAGCTTTAGTTTATGTGGAAGATAACACCAAAATTCCCCTGTTTTTGCAAGAGCTAGAAAAATTGCGCCTTAAAGCTCCAGGAGTAGAATTGGCGCAACAAGCTTCTCAAGCTCTTACTTGGGTCCGTTTAGGTATTGTTATATTCTGTATTTTGTTAAGTTGTTGTGCTGGTTTTACTTTATACTCCAACTTAAATTTAGAAATAAAAAATCACAGTCGTAAGCTGGCCCTTTATAGAGCTTTAGGAGCTGCTCCAAGCGATATTGGCAAAATTTACCTTGTTCGCAGCTTGGCTACTGGATTGACTGGCGCTTTTTTAGGCCTTATTTTTGGTTATCTAGGCGGCAACTTTATCAATAAAGTTTGCGCTTTCTACAGTTTTTTAAGCAGTGAAGCGATATTTGTTCCTAATGGAAAGTGTCTATTGGCAGTATTTTGCTTTACTGTTCTGGCTGCTATACTTTTCTGCCTATTTCCTATCTACAAAGGCTGCAGATTAGGCTTTGAAAACTAGGCAAATGACTAAAAACAGCTTAACAATCTCTTTTTGTCAGTGTAAGGTGGGCAGGGCATCACTGCCTATTAGCGAAAGTCTGGAGCCAACTGTACCGCAGGACACGGGAGCAGTATAAAATTATGCTTGCCTAGATCGGCTTTAATATGCTTATTGTCAAGTTTTTAAAGCTATCACCAGGGCAAGAATATTCTGCCTTGCTAAGAAGTTGCAGAGGTCTAACTCATTTATGCAAGAGGTGCCTAAAAAGATGAGCAAAAATAACGATGGAATAGGCTTTTTGATTGGTTTGCTGGCCGGTACGGCTATAGGTGTATCTGTCGGTATGATTTTAGCTCCTCGCTCCGGCCAAGAGAGTCGCCGAATGCTCAATGACAAGTTTGAAACTTACCGTCGCAAAGCTGCCGAAGCTGCCGACGAATTGAGGGCCAATACCTCCGAAGCTATTGCTAAAGGTAAACGCTATTGTGACAGTGTGCGTGAGCATTACGCTCAAGCTAAAGCCGAGCGTACTGCTGCCCTTTCCCAGCCAGAAAGCGCCGAGATTACTCAGCCTTTAGACGAAAAAGACATGCAGGATTTTGAAGATTTCGCCGCAATTCAGGGTCAAAATCCGCAACAAGCTTAATTTTTTATCTTAAGTACCGTGAGACACACGGAAATCCACGCTTGGGGAGAGCATATAAGACATTTCTTTCGTTCTTACTTGAGAAGAGTGCTCGACGAACCAAGAATCCCCTTTCCTTTTTAAGAAGTTCGGGGAGTGTCAAAGTCACTACAACATGGAGGGCCTAATTTTGGATATTAAGGTCAGCACAAAAACTATCGAAAATATTGCTGAGCAAATCGACGTCAGCGGAGAGATAGACGTTTATACCTCCCCTAAAGTAAAAGATACTATCAACGCTTTAATCGAAAAAGGCGCTTACAATTTGATCGTCAACCTCGAGCAAGTTCGTTACATCGACAGTACCGGTTTGGGCGTATTAATTGGCGCTCTTAAGAAAGTACGCGAGCACAACGGCCATATCTTTTTGGTTTGCGTCGACCAGCAAATTAAAAAAGTTTTCACTATTACAGGCTTAGTTAAGATCTTCCGTATTTTCAATACTAACGAAGAAGCCGTAGCCGCTTTTGATAAAGCCGAGTAATTAAATTAAGAGCAAGACAAGGTATTGTCGGACAGTTTTTTTGTAGGCACTGTCGCTCTCTTTAGACAAATAGAATCTTCTGCATTTTATAAAAAATGAAGTGAAGGTTCTATTTTTTTAGCATTTTAGGAAAAATATGATGAAATCGATATTTTTTGATCAGAAATTAAAAATAAAAGAAATTCCTCGCCCCCAAGCAATTGGCTCTGAAGCTCTTATCAAAGTAGAATTGGCCGGCCTTTGCAATACAGATTTGGAGCTATGTCGCGGCTATATGGATTTTACCGGCGTTCTGGGTCACGAGTTTGTGGGTACTGTCGAAGAATTGGGCCCCGAATGTACAGATGCTGATAAGCAAAAATGGTTACATAAACGTGTTGTAGGCGAAATTAATTGTGGCTGCGGCCATTGTTCTTGGTGCTTAGCCCATTCTGACGCTCGTCATTGTCCTAACCGTACCACTTTGGGCATTGACAGACGCCATGGCGTTTTCGCTCCTTATACTTTGCTGCCGGTAAAAAACTTGTACGAAGTACCAACTTCTGTAAGCAACCGCCAAGCAGTTTTTACCGAACCTCTGGCCGCAGCTTGGGAAATTGTTGAACAACTCCATTTGCAGCCCAATTCCCAAGTGCTTATCTTTGGCGATGGCAAACTGGGCTTGATGGCTGCCGCCGTCTTGCGCTTAAGTTGCCTCGACCTCACTCTTATAGGCAAGCATGAGCAAAAGCTGCAAGTGGCTGCTCAAATGGGCGTCAAAACACAGCTTTTGTCTGACTTTAAGCCACAACAAGCCGACGTAGTTATAGAGGCTACCGGCAGCCCCAACGGCTTAGAGATGGCCATCGCCAACGTGAAGCCGCGCGGCACCATCGTGTTAAAGTCTACAGTAGCGGCTAATTCCAACTTAAATTTGGCTCCTATAGTAGTAAAAGAAATAGCTGTGCTGGGATCGCGCTGCGGCCCCTTTGCTCCGGCTTTAAAAGCTATGGAAATGGGCTTAATCAATCCGGAGCCGCTTATCAGCGCGGTCTATCCTTTAAGCGAAGGCTTAAACGCCTTTTCCAAAGCGCAGGATCACAACTGCATTAAAGTATTAGTTGATCCTGCGCTTTAGCCAAGCTTTTTTTAACCAACGCTAAAGCCAAATTAGCCACCCAATTAGCCGCCAACTACACTAAAAAAAGAAGTGCCGCGCGGCTACAGGCACGGTGCACCTAAAAACAGCCGCCGACAGAGACTTTTGATAGCCTCGGTCGGCGGCTGTTTTTGCGCGGCCTCCTTGACAAGTAAACAAGCGTTTACTATATTTTTATTTATAGTAAACGATAGTTTACCTTGTCAAGGAGGCAACCCCAACGATGATTGGCACTAAAGAGAGAATTTGGCGGACGGCTTTAGATCTTTTTGCTCAAAAGGGCTTTGAGGCTACTTCGGTAAGCGATCTGGCCGGCCGCTTGGGGCTCAGCAAAGGAGCACTGTATAAACATTTTGCCGACAAGCGAGCCATTTTAGACGAAATAACCAGGCAAATGGCTGAGCAAGACAGCTTGGCGGCCCAAAAATATGCAGTGCCAGAAGAGACGTTTAGTGCCAATCCTGCAAGTTACACGCATACTGAATTGTCACAGGCGATAGCTTTTACCAAAGCGCAGTTCGGCTTCTGGGCGCTGGACGAAGTGGGAGCAAAGTTTCGCCACTTACTTATTATTGAGCAATATGGCAGCGCCGAATTTGCCGAACTGTACGAAAATTATTTGGGGCGTGGGCCGCTATTATATATGCAAGATATTTTCCAAACCATGATTGAGCAAAACAAATTGGCCCCCGCCCCTGCTCCAAGACTGGCTGTAGAGTTTTACGCGCCTTTTACGTTTTTACTGAGCCAGCACGATCGCGGTCGCCCTTTTGCCGAATGTTTGGCGATCTTAGGAGATTGTCTGGATAGCTTCGCCAAACGTTACGCCATTAAGCCAAACTTAGATACATAAATACACTTCAGCTTCAGTCTATAAGAAATTACGTGTTGCAAGGAGATATTTTATATGCAATATATAAAAAGTTCAAAGTATAACGACCCTAAATTCTTTTCCAAAATTATGGGCCCCAACCCTTTAAAGCTTTTGGAAGAACTTATGCTTAATAATAAACTGGCTCCGCATAGTCGCGTTTGCGATTTGGGCAGCGGCCAAGGCTTAACCAGTTTGTTTTTAGCTAAAGAATACGATTTGCAAGTATATGCTGCCGATTTATGGAGTGATCCCCAAGAGAATCAAGCTTTTTTTGATTCTTGCCAAGTGTCCCGCCAACAATTGATTCCTGTCAAAGCTGATGCGGAAAATCTGCCTTTTGAAAAAAAATTTTTCGACGGTTTAGTCAGTGTAGATTCTTACAATTATTTTGGCCGATCTGAAACTTATTTAGATGAAAAATTATTGCCCTTTATCAAAAAGGACGGGCTGATTTACTTAGCTATTCCTGGTACCAAAGCCGATTACCGCAGCAATTATCCTCAGGAATTGCTACTTTCTTGGACGCCGGAGCAATTAGAATATATGCGCGATATAAATTACTGGCGTCAAATTTTTACAGGTAGTCAAGGTGCTGAATTGCTTTATATAAAAGAAATGGAAGGCAATGAAGAATTATGGGCCGATTGGATTGCCCAAGACAACCCCTACTCTATTAACGATCGCAAATCTATAGAAGCAGGCGCTTGCCGATATTTAACTTTTTTGGCAGTAGCTTTGCGTTGTAAAGAATAATTGCTGCTACAAATAACTGTATATAAAAACGCAATACAAGGCTGCAAGTTCCAAGCAAATTTGTAGCCTTATATTTTTGCCTTATCTGAAATAGGTTTTTGCTTTTACACGGAGAAAAGCGCGGAACGCGTTTCGAGCTGTTTTATGTGATGATAAGTTGAGGGGACTTTAAATCGAACAGAAAGCGCGTCTATTATTCTTTGGAGGCCTTTATTGCCATGCAACCGACTTACTTGTCGCAGGAAAATAAACTTTCCAGCTTGGGAGAAAAGATCTTTTTAGATCGCTATTCCTTAAAAGACGGTTCAAAGGATACTTTAGCTAAAGGCGACACCGTTGTTGTTTTATTGGATCCTAAGAGCAGTCAGCGTGAAATTGGGGAAATTACCGAAATTGACGGCGACAGTGTAAGCGTTACTTTGCGTGACGGCTCACCTTTCCAGACTGTCAAAGAACACGTAGACAAGCCCTTGGAGCTTCACGTGGAAGACATGATGGATCGCGTAGCTAAAGGCGCTTCCCAAATTGAAAACAAAAAAGATCGCGAAACATGGCAGACCAATTTCCGCTGGCTCTTGGAAGGTTGGAAGTTTGTGCCTGGCGGTCGCATTCTTTCTTCTTGCGGCAGCAGTCAACAACTGACTTTCTACAATTGCTTTGTAGTGCCCAGTCCTTACGACTCTCGCGACGGTATTATAAGTACCCTTTCCCATATGGCGGAAATAATGAGTCGCGGCGGCGGCGTAGGCATCAACCTTTCTTCTTTGCGTCCGCGCCATTCTTACGTAAAAGGCGTCAACGGCCGCTCTTCCGGTTCAGTCTCTTGGGGCGGTTTATATAGTTTCGTTACCGGCTTAATCGAACAAGGTGGCTCCCGTCGCGGCGCTCTTATGCTCATTCTGAACGTTTGGCACCCCGACATTATTGAATTTATCAATTCTAAACGCGAAGCGGGCAAAATAACCAACGCCAATATTTCTGTAGGTATTACCGCCGACTTTATGCAAGCTGTCCATGACAACGCCGATTGGAATTTAATCTTCCCCGATACTAACGATCCTAAATACGCCGACCAATGGCATGGCGATATTAAAGATTGGCAAGAAAAAGGCGGCCAGATTATCGTTCATAAAACTGTCAAAGCTAGAGATATTTGGAATAATATTATTGAAAGTGCTTGGGCCTCAGCTGAACCTGGCGTCTGGTTTATCGATCGCAGCAACGAGCTTTCCAACTCTTGGTATTATCCGGAAGGACGCGTAGTTTGTACCAATCCTTGTGGCGAACAGCCTTTGCCCGCTTGGTCAGTATGCAATTTAGGCCACATCAACCTTTCCAAGATGAGTAAAGATGGACAAGTTGATTGGGACACCTTGAAAAAAACCGTCCAATATGCCGTCCGTTTCTTAGATAATATTATCGATACTACTCCCTACTTCTTCACTCAAAATAAAGAGCAACAATCTAAAGAACGCCGCATCGGTTTAGGTACTGTCGGTTTGGCTGAACTTTTAGTTAGACAAGAACTCCGCTACGGTTCTCCCGAATCAGAAGAATTTATCAAGAAACTTTATAAGTTTATTGCCGAAACAGCTTATCAAGCTTCTGCCGACTTAGCTGCCGAAAAAGGTAGTTTCCCTCGCTTTGATAAGGACAAATATTTACAAGGCAAGTTTATCCAGCGCCTTTCCGAAGAGACTCGCGCCAAGATTGCCCAAGAAGGCATTCGCAACGTTACTTTGCTTACTCAAGCTCCTACCGGTACTGTAGGTACAATGGTCGGAACTTCTACAGGTATCGAGCCTTTCTATTTTTGGTCTTACACTCGCAAGAGTCGCTTAGGCGTCCACGTAGAGAAAGTGGCTGTTTTAGACGAGTGGCAGCAAAAGCATCCTGGCGAGCCTACTCCAGATTATTTTGTCAGCGCTTTGGATCTTACGCCTCAAGAGCATGTTAAAGTGCAAGCTGATATTCAGTATTGGGTAGATTCGGCTATTTCCAAAACTTGCAACGTCCCTGCCGATTATACTGTCGATCAAGTGCGTGAGCTTTATGAGCTTATGTATAAACTTGGTTGCAAAGGTGGCACCATCTATAGAGATAAATCTAGAGATGAGCAAGTGCTCAGTGCCGAAAAAGAGCCTCAAAAAGTTGCTGAAGAACCTAAAAAAGAAGAGAAAAAAGTTGTTGAAAAGAGACAGCCTAAAGTGCGTCCTCGTCCTACTGTGCGTCGCGGCGTAACTGTTACGAAGTCTACTCCTACCGGTACAGCTCATATCATTATGAATGATGATGAGAATAACCAGCCTTTTGAAGTTTTCATCGAAATTGGTAAAGGCGGATCGGACATTAAAGCTATGGCCGAAGCCTTAGGCCGCATTGCTTCTATTCTGTTGCGCGTCAATTCTCCGCTTAGTCCGAAAGAACGCGTCAAAGAAATTGTCGAACAACTTGGTGGTATCGGCGGTCAGAGTTCTGTCGGCTTTGGCAAAAACAAAGTACGTTCATTACCTGATGCTATTTCCCAAGCTCTGTCCGACAATTATTTAGCTCCAGAAGAGAACCCAGAGTTGGAAGAAATACGCCAAAAAGCTGAAGCTATTGGTAAAATTACCGCCGATATTTGCCCAGAATGCGGCAACAGCAGCTTTATCAATATTGAAGGCTGCACCAAGTGCTATCTTTGCGGCCATTCTGAATGCTAGCTTTATAATATATTAAAGCGAGTTACACTCGTAGCTTTTTAACCAACAGGCGGAGGCAGTGGCGAATTGAAGGCGCAGAATATTGGCCGAGCTTCAGCTCGGTCAGTTCAAGCCTGAAATAGCCGCTGCTGGAGCCAGCCAACATGAATATGAGCCCGCAGCTAAAACTTATAGCGAAATTTGAAGCTAACACAAAATAGCTAAAGAGCGGACCGTACAATATTAGCGTCTCTAAGCTGAAAAAACTACGCAGCCCAATAAATAAGCAAACAAGTGCAGACTTTATAGATTAGCGTTTTTGCGCTGTGCGTGCTGTGTTAAATTTATAGCCTCATTGCTTAAGTTCGTTATATCCCTCCTCGAAAACGTCGCTTACGCGAAAAGTTTTCTCCGGTGGGTATAACGAACGTTTTGAGCGGCTATAAATTTTATTTGGATGAGCGCAGTTTTTTTGTGCATAAATACGTACAATTCGTATTTTTAACTAACAGGCCGATGACGCACTATTAGTATCGCTAACTGAAGCCACCGCGTTTAGACTGGAAAACATGCTCTCATCTATAGTGTAGACTTTTTGCGATTCTACTCCTATTTCGTATTTTAAAAGCAGCTCTACCAATTTTTCGCCATTCATTAAATCGATATTGGGCATGCCGTCAGCTACAGCATCTTGATAAGCGTCTTTGGTAAAATCACTGGTAGTGACAACCAGACCGCGTTCTAAAAGCGAAGTTCTCAATTTCCCGCGCAATTGCTGGACAACTGGAGCTGAAATATTGTTACCTATCTTATATCTTTTGACCTGAACCCTCATTTTGAAGCGAATTACACCATCAATAACTAATTCACCCTCAACATCAATTCCACCATCTCGACTTTTTTGTGTAACTTCAGATTTAAAGCCGATGGCCTCTAAAAGCTTACCGATTACATGTTCAAAAGCATATGGATTCATATCGATAAGTCTATCGCGAAGAATTTTCTTTACTTCAGAAGCATTATAATAGACATTTTCTTCAACACGTTTTGGCTGCTGCTCTTCAGCTTCTGGTACATTTATTTCTGTATAACCATTTTCTTCTAAACTGTTATTATTGACAATATATTCCAATTGTTCTTCTAATGGCTGTGAAATCCCATGGCGTTCACGTAAATCAAAAATACCGCGGCCAACTTTACAAATTTTAGATTTTCTGCCATTCTTTTGTGAGTCGCGATAAATTCTTTCTCTAATGGTGGCATCAGGGGTCTTGCCGGAAGTTTTCCAAAGTTTATGCTGCAATATATAATTAGTAATCTCGCGAACACTAGATGGTTTGCCAAGTAGATTTAAAGCAATTTCCGCAGCTTCAAGAGCAGTGTAGGCCATAATAAATATCCCATTTGCAAATAATCGTGCTGTTTTTCTGCACTTGTACCTGTTAAGCCTTTTGTAAGCGTAGTTTTTAACCAACAGGCGGAGTTAGTGGCGAATTGAAGGCGCAGAATATTGGCCGAGCTTCAGCTCGGTCAGTTCAAGCCTGAAAGAGCCGCTAATGGAGCTAGTCAACATGGACATTAGCCCGCAGCCAAAACTTATAGCGCAATTTTTTCACCATATCGGTAGCGCAGGCCTCTGGCCGTTAGGCCAGTCAGCCGGAGCGTAGATATGGTAAAAAATGTAGCTAACACAAAATAGCTAACAGGCGGGCCGTACACTAATTATCATCTCTAGGCTAAAAAACTACGCAGCTAAACAGTTTTACGCTATACATGTTGGTGTTAAATTTATAGCCATGTCGATTAGTTAGTTATATCGCTGAAAACATCGCTAACGCGATAAAGTTTTCTCCGGTGGGTATAACGAACGTTTTGAGCGGCTATAAATTTCACTTAGGCAAATGCAGTTTATGCTGCACAGCAATAACTAGCTAATGGGAGACTGTGCACTGCTTAGCGTAACTAGCACTATTTAATCATCATTGTTGGCCATACGACAAAAAAAAAGCGCTTTAGCCTATCTTATTAAAAGAACCAAAGCGCTTTTATAAGTTAAATTCAGCAGCTAATTAAGCAAGTTTACGCCATTTGCGGCCGATTTTAATGGTTTTACCGGTAGTAATTTCGATAGTAGCCGTAGGATCGCTAATCGTTTCTCCATCAATAGACAAAGCGTTCTGAGTAACAAAACGACGGGCTTCGCGCTTAGAGGGAGCTAAACCGGCTTTTACGATCAGCTCTACAACATTGATAGAGCCTGTACCTACATTTACTTCAGGAATATCGGTAGGAACCGAGCCCTGAGAAACAACTCTCATCCATTCAGCATCAGCAGCGTAGGCTTCCTCAGCAGGATGGTAGAGAGAGATAATTTCACGGGCTAACCAACGCTTGGTATCGCGAGGATTATTGTCGGCAATAGCTCTATCTACAGCGTCTAAATCGACATCGGTACAAAGCTCGAAATAGCGGCGGATCTTATCGTCGGGCAAAGACATGAGCTTATTGAACATTTCCTGAGCACTTTCGGTAATGCCAACATAGTTGCCCAGGCTCTTGGACATCTTCTGTACGCCGTCTAAACCTTCCAAAATAGGCATAAGCATAACGCACTGAGGCTCTTGTCCTACTTGAGTTTGCAACTCACGACCGACTAAGTTGTTGAACTTCTGATCGGTACCGCCCATTTCTAAATCAGCCTCTAAGTTTACAGAGTCCCAACCTTGCATCAAAGGATAGAGAAATTCGTGTACGCCAATAGAAATTCCGGAAGTAAAGCGCTTGGTGAAATCGTCGCGCTCCATAATACGAGCTACCGTATAGCGAGAGCACAGAGCAATAACATCGTTAAAGTTCATCTTTTCCAACCACTCGGAATTGAAGCGCACTTCGGTACGTTCCGGATCCAAAATAGCGGAGAGCTGGTTCTTATAAGTGGCAGCGTTGGCTTGGATTTGCTCAATGCTCAAAACCTTACGAGTTTGGCTACGACCGGTAGGATCGCCTACGCGAGCAGTAAAATCGCCAATTAAAATAATGACTTTGTGGCCAAAATCTTGGAACTGACGCAATTTACGCAATACAACAGCAAAGCCTAAATGAATATGAGGTGCGGTAGGATCGAGTCCTAATTTAATACGCAGAGGCTTTTTGTCGCGCAAACTGCGCATAATTTTATACTTCAACTCTTTCTCGCTGATAATTTCAGCCGTACCGCGGCGCAGTTTGGCTAATTGAGCTTCAGCTTGCTCGACGATTTCGGGCGCAAAGCCTCGTTCTTTTACTTCAGAGTTGGTTTCAGTCACCGATCTTCTCCTTAATATTGGCGAACAGCTTATAAAGAACAGTCGCCTACTTATCGTTTGTGTCCATCAGATAGACGAAAATTAAAAATTATACAAGCGAACTTTAAAGCCGACGAATTTTGCTAATTTTGAGCGTCTTGCCAGCCATTAAAAAGTTGAAAATAGCCTCTTCTTCCCCTTCTATTTCAACTTCTAGCCCTTCTTGCTTAAATTCCGGCGGAAGGCCTTGCAAAGGATAGCGACGCTCACTAGTTTCTAACATCCAGGAAGCGCCTTCCAATTTGACTAAACGCATCTTGCCGCGATAAGTTTTCATTTATATCCTCAGCTTTCGGCTTGTTAAACCTCAAAATATAACCAATATGCTTACAAGCCTGGCTTCTAAGAATACGCCCCCAAAACAAATGTGCCTGCCCCAAAAAACTAATTAGAGAAAAGAACGAAAAAACCACTTACTCCATAAAATAGAGCAAAAAATCCCTATTAAAACGTAGTTTTCTTGGCAAAGCATCCACTTGTTTATATCTTCTTTGCTTGTGTATTCCCTAAAGGGGAGTTATAAGACTTAAACCGAATTAAGCCGGAATTTTTTAGCGGAGTTTGGAAAGAAAGAGTACCTCTCTTCAAAACAAAAAATGAGCGAAAACTTGTCTAATAATTTGCCCAAATTAGCTGCCGTTATTATGGCCGGCGGCGTCGGTACGCGTTTTTGGCCTGTCAGTACTTCTGCCAGACCTAAGCAGTTTTTGAACTTGTTCGGCGGCCGCACTCTTTTACAACAGAGCTTTGATCGCCTTAAAGGATTAGTACCACAAGAGCGCATTTTAGTACTAACCAACAAAAACTTTGTTGGCTTGGTCAAAGAACAATTGCCAGAACTTTCCGACGCGCAAATTATAGGCGAGCCTTGTCGCCGTGACACCGCTGCAGCCGTAGCTTTATCTTCCCTTTTAGTGCAAAAGCTCTTCGGTGATTGTACGATGCTAGTTTTAACTTCCGATCATTACATAGAGCCGACTGACAAATTTCAAAAAGTAATTTTAAGCGCCGCTGCCGGAGCTCAGCATTCTAAAGCTATTTACACTTTAGGTATAAAGCCAACCTATCCAGCTACAGCTTACGGATACTTAGAATGCGGTTTGCAAATTGACGATCCAGCTAACCATCCCGGCTTTGACGAACTTCTCACTCCCGACGCTCCCAAGCACTACCAGTTGCTGCGTTTTAAAGAAAAGCCCCAAGAGTTGCAAGCTCAGGCTTTTTTTGAAAGTGGCCATTTCTTCTGGAATAGCGGCATGTTTGTCTGGCAAACAGAAACTATTTTAGAAGAATTTGCTCGCTTATTACCAGAACATTTGGACTATTTAAAGCCCGCCCTCAAAGTGTATGGCACCGCTAAATGGGAAAAAGCTTTAGCCTCTGCCTTTGAAAAGATGCGTAAGATATCGGTTGATTATGCAATTATGGAACGTGCTAAGGAAATCCGTATCGTGGAAGCTGATTTTAACTGGCTCGATCTGGGAGATTGGATGGCCGTAGCTCCTTTCTTTGAGCATGACGAAGACCAAAACAGATATCAAGGTCATATTAGCGTCTACCGTTCACATAATAATATTATCTTTACTGATAATCCTAAAAGCCATATAGCCTTAGTTGGCGTAGATAATATGGCCGTTATCCAGTCAGCCAATAATCTATTAGTTGTGCCTTTGGATCAGCTAGGTAATGTCAAAAAATTAGTTGAGAAGTTGCCTCCCGAATTGGCCTAAAATTTAGATAGCCTGTTCTAAAAATAATGTTTAGGGCAGGCTTTTTGCTGTATATAATATTTTTTTCTATTCACTGAAAGGTTACAAGGTTAAAATATGAGCAACGGTTTAACCTATGCTTTATCTGCTTTTAAAGCTTATGATATTCGCGGAAGAGTACCTCAAGAATTAGATGAAAAAGTTGCCGAACGTCTGGGCATGGCTTTTGCTAAAGTAACTGGTGCTAAAAAAGTTGCCGTCGGTTATGATATTCGCCTTTCTAGCCCTAGTTTAGCTGAGGCCATTTGCCGCAGCTTAAATACTTTCGGCGTCGAAGTTGCTAATATTGGTTTATGCGGCACAGAAGAAATTTACTACGCTTGCGGAGCTTTAGGCTTTGACGGCGGTATTATGGTGACAGCCAGCCACAATCCCAAAGAATATAACGGTATAAAAATGGCTTTAGGCGGTGCCCGTCCTTTATGCCAAGACAACGGTTTAGCTGAAATTCGCCGCTTAGTAACTCAAGATTGGAATTTTACTGAAGATATAAAAAGCTTAAATTTAGCTGCTCCAGGCCAGACAGTCAAAGAAGAAATTCACGACCGCTTTATCAAGTTTGTTTTAAATTTAGTCGATTTGGAAGCTATAAAAAAAGCCAATTTAACGGTAGTTGCCGATTGCGGTAACGGCGGAGCTGGCGTAATTGTAAAGCGTTTGGCTGAGAAATTGCCCATAAAATTGCATATTGTCAACGGCGAACCGGATGGCCATTTTCCCAACGGTATTCCCAATCCGTTGCTGCCAGAAAATAGGCAAAATACCGCCAAAGCTGTCATAAAATATAAAGCCAACTTGGGAGCCGCCTGGGATGGTGATTTTGATCGTTGCTTCTTCTTTGACGAAAAAGGGCAATTTATTGAAGGATATTATTTAGTGGGCTTGTTTGCCAGCCGTTTTTTGCACAAGAATTCTGGCGCTACAATTATTCACGATCCACGCCTCTATTGGAACACGCGAGAAATTGTTCTTCAAGCCAAAGGCCAACCCGTTATGTCCAAAACGGGCCACGCTTTTATCAAACAAGCTATGCGCCAATACGATTCAGTTTACGGCGGCGAAATGTCGGCTCATCAATACTTTAAAGACTTTTTTTACTGTGACGGCGGTATTTTGCCTTGGCTTATGCTTATGGAATATATGGGCCAACGTGGCCAAACGCTTTCTCAGCTTATCGGCAATATGATGGAGCGCTATCCAGTTAGCGGCGAAATAAATTTTTGCATAAATTGCCAGCCGGAAACTATTTTTGTCGAGTTGAAAAAACGCTTGACGGCAGACTACGGCACCACCTTAGCTGAAGATCATTTAGACGGTTTAAGTTTAGAATATGCCAAGTTCCGACTTAACTTAAGAGCTTCTAATACTGAGCCACTGCTGCGCTTAAATATAGAAACCCGCGCTGACAAAGCTCTAGTCGATACTATTAGTCAATTGGTAAGTAATGCTGTAGCTGAAGTATGTGCCAAACATAAAGCATAAACTTTCAAAAATATGAACTTACACAAAAGCACATGACTTTATAGCAGTTTTTATAATTAAAAAGTGCTGGAATAAGCCACTTTTCAGAAAATGGACATTTTTGGGGCAGGGCGCATAAGCTGAATAGAAAAAAATAAGGCAGGACGATGTGCCCTTGCCTTATTTTTTTGCCAATCTGTTTTAAGACAAAACGCGTTGGCTAAAAATATTAAAGCGTTAAGCCGCCAAAAACTTAAATAACGAGGCAAAAAAAAGTGAGCGCCGCTTCTCTTAAACCTGAAGAAATAGCCAGAGAAAAAATAGATA
>DHKB01000059.1:3377-3581 GCA_002407045.1 Candidatus Bruticola papionis | reverse complement strand
CGAGCAGAGCATACGCTTTAATAAGTCTTCGTAACTCATTTCCAGCGAGAAAGTTGGCGTAGTTTTTTTACCAACAGGCGGAGGCAGTGGCTCTGGAAGGCGAAGAACATTGGCCGTCAGGCCAGTTCGAGCCTGGAAGAGCCGCTAGCTGGAGCCAGCCAACATGAACATGAGCCCGTAACCATAACTTATAGCGAAATTTTT
>DHKB01000059.1:0-3309 GCA_002407045.1 Candidatus Bruticola papionis | reverse complement strand
CGGTAGCGCAGGCCTCTGGCCGTAAGGCCAGTGAAGCCGGAGCGTAGATATGGTAAAAAATGAAGCTAGCATAAAATAGCTAACTGGCGGGCGGAACAACAATTTGCATTTCTAGGCTAAAAACTACAAGCGCAACAGGCAAGCACAACAGGCTGTGGGGGAAAAAAAGTTTATGACGCATTATAGAAGCAAGAGAGATAGGGGGTGCATGAGCAGAAAAAAAAGCAGTTAAAAGTGTGGGAGGAGTTCCCTCCATCAAAATACGACTGTAGATTAGACGAATATGTTAAGTTTTTGATGATGGATCTCATATTTGATCTTAACTATCCCAGTGACATTGTGGACCTAAAAATAAAAGAAGCTTCTGAATGGGTCTCTAGTCAATTCTCTGATGGAGAATTTTAAGTGCTAATTTGAGCAACAAAAAGGCTCACTCGATATTTTCGAGTGAGCCTTTTTACTTTTTACGAATATCGCTAACTAGAAGAGCATAGAACAAAACTAAGTCTAAAGCTTTTCGATCTTGATTAAAGGTAGCAAAGCCTTAACTCTTTCCAAGGTAAATACAGCTGGCAGTTCTGTTTCTGCGTTAGCTGCACCACAAGCACTGGCCCAACGTAGAGCTTCCGGTAAAGGCAAGTGCCTACTGCAATGTAAGCCCAACCCGGCGCTAAAAGAATCGCCGCTGCCTACAGAACTAACCACATGATCAATAGAATAAGAGCAACGCCATATTCCCTTTGCATTGAGAGCGACGGCGCCGCCCTCTCCCATAGTGACACAAACTAAAGAGGCTCCACGCTTGAAAACGCAACTAGCCGCTTCGATAACTTCTTCCAAGTTGGATACTGACATATTCAGAGCGTCGCTAAGCTCATCACGGTTGACTTTTATAGCCAAACCTTGAGGAGCAGCGATGATTGCTTTTAAAGTATCTCCGGGAGTATCTACTAAGGTTGGACCAACTTGTTGAGCTAAATGAACGCACAGTTGTCTGTAATCTTTAGCACTAACACCAGGAGGAACGCTACCAGCAAAAATAGCTGCTTGACTTTGAGTACCTTGCTCTAAAATAAAGCTAGCTAGCTCTTGCCAATGGCTCTTACTCAAGGTTGGGCCTGGTTCATTTATAACGGTAGAATCTCCTTGGCTGTGGCGCAATAAGTGGCTCATCTTAGTTTCCAAATCGTCGAACTTAAGCCAAGAAGTAGCGATATTTTCTTGGGCGGTCAAGCGTTGCAAAAGCTGACCGGATGAACCACCCAAGAAGCCAGATACTAAGTAAGACTCTCCAAGTGTCTTACAAGCTCTTCCTACGTTAATCCCTTTGCCACCCGCGCTGATACGTAAACTGACAGCGCGGTGGACTTGGTGAGGTACCAACACGGGGACACCGATAGTCCTATCGACTGTCGGATTTGTAGAGACGATCAAAATCACCGCAATCTACCAGCCGCCTTCTGCTCCACCCCAAGAGTTGCCACCACCAGAGCTGCTGGAAGAAGAGGAACTACCAGAAGAGGAGCCGCCACCACCAGAGTAACTACCAGAAGATGAGCTACCGCCGCTATAGTAGGCGTCTCCACTACCGTAACTGCTGCCGCCATAACCTCCAGGGTTGTAACTTCCAGAAGAAGAACTGGCCGGTGCTTCCTCTTCATATACATAAGTGGGCTGTTTTTTAGGCTCCGGAGCCTTTTCCAACTGGAGATCTACTCGGTTGTCGTCACCGGGTTTCATAGTCAACTTAGAAGCGCCATCTTTGTAACCACCGCGTTTGCAAGTAATTTTGTATTGCTGACCGGTTACTAAGCCACTGCTCAAAGTCAGACTTCCACTAGCGTCGGCCTTGCCTACATACTTACCGTTAAGGTAAACGGTAGCATTGGCGTTAGTGAAAATTCTCAAAGTAGGAGTAAGGTTCATATTAAGCACAACTTCTGCATCAGGTTTGCTGGCGTTGACTTTTACGTCTTTTTTGGCCGGACTGTGCAAATTAGAGCTGGCTTTTACAGTATAAGTCTTGCCTAAATCAATTTCAAATTCGGCTGATTGACCGCCTGAAATCTTCTTAGAGGTAATCTTTTTGCCGTTTTGCATAAGAACTATAGTCAAAGAACTTTGCGAGAAACGCTCTCCCTTAGGAGTAACTCTCACAGTGCCCTTATTGCGCTTCAAAGTGACTTGTAAGTCTTTATCACCTTCACTGGGATCGACAGTCACTTTCTCCTGGTGTTTTAAGAAACCGGGAGCACTAACGGTAACTTCCAAAGGCTTTTCGGTGGGCACTTCAAATCTAGCCAAGCCTCCAGCGGCCACCATCTCTCCGTCTTTTACCAACTGACCGTCGCAAGTAACTCGTACTTTGGGCTGAGAAGGAAGCTTTTCATTGGTAATATGCACAGTCAATCCAGTCGGGGCACCGACCATATCAACTTGTAAATCTTTAACGGGAGCTTCAGAACTAAGATTAAGCTTAGTGTCGTGATCTTTAAAGCCATCAGCTGATACTCTAACTACAAGTTCTTTATTTAACGGTATGCGCAAAGTAAGCTTACCGTCGACAACGTCTTCAGTTTTTATGACGTTATCTTGCATAATTAAAGAAACTTTAGCTTTAGGGGCATTGTTAACCGCTATTTTTACCTGCCCTTTGGGGAAGAAGAAATAGTAGTAGCCTCCGCCGCCAAGTAAGACAATAACAACCAGAGCGATAATGACGCCCATAATATTGCTACCGCTACTTTGAGGTTGCAATTGCTTGGCAATACGCACTGTTCCAGGACCATCTGTAAAAGAAGGACGCTTAGGAGGAGCACCGGGCGGGAAGCTAGGAGGAGTATTGGGATTTATTACTGCATCGCCCATAGCTCCGCCGCTGCGTAAACTAGCAATATCGTTTTCCTCCGATTGCTGTGACACAAAGGGACTAGTTTGCATAGGCTCACCCAAGCCAGCTTGCTCACGATCTTCTACGAAGAGTTGCTGCGAACCGACGCCACTGTGTTTAGCTTTTTGGCTTTGACCGCGACTATCAGGGAAGCCCATAGGACGAATGCCACCTTGAGATGGCTGCTCGTTATCATCTAAAACTTGGGAGGCGGCATCAAAGCGGCTGCCACTCAGAGGAACGGGCACCGGCTGAGGATCATTAGGATCGAAGCCCATGCTTGTGTTGCTTAAGCTATTGCCAAAATCTCCAGATTTACGTCCGAAATCGTTGGCATTAGGCACGGGAGGCGCAGGCTGCTCTGGATAAGCTCCTTGCTCAGAGGGATAATCCTCTTGAGGATATCCACCTTGCTCGGG
>DHKB01000013.1:225-60203 GCA_002407045.1 Candidatus Bruticola papionis | reverse complement strand
CAAGCTCGGCCGCTTGAGTAGGAGTTGAGGCCCGTCGGTCGGCTGCATCATCGGTAAGCAAATGGTCGCCTTCGTGGCCTACAGCTGAAATGATAGGCTTACTATAAGAGGCTACAAAGCGTACTAACTCTTCATTGTTATAAACATGTAAATCGCTTTGTGAGCCGCCGCCGCGACCGACAATAACACAATCCACGTCTGACCTTTGCTCTAAAGCTTTGAGCGCTTTTATAATTGAGCGCTCGGCGCCCTTTCCTTGACATAAGCAAGGAGCCAGCACGATTTTTATATGGGGACAGCGATTTTTAAGTGTACGCAGTATATCTTGAATAGCTTGTCCGCTTTGGGAGGTAGCTACGCCCACAACTCTGGGAAAAGTGGGCAAAGCTTTTTTATGCTCGGCAGCAAAAAGGCCTTCAGCTTGTAAGCGGCGGCGCAATTCTTCCAGCTCTTCCAGAAGCTTGCCCTGATCGCAGGGAATAATATTATCTGCTTCAAAGTCGAGCTTGCCATTTTTGTCATAAAGGCTAAAGCGTCCAGTTAAAATAAGATTTTGCCCCAACTTGAGCCTTTCTGGCCTGATTCTGTTTTTGGCCAGACGATTTCTCCACATTTTGCAACTGATAACGCCTTGATTATTTTGATCGCGCATCTCAAAATAAAGGTGGCCGCTACTGTGAATAGTAAGTTTGCTTAGCTCTCCAATTATGCAAAAATAAAGGATCTTGCTCTCTTTAAAAAGCGAATTGAGAACGGCTATAGCTCGGCCTACAGACACGGGGGCTTTTAAACTGCCAGCCAAGTTTTCCCTAACTGCGTAGACATCTTCGGAACTATTAGAAATATTCTCTTCTTTGAGAATGATTTTTGGGTAATCGTCCCATTGAGTTGACAAAATAGCAAACCTCCGGCAAGTTATGGGAAAGAGATAGCAAAAATTACAATCCTAGACCCGCTCGCAATTGTATATACGTATTTTCTGATATTTTCAGGGGTAAACCTGCTTGTGTATCCTTTCGGTGGCAGGATTAGGAAAGTCTGGAGTGAAGCCCCGCTGCGGGGAGAAATTGGCCTTATCTACCAAGTTTTTTTATTCTTGAGAAATGGAAGTTGTAGCCTAAAATATGCTGAACAAAGATCTTTTGAAACAACTTACTGCAGTGCGCGGTGTTTCTGGCTGCGAAAAGGACGTGCAATCGGTCTTTTTAAGCCACATCCGCCCTCATGCTGCCAAACTTTGTTCAGATGTTATGGGATCTGTGTGGGGAGTTCTCAACCCTGGCGCTCCTAATAGGGTACTTCTCGATTGTCACGCTGACGAAATAGGCTTTCTCATTCGTTATATTTCCGAAGATGGTTTGCTTTATTTGCAACCCATAGGCAGTCACAGCGTTAAAACGGCTATTTCTCAGCGGGTGGTTATAAAAACTGAGGGATGTGATGTTTATGGTGTCATTGGCACCAAACCTCACCATATGCAAAACGATAGCGAACGTGCCGCTTCTCCTTCTATTACCGGAATTTGGGTCGATATTGGAGCCAGAAATGGCGCCGAAGCTAGACAAATGGTGCGTTTAGGCGATCCTGTCAGCTATGTCTCCGAATTGACTGAGTTAGGAGAACGGCGCGTCTCTTCTCCAGCTTTAGACAATCGAGCCGGTATGTATGTTGTAGCCGAGACCTTCGCTCGCTTGAGTGGCAGCCTAGATAAAGTTGAGTTGACAGCTTTGTCTGCCGTACAAGAAGAAGTAGGTATGCGTGGAGCCGAAGCAGCTATAACTAAATTAAATCCTCAGGTAGCCTTAGTTATTGACGTCTGTCACACTATGGACACGCCAGGATTAGATAAGCGCCTTTTGGGTGACGTTGCTTTGGGGCGTGGTCCCGTCATTGTGCGCGGCCCCAACACTAGTCCTTTAGTTTTTAAACGTTTGCTCGATACAGCCGAAAATTTCGGTATAAAGTATCAAATTCAGCCTTCTTCGGCAGTCACTTCCACTGATGCCGGAGTTATTCAAGTTGCCAATAGTGGGATAGCTGTGGGAATTATTTCTATTCCTATACGCTATATGCATACGCCCAACGAAGTGATGGAATGGTCAGATTTGGAAGCTGCTGTAGACTTGGCAGAAGCTTTTGTGCGCAGTTGTTCTTCCGAAATCAATTTCAACGAGGTAGGCGAACTGTCAGCCGTTTAGCTTTTCTTTATAGAGCGTTTTGGGGCTGTTTAGTTTGTTTTTTTATGCTGCGTTAGGCAAAAACTGATAACCAGGAGCTTTTGTTGTATTATGATTATCTTAATATTACTCGCTTTCTTTGTTCTAGCTTATTTCTGTTATGCCGCTATTACTGCTTACAGTAATGTAGGTGACTTAGAACACACTTTGGGCATGACTAAAGCTAAAACTCAATTTGCCGGTAGCAGCGTAATTGTCAGCGGAATTTATCGTGGTGTATTTACCACTATTAGAGGATTCCTCAACTTTACTCCTTGGAATGCCAACAGTAACAAGATTCTTTTCACTATGCAGCATCATTCCGCTTTCAATGCCACTATTTCCGCTGGAGCTGGCTTTGGAACTAAAGAGCTCCAAGAAAAACAGCGTTTGGCCAAAGAAGAGTCTGCCAAAAAAGTTTGGAACCCTAACTTAACTCAAGAAGAAAGACGCATTATTGAAGAACGTCGCAAAACTCGCGGAGACGGTGAAGAAGCTGCTACTAAAGATGAATTTAAGATCGTTTCTGCTACTCCCAGAGATGTAAACCAATATTTGGATCAGGAAGGACGTCGTGAAGTAGTAGCTGGTTTACTTCGCAAAGGCATACTTTCTATCAATATTTCTCGCTCCGATATTTCTATGGAGTTTGATAAGGCCAATTCTGAAGAGTTTAAAACTCCCAATATGGAAAAAACTCTCAAAGAAATGCAAAAGCTTATTGTGGAAAAGGCCGAGAATTAGGCTTGCTCCCTTATCGCTTTTTGCGCTCCGGTTTCAAATTACACTTAGCCTAAGTTGGCTGAGCGAGCGTTTGGAGGCGGAGCGTTCTTTTTTTCGCTTTATAATTTAGTAGAGCAAAATCAGCAGTAATTAACAGATTATTAAAAAAGATAACAAGCTGTAGTCGGGAATAAAGTGTAAAGTTATGATTGCTTCTATCGAGGGATTGTGTGTTTATAGCGGCCAAGATCGTGTCGTTCTGGAAATTAACGGAATCGGCTACGAAGTTTTTGTAACTGAATCTTTTGCCGCTCGTTGTATTATTGATAGGCACTATCGTTTGCAAACGCTTATGATTGTGCGTGAAAATGAAATATTCTTAGTGGGCTTTGTGACGCCTTTAGAGCGCGAGTTCTGTAAATTATTAACAACTATATCTGGTATAGGCCCCAAAGCCGCTTTAAAAATTCTCAATAAGTATACTCCTGCCGATTTGGCCGCCTGTATTTTGGATAACGACGTCGACTCTCTGAAAAAAGTGCCTGGCGTTGGCCCAAAAACTGCGAAGCGACTAATTTTAGAGCTTAATGAAAAAATCAGTGCTATGTCTGAGAATATGTCTTTAAGCGCTGACAGTCTAAAAGAGCGTTGCTCTCAAAAGGCTACCGAGCCGGAAAGCACTTTACCGCCGACCGCTTTGGAGGCTGTGGCTGTGTTGGTCGGTTTGGGTTGTACTTCTGAAGAAGCGGAAAGCGCTGTCAAAGCAGCTTTGGAAGCCGGTACGGCCGCCGATTCTTCCGATCTGGTAATGGCCGCCGTTAGTGAGTTAGGAAACAATTAAAGTCTTATGTTCAATTTACCTCGTCAACTTTCGCCTCGCAAAGCGTCTGCGGAAGAGAGTGAAAACGAAAAGAGCTTGCGCCCTCACAATATTGCTGAATATGTGGGCCAAACTGATGTTGTAGAAAATTTGCGTGTTTTTATCAAGGCAGCTTCGCAGCGGCGTGAGCCTTTGGATCATATTTTGCTTTCCGGCCCGCCAGGCTTAGGTAAAACCACTTTGGCTCAATTAGTCGCTTCGGAAATGGGTGTAGAAATGAGAGCTACTTCTGGTCCAGCTATTTCCAGGCCTATCGATCTTTTGGTGCTGTTACATGGTTTAAAACCGCGCCAAGTTCTTTTTATAGACGAAATACATCGTCTTTCCCATGTTGTTGAAGAAATACTCTATCCAGTTATGGAAGATCTTTCTTTCGACCGCATTATCAGCAAAGGCAATTCTAAAGGCGCTATCCAACATCGTGTGGCTCCTTTCACTTTAGTTGGAGCTACTACGCGTTCAGGGGCTTTGTCGGCTCCTTTGCGCTCGCGTTTTGGCATTTTAATGCAATTAAATTTTTATACACCAGATGAATTAGCTAAGATTGTGCGCCGTTCCGCTTCACTTTTGGATATTAGTATCGATGCTGGGGGCAGCTTAGAAATTGCTAGACGTTGTCGAGGGACCCCACGTATTGCTAATCGCCTTATAAAGCGTGTGCGCGATTTTGCTCAAGTTGAGGGAGAAAAGCAAATTACCGCTGAAATTGCTTCTTATGCTTTGGAGCGCATGTCTATCGATTCTTGTGGTCTCGATTCTATCGACAGACGCATTTTGGATATTTTAATCAATACCTATAAAGGACAGCCAGTTGGACTGACTACTTTAGCTGCAGCTATTGGTGAAGAGCCGGACAACTTAGAAGATGTTTACGAACCTTATCTCTTAGCTTCTGGTTTCTTACTCAAAACGCCGCGTGGTAGGGTAGCTGGCCCTAAAGCTTACGAACATTTAGGACTAGAGCCTCTTCCTAGTGGAGATAGTACTGCCGATTAAATTACGCTAAATAGAAACAGCCGCTTAAATAATTGCTTTTAGATTGAGCAAAAGTTTAAGCGGCTGTTTTTTTAGAAGGTAGTTTTATTTGTTTACCTTTGAATTAGGCAGAAGTTCTTTAAGCAAGGCGTCAGCGTGGTAAACGCTGCGCAAGGCTTCCAAAATAGCCGGGGAAGCAACTGAAATATGACGAGCTTTTACTTCATCATAGACAAAGTTGCGTACCATACCAAACTGGTTGCGGTCAAAATTGAGGCCAACTAATTCGCCTTTAGTATTGAGTACGGGGCTACCAGAGTTGCCGCCAATAGTATCGGAAGTGGCTACAAAAACCATATTGGTATCGGGATTGACGTCCGCTTGATGGTTACGCCAAGATTGCGGCACTTGGAAAGGTACCGTATTTTGGTGCTCTTCAGCACGTTCATATAAGTCGCCCAAAGTAGTGCGCCAATTTATCTCTTGGTTGCCATCTTTATAGCCTTTTACTAGGCCGTAAGAAAGGCGCAAAGTAAAAGTCGCGTCGGGAGGAGTCGCTCCTTTATCGATCTTGAAGCGCTCGGAAGCTATTTTGGCATAAGCTTGTACCGAGGGAGCTTTGAAAATATTTTCATAAGCTTGACGTACTTGGCGAGCGTCATTATCTACAGCCAGAGCTAGCTGGATCATAGCGTCATCCGATTTTTCCAATTCAGACAAGCTGAGAGAAGCTAGGCGCTGTCTTTCTTTTACATCGGCCAAACGACAATTGTCTACTAAATAACTAGCGCGATCAGCTGGGCTTTGACCTTGCAAAACGATTTGTACTTGAGCATTATCGGCTCCCAAGCGCTCAGCCAAGAAAGAAAAACTGGCGTTGAGACGAGCTTTTTCCACGTCGGCATAGATAGGGGCGGGTGAGAAGAGCTTTTGCTTAAGTGAATCGAGCTTAGTGGAATTGTATTCGGGCAAATGGAGCTGAGCATTATCTTTTTCTCGAGCCAAACGTACAATATGTCTAGCTATAGAGAATAAAGGACTGGGATAGGCGTCGGCTCTTTCCAAAAGGTTGTAGGGCTCTTCTGTAAGACAAGCTTTTTGGCAAGCTTCTTCTATCTCTTGCCAAGGAGTTTGATCTTTTACCAAATGGCGCAACTTATCTTCTTGAGCTTTTTTGCGCTCCATAATAGAAGTTTGGCACAAACCTTGATACATGCCAGTGTAAGCTTTGCGCGAATTGGCAATAGAGCGTATATCGTTATTTATGCGCCGAGCATTTTCGGGAGAGCGTTCGGCAAATTGCAAATAGGCTGCTTCCATAGCTCTAGCTCTAGCCAAGCGATAGGGCAAACTGAAGTTGCGCGTATGTACTGTCTGGGCGTAAGTTTCCAAGCGATTGGTTGTGCCGGGATGACCTACTACAAATACTAAATCATTTTCGGTCGCCCCTTGAGGATTGATGGTAAAATAGTGCTGCGGTTTTACTGGCTGGCCATTTTCATAGACGCGGAAAATAGTAGCGTCTAAGCAGGTGCGCGGATATTCGAAGTTGTCTGCGTCGCCGCCGAAGAAAGCTATGCCTTGTTCGGGAGCCCACACTAAGCGCACGTCAGTATATTTTTTGTAAGTGTAAAGACAATATTGACCGCCTTGATAAAGCGTCACTACGTCACAGCGCAATTTGGTACGCTCATTGGCTTCTTTCTCTATCTTGGCAATATTAGCTTTACGAATGGAAGAGGCTTCTTCAGCGCTCATTTTAGAAGTAACAGAAGCATTTACTTGTTTGGTTACATCAGTAATAGATTGCAAGCAATTTATTTCTAAGTTGGGCGCTTTCAGTTCTTGAGCTCTAGTTTTGGCCAAAAAGCCTTCGGCAATTAAATTGCGCTTGGGAGTACTCAATTCTGAAAGAGTTTCGTCGGCTATATGATGGTTGGTAATAACTAAACCTTCAGGAGAAATAAAGCCTCCAGAGCCGCCGTTATTGAAACGCACGGCCGCGTGCATAGCGTCGTTGAGCCATTTGTCGCTCAGTTCAAAATGATACTTTTGAGCCAATTGAGCTTTGGGAGGAGCATTAAAAGGGAACATACCTTCGTCAGCATAGCTTAAAGAGGGCAAGGCTAAAGCTACAGCTGCGCCTAGTAATAAAGCGGAAAATTTAGGGTTAATCATAGAGTAATATTTCCCATTAAGCGCTATTCTTTTCCTGCCGCTTGCTTTAAGGGTTTTCTATTTAGCCTAAACAGCTCTCCTCTTTAGAAAGGTGTAGCGATTTACACGACAAAAACTGCTCGGATATATAATATAATTTTCTTTTTTAGTTGTAGCTGTGAAGGGAATATTTCTATGGGCCAGCAGATTCTTATTATAGGTTTAGGACAATTCGGCATGTCCTTGGCTAGAACACTTTCCGAAAAAGGTGTCGAAGTTTTGGCCGTGGATCGCAATTTGGCTTTGGTGGAAGAAGCTTCCCTTTTTGTCGCCGACGCTATGCAAATTAGGGTTACTGACGAAACTGATATGTCTAGGCTCGAGCCTTCTAAGCGCGACGCAGCCGTTTGTGCTATTGGCGATAGTTCTAAAGAAGATTCGATTATTTGCACCGCTTTACTGAGCCAATTGGGAGCTCCTTTTATCGTAGCTCGAGCGCGTGACTCCGTGCATAAGCGTATTCTTAAAGCTGTGGGAGCCAATTTAGTAATCAATCCCGAACGTGAATTTGGACGTCGTTTTGCTACGCGTTTAATCAACCGCAATATGGTAGTAGATACAGATCTGGGAGATGACTGCTTGTTGACCGAAATTAGAGTGCAACCAGGTATGGTAGGCAAAAACTTGATAGAATTGGAATTGCCTAAGCGCTTTGAAGTTATGGTAGCTGGCATTCGCAGTTCCGAAGATCCTTCGAAAATTATCCATCCCAACCCAAGCGTGCCTTTAAGGGCTGACGATAGACTGATTATCGTCTCCAACGAACGGGCCATTGCCGAGTTACAGAAAAACTTTCGCTAAAAGTAGTGAGCTATGCTAAATAAAGTTGCGGCCATATACAATCGTTTCGGTGAAGCGGCCAGTGGTTCTGCTTTTAGCAGCGCAGCTATGACTTTAGCTCCGCTAGCTTTTATCTTTTTGGGACTCGATTTAGATGATGGCTCAATGTCCCTTTTTAGAAGCACTTGTGCTGTCTTTACACTTATACTTACAGTTCTTGTTGGGCTTTTTTGGGATAGATATCCTCGCTTGGGTAAATACTTAGCTTTAGCCGATGCTTTAGCTTGCGTCGGTGCCGCCGGGCGTTACCTTTTTAGCGATCCTTTTTCGGCTCTGACAGTTTTTGTAGCCGTTTCTATTTTGGTTAACGCTGTCGTCCATTATCAAGGCCATGAGAAAACGCAAGCTAAATACTCTAAGCAAGAGGGAATAGAATCTATTGGCGGCGCTGTAGGTGGCTTTGCTGGTCTATTTTTTATTACTTGGTTTTTATGTGGTTTAGATAACCAACTAGGGCTATCCTTATGTGCTTGCGGTGGATTAATTTGCCAATTGATATTTTATAAATGGTCGCTGAAGCTTAAATCGCGTTTGCCCAAAACTATAGTTCTAGTTTGCTTTTTTTCTATTTGCTTAAGTTTTATCGCTAAGGGAACTTGGCTTACTGTCACTTGTTTGGCTTTAACGGTTTTCTTGGACATCTTTTTTGTCAATAGTTATGGCAATTTGAAGTTGCGCGAAGATTTCGGTGTAGACTTTTTCCTCAATCGTCCGGCCCGTTTCTTGCTGTTGACTTTTGTGCTTCTTTGCACAGTCGGTTCCGTTTTACTTTATTTGCCCATTTCCTCATGTCGCAGCTTAAATTATATCGACGCTGCTTTTATGGCTGTAAGCGCTTCTTGTGTTACTGGCTTAACTTGCTTGGACTTAGAACATGATTTTACCGTTTATGGCAAGGTCTTTTTGGCTATTTTAGTACAGCTGGGCGGTTTAGGTATGATGGGTACAGCCTCTTTAGCTATGCATGCTATGGGACGCAGACTCAGTTTGCGTCACGAACGTTTGCTAGCTTCGCTTTCAGAAACGGAAAGCGGCCCCAACCTTATGCGCTCTCTTTACATTATCGTTATTTACGTATTCGTTTTAGAAAGTATTGGCGCTTCGGTAATGACCGCTTGCTTAATAGGGCAGGGCATGCCTTTTTCCGAAGCTTTTGGCAAAGCCGCCTTCATGGCTATTTCTGCTTTTTGTAATGCTGGCATGACTCCAGAAAGCGGCAATTTGGTAAATTATGTTCATACTCCTGGCATATTGTATACGGTAGCTATTTTAGTTATCTGTGGAGGCATGTCGCCTTTAACTTTTCTGGCTTTGCCCTTATGGTTTAGGCGTCGTCATATCTCTTTGGCCAGCTTTTTAGCTTTGGTAACTACGGCTTTACTATTGCTCTTAGGGACTATCGCTTATCTTACTTTGGAATGGAATGGCATTTTTACTCAGTTAGCTCCTTGGGATAAATTACATAACGCTTTTTTCCTTTCGGCTGTAGGGCGAACGGCAGGTTTCAATGCGGTCGATGTTAGTACTTTAAGTCCGTTGAGTACGCTTATGACTCTCGTTTTTATGCTTATAGGCGGTTGCCCCGGAGGTACTGCTGGTGGTATGAAAACTGTTACGGTAGCCATCATGTTTTTGGCTTTTTGGACTGATTTAAACCAAGAAAAGGAAGTCGTATGCCGCCGTCGTTTGGTGCCACATGATGTGGTTAGGCGCACTATAACTATTTTGGTAGCTTTTATGCTTACTTTAACTGCGGCCTTGATTTTGCTTTTTATGACACAAACTATTGCTCCTAAATTGTTGCTTTTTGAGGCGGTTTCAGCCCTTGGAACTGTAGGACTAAGTTTAGGGGCTACTTGTCAGCTAGACGAGATAGGCAAAATTATTATCATGTTCACGATGTTCTGTGGCAGAATTGGGCCTATTTCCATCTTTGCTGTTATGGCCGACGATAAATCTGTTAAACACGAAGTTGGGTATCCTCAAGAGCATATTCCTTTAACCTAGTGTGAAAGTTGGCTTTGGCGAAGGATAAAAAGATATGAGAATTGCAAAATCGATTAAAATAAGCATTTGGTGCTTTATACTTTTCAATTTGGCAGTAGCTTACTGCTGCATTTGGATTTTTGCTCGCATGTTGCCTTCCATAGAAGCGGTAATGGCCAATAATGAAACAACGATCCATGCTTCTATGGGCATGATGGCTATGCTCACTCAAGAGAATAGCGGACTTATCCGCAGGGTTAAAGCCCAACCTAAATTTGAGCATTTTTTGCGAGAAGCGGAAAATTGTGTCAGCGAGAAGGGAGAGCAAAACTATATAGATATTATTAGGCAAAATTACCAAGCTGCTTTTGAGAGAAAAAAGCTAGAATTTAATATAGTGGTCGATGCTATTGTGCAACTGGAAAGACTCAATCAGAGAGCTATGCACAATTCTATCAAGCAAGCTGAACATATGGGACGTACTGGAGCTTGGGGAATTGTCTTTATGGCAGCTATGAATTTTGTGGCTGGTTTAATCTTTTTGCACAATCTGAGTATAAAATTTATTGAGCCACTCGAAGAAGTTGAATCTACTATCAATGATTTCAAAAAGGGCAATACCATGCGTCGTTGCGTCGTTTCTAATCAATCTATGGGTATGGAAAAAGTTATGCGCAATTTGAACGATCTTCTAGACTCAGTCAGTAAGTAAATTTTCTCTTTAATTATGGGACGTAAATAAAGTATGGAACTCAATCATTATACGGTTATTGATGTCGAGTTGGCTAATTTCCATTCCGATTCTATTTGCCAAATTGCTATTCAAGAAGTTCTTGATGGTCAAGTTGTTTTTGAAGCTTCGTCTTTGATAAATCCCCAAGAGAAGTTTTCTCCTGTTTGTGTGGGAGTACATGGTATAGAGTATAGCGATGTAAAAAATGCTCCTACTTTTGCTCAATATTGGCCTACAGTAAAAGAACATTGCCTAAACACCGTTTTAGTGGCTCACAACGCTATTTTTGATGTTTCAGCTTTAAATGCCTCTTTGGAAAGGTATAATATTAGGTTGGACAACAACTGGCCTTATCTTTGCACTATGCTTTTAGCTAAACGTCTTTTGCCTGAACGAGCTGGTAAATCAAGAAAGAAAGCGCTTCTGGAGGAAGATCCTAACAGTTATGGTTTTGGGTTAGCTGCCTTATGCAAATATTATCATATCAATATGCTTAAGCACCACGACGCTTTTTCCGATGTAGTTGCTTGTCGCTGTTTGTTGCAAAAATTGCTGGAAGATGGCGAGTTGATCGCGGCCGATTTTCACGAATTTCGTCGTCCTCTTACTAATACTTTAGCTACTGCTTTAATAGCTTCCGGACAAGCTAATGCATGCCCTTTGCCCAAAATCGGCCAAGCTGGTGTGCGCTATTGTCTTACTGGTAAATTCTCTTATGGATCGCGTTCTTCGGTAACGAAAATGATAGAAGAAACTGGCGGCATAGTCTATAATTCGGTGCAATTAGATACTGATTATCTGGTAGTAGGCAATAAGCAAGGCACTCTCAAAACTGTTACTTCAGCTAAAGAGAAAAAAGCTAAGCAAATGATTGAGCAAGGTTATAGCTTAGCTATTATCAGCGAAGAAAAATTTTTGCAAGGTATAAAAAATCTGCCGAGTCAAGAGTTATAGTCTCAAATAGCTGGTTTTAAATTACAATTTTGCTCGTAAAGATAAAGTAAAGCTGCACAGCCACAAACACGACGGCAGCTAACAAAACGGCTCGAGCCAACTTTAAACGAAACATGCTCGCTTATTGGCAGATCAAGCTTAAAAATACCTGCCAAAGGCCGACTTCTTCTTATCGAGTCTGTCCATGAAACTTCCAGCTTCTACGCTGTATGGCCGCTTCAATTTAAAGGCAATATTTTTTATATTTTTAGAGCGGTTACTTTTAAAAGCCCTTCGCTTAATATCATAATGAAGGACTTTTTTATGCTTTATGGATAAAAATAGTATCTATTGACAGCAGTTAAAGTGTTTGCTTATATACTGACATATGCTTCCGTCGAGGAGCTTATTTAGAAAAAAAAGTACCATATCGAGATTAAGTATTTTAGATAAAAATTAGAATGCATAGCCAGGGTGTCGAGAGATACCCAGGGCACCAAGATATTAGTAGAAATTCAAGATAGATTAGAAATAGTAAAGAAGAGATTAACCTCGTCGGCAGTGGCATAAATTTATAATTTGGGAGGCATGGCTGCCCATGCTCTTATTTTCAAATTACGAACATTCTGTTAGTGAATCCCTTGATGATTGCCCTGTAGATAGACTTTATGTCTTACTTGAAGACAATGTCCTTGGGCAAGCAGTTTCCGTTGAAGATGTGGAAGGAGAGAAGCACAAGGGGCTTGATTTTTCCTTTTGGGTATCTCCTAGGGAAAATAACCAGCACACCATAAGGACGAAGATATTTTGGAATCCTAGTAAAATTTCCTCTGAGAGTGATTCCGGGTATATGTGGCTTCACGGAGACTATAAATATTTTCCTAGTTCCGGATCCAAACATGTATCTGCTAAAAAGATACGTCAGGCGAGGGAGTTTTGCAAAAAGTATAAAGTGCTGTTTGCTGCCGCTTGGGAGTATGCTTTGGAATGCAAGGATGTTAGTGAGTACTTCTGTGGCTGCTTGACATTTGAGGAGCTTTTAGACAAATTCATAAAAGAAAAGACTAGATCGGTTGTGAAAGACTGCTTCTATCGGGAAGTGAAAGCGCGTAAAGGCATTAGCGACGAATCTGAAAAAGTGAAGCTTCTTGAAAATATAGTCCGCAACAACAACCTTTTTAATTTATACGAAGACAAGAGTAGAGTCTAGTTTTACGAGATTCTTTGTTGTGCTTTGGCCTTTGGTTGGGGGCCCGAAACTTTGTTTCGGGCCCCGTATTTTATAGCAATTGCATTAGAGAGGATATTAATATGAAGCCAGAAGAGGGCCGAGCCCTACTTGAAAAACATTTTTGTTATAGTGCTCCCGAAGAAGATTTTTATTATGATTGTGGCACTATGGATGATCCTGATTTTTATTATGACGATGGCTATTTACTTTTAGGTGACGAAGTAAAAACTGATAATATTAACTTTTCCTTTTTATTTAATTGGGCTCCACCGGAAGTAAAGAAGTATGGTATAAGGGTTACTGTCTATTGGGAAGTAGGTTATAAAAATTTTAGGGGCCACTCCAAATATAGAAAATTCAGTTGTAAATGCGGAATTTTGGAATTATGTGGCAATTACAACTATTATGGAGATTTAGCTTCAGATGATTTGCATACTCATGTGCAAATGGTTGAGAAAGCCCGGGAGTTTTTCCGTAAATACAAAGTTATGTTTGCGGCTGCTTGGAGCGGACGTTATGGACTTAGCGGTGGGGGAATTGGTACTAACAGTACCGTTTTAGAAAGATACTTTTGTATGTTTTGTAAGTCCAGAATAAAAGCTGACTTTAGTAGAGTACACCCACGGAAATACTTTTGGACAATGCAAACTTTTTACACATTTATAAAAGATCTTCTTTTCGAAAAACAAAGACATAGGCAATTTGCTACCAGATATTTTCTTGCAGGAAAGTCTATTAAGCCTGTTCTGGGCCACCCTCGCAAATATTGGCGGTTATTTGTCGACAGATATTTTCTGACAGGAAAACGCAAGCTGATGATTTTAAGAGAATTTGCTCGGGCTCACCGTGAGGGGAAATATAGCCATTTACCGATAGAACTGCAAAAATTAGCTATTTTTGAAGACATTGTCCGCCGACACAATTTGTTTGATATGCATGATTAACATAAAAGCGCCGCTACCTAGTTGTGAATTTATTTTCACAAGCTCGGTAAGCGGCGCTTATGTTTTTTCGTGGCTAGTTTCAACTTAAAACGAAACATGGCCGCTTATTAGCAAACTGAGCTTAAAAATACCTGCCAAAGGCTGACTTCTTCTTGACAAAGGGCGGCTATGTTGTAGACTTTTGGGGCGTTTGTCTTCAGGGAATGCAAAAATATTAGAAAGCGTATTTATTGTGAGCTTTAAGAATTTAGTCAAGACTTTGGGACGAGTTCTCAAATATCTCTTGCCTTATTGGAAAATTGTCGTTATAGCGCTGCTTTTTAACTTGTTATCTACAGGTACTCGTCTGTGTCAAGCTAAATTTGTAGGTTGGATTATGGAGCTTATGTCTAAAGGCAGTCCAACTATAGCTGCAATGGTAGAGCCAGCGCCTAGCAATCAAGAGCAAAAGCTTAGAGAAAAAGGCATTACTCCTTATGGCGAAAAAGCTAAACAAGGGCAGGGACAGCTTGCAGCAAGCGCCACCAATTCATCTGGAAATGGTGCTGAGTCTGAGGCCTCGAAAGCTGATATAGATAGATCAATAGATAAACTAGTTGAAGCTGGTTCTGGACCTGTTGACAGCGGTCGTTCTGGCGAAAATACAAAAATTAGTGCTCAGGAAGCGGCTTTCAACAAGTTTTTTAGCTACGACGATGGGCGCGATCCTTTTATGACGCTCAATTACGTCTGTTTGCTGTTTTTAATTGTTATGGCAGTAATGGGCGTTTGTACCTATTTCCAGAAATATTGTACCGATCAGTGTGGTCAATTGGCTATACGCGATTTCCGCAACAACGTTTTTTGTTCTCTGCAGCGTTTGCCTATTAAGTTTTTTGACAAAATGCGTTCCGGTGAAGTGCTCTCCCGCTCTACTACCGACGTTATTACCGCTTCGGGTGTTTTTGGCTTACTTTCTGAATTCACTAAAAACTCCTTAATGGTAATTGGTTGCTTTGTCTGGATGTTCTGGCGCGATTGGCAAATGACTATCGTGGTTTTGCTTATTAGCCCCATGGTAGCTATCGCCATTAGCAATTTTGGCGCCAAGATTGGCCAAAAAACCAGCAAATTACAGGCTCGCCTAGCCGATCTTTCAGCTTTACAATTCGAAAATGTTTCAGCTATTAAAGTTGTTAAAGCCAACAGCCGCGAAGATTACGAATATAAGCGCTTCTTAAATCGCAATGAAGACAACTATGCCGCCCAAATGAAAGTTGTGCAAGTACAATCCTTGCAAGCACCTGTTGTGGAATTTTTGGGCATTATCGGCATTATTATTATCGTTTGGTTTGGCGCTACTCGTATTTTGCAAGGCCAAGTCAGCTTCTCCCAAATGACCGAATATTGGGCTCTTATGGCTATGACTAGTCACCCTCTGTCGGTACTTTCTACTTTTTATGGCAGTTGCCAAAACTCCGCTGCTGCCGCTGTACGTGCTTTCGAAATTATCGATTCCGCTCCCGAAACTTCCAGTCCCGATGCCATTAAGTTGCCTCCAGTTAAAGGCAAAATCGAGTTCGAAAATGTCTCTTTTGCTTACGAAGAAGACAAGCCTGTTTTGGATAAGGTTAACTTAAAAATTAAGCCCGGCGAATTTGTAGCTATTGTCGGTACCAATGGATCGGGCAAATCCACTTTGGTCAATATGTTGGAGCGTTTCTATGCTCCCGACTCAGGTAAAATTAAGATTGATGGCTACGATATTAGCAAAGTCACTTTAGATTCATTGCGCTCGCAAATTGGTATCGTCTTCCAAGAGTCGATCCTTTTCCGCGATACAATTTACGAAAATGTGCGTTATGGCAACTTAAATGCCAGTGATGCTGAAATCAAAGAAGCTATCACTATGTCTGGCGCCGACGAATTTATTGCCAAATTCCCCGAAGGCTTAAATACCAACGTGGGTGAGCGCGGCTCAGCTCTTTCCGGCGGTCAGCGTCAGCGTTTAGCTGTAGCTCGAGCTTTAGTGCACAATCCGCACATTTTAATTTTGGACGAGTATACTTCCGGCTTAGATGCCAATGCTGAGAGTAATTTAACCGAAGTTATCGACCGCTCTATGAAAGGGCGCACTTGCTTAGTTATCGCTCACCGTTTAGCTACTATTAGACACGCCGATCGTATCGTAGTTATGAATGCTGGCAAGATAGCTGAAGAAGGTTCGCACAGCGAACTTATGGCTAAAAATGGCCTCTATCGCCAGATCTTCGAAACACAAGCGGTAGTCTAATTAAGCTCACACTAATGGAGCTGTGGCTAAAATATTTTAGCCCGGCTCCCTTCAAAAGCCCTTCGCTTAATACCCTAACGAAGGGCTTTTTTATATTTTATAGACAAAAATAGTATCTATTGACAGTAGTTAAATAGTTCGCTTATATACTACAGTCCGCGAAAACAACCTTTTTAATTTATACGAAGACAATGGCAAAGCTTAGTCTTGTGAGACTTTTTGTTCCGCTTTGGTAGTTTATTGGGGTCAGAAACTTTGTTTCGGGCCCCGTATTTTATAGCAATTGCATTAGAGAGGATATTAATATGGAGCCAGAAGAGGGCCGAGCCCTACTTGAAAAACATTTTTGTTATAGTGCTCCCGAAGAAGATTTTTATTATGATTGTGGGCACTATGGATGATCCTGATTTTTATTATGACGATGGCTATTTTCTTTTAGGTGACAAAGTAAAGACTGACAATATTAATTTTTCCTTTTTATTTAATTGGGCTCCTCCGGAAGTAAAGAAGTATGATATAAGGGTTACTGTCTATTGGGGAGTTGGTTATGAGAATTTTAGGGAACGCTCCAAATATAGAAAATTTAGTTGTAAATGCGGAATTATGGAGCTATGTGGCAATTACAACTATTATGGAGATTTAGCTTCAGATGATTTGCATACTCATGTGCAAATGGTTGAGAAAGCTCGTGAGTTTTTCCGTAAATACAAAGTTATGTTTGCGGCTGCTTGGAGCGGACGTTATTGGCTTATCGATGGTGGAATTGGGACTGACAGTACCTCTTTAGAAAGATACTTTTGTATGTTTTGTAAGTCGAATGTAAAACCTGACTTTAGTAGAGTGCACCCATGGAAATACTTACGGACAATGCAAACTTTTTACGCATTTATAAAATGTCTTCTTTTTGAAAAGAAAGACATAGGCGATTTGCCATAAGATATTTTCTTAAAGTAAAGTCTATTAAGCCTGCTCTAATCCACCCTCGCAAATATAGGCGGTTGTTTGTTACCAGACATTTTTTTACAGGAAAACGCAAGCTGATGATTTTAAGAAGTTTTGCTCGGGCTCACCGTGAGGGAAAATATAGCCATTTACCGATAGAACTGCAAAAATTAGCTATTTTTGAAGACATTGTCCGCCAGCACAATTTGTTTGATATGCATGATTAACATAAAAGCGCCGCTACCTAGTTGTGAATTCATTTTCACAAGCTCGGTAAGCGGCGCTTTTGCTTTTTATAGCGCAACTTTTAGGGGTTGCATTTTTTACAAGGGGAGTAGCCGTCGCTAATTAAGCTGCTGCGTGAACCTGTGTATTCTTCACGATTTCTGCTGCTTATGCGAGCGGCGCTGCTGCAACCGGGACGGTGGAATTTGTGGGTGCTGTTATTAAGGACATAAATATTAACGGCCATGCTCTTAGACGAAGAGGAAGAGCTGTAACTTTTGTGCTTTGTCTTTTTAGCAACGGTAGTTCCGCCTGTATAAGTGCTGGCGCCAGTTTTGTAATTTATGCTAATTTGTGGCTGTACATTGTAACAATAAACATTAAAAAGAACGCTGCGGCCGCCATCTTCGGTAGACATAGCTTCCATAAGTACGCCGTGAGCTACTAAGTTATTGCCTTTAAAAACTGGTGTAACGCGATAAAGTACGTGCTTGCCAGTTTCCTTTACATAGTCGGCTACCATATTTTCAAAAGGCAACATACCTTGCACATTTAAGTATCTGGTGCCAGTAATTAAGTTGCAAGGGTTGGCATTTTCGGCCGTAAGCTGGTAGCCGATTAAATGGCAGCGGTTGTAAAGATATTTACCATCTACGCAATCGTATTTAGCTAAATGCCAGCCGCTAGGTTTTACTTGGCCGATTTTGCCGCGTTTAGTTGTAGGCATAATATCGCGCCCTACATTAGCCATAGCCGCACCGCAGCGCCCTAAGTTGTCTAATTGGCTGTATTTTTCGTAAGAGCGTGATACTCGGTCAGCTTTAGTGAAGAAAGGTACGTTTTTATTGATAATAGCGTAAGGCTTGCCGGAGTAGGCTGGAACTGAAGCCAAAGAAAAGCGGCCCATACTAATGGGGTTGGCAATACGACGCGAGGAGGCGGCTAAAAGCAACTCTCCCTCTAGGCTATTATCTGTAGCTAAGGCCGGCAAAATAAAGCTTAAAGTACAAAGTAGCGATAAGAAAAATAGTCTAAATTTAGATAATTTGTATTTACTGTACATAATTAACCTTTGCGAATATATCTTTCTTCGGTAATTTTATCGTGAGAAGAGCCTACAAAATCGGCAGCACTTTTCAATTGCCAATTTTGTTGCAAGTTGATATCAAAATAAAAATCGGCTGGATAGTCTCTGTTCCAGCGGAAGATAATAATTTTTTCTACCTTATCTTCATAATCTTGCACAGAGACATTTTCCACCAAACAATATTGGCCTGGGCCAGCTTCAGTTAAAAAGTGTTCGCTTACGTGAAGTTGCTCCGGTTTAGCTTCAGTAGCAAACAATTCGGCTGAATATTCGTTCAAAAATAATTTTTTCGGGCCGATTAAAGCTAAAATACGCTGACGCAACAGACGATCTTGGCTTTGACGTCTTTGGTTAAACAACAAGCCATTACTATTATCTAAAGCGGCAATAACGATCATTTATTCTCTCGCTTTCTTGGGCTGTACATAAAATTAAATAAGAAGAGCAACCAAGCTATGCTGCCCATGCCAGGCTAATTGTGCGGCTAAAAAGCAAATATTGCAAGCTTTTTTTCAATTCTATCTAGACCAAAACTTTCTTTGTCTTGATAAAAAATTAGTTGCTGCCAATTTTTGTTGTCAGCCTAAGGGGGGAATATGTTTGCTAGTATTTATACTGCCGCTTTAATCGGCGTCAATGCTCATTTAGTTTCCTGCGAAGTCGATATTTCCAAAGGATTGCCGCGCTGTACTGTGGTCGGTTTACCCGACGCTTCCGTTAATGAAGCTGGCGAACGTGTGTGGGCTGCTTTTAGTAATTCCGGCTATGAAGCGCCGCTAGGGCGTGTACGTATCAATTTAGCGCCCGCTGAATTGCGCAAAGAAGGAGCTCGCTTCGATTTAGCTATGGCCTTAGCGGTGTTGGCCGCTGATGACTCCCGTTCAGAAATAACGCCACCTATGTTGCAAAATTGGCTAGTTTTAGGCGAATTGGCTATGGATGGCAATGTCCGTCCTGTACGTGGTGTCTTGTTGGCTATTTTAATGGCTCAAAAAATGGGCCTAACTAATATTTTGGTGCCTTATGCCAATCTTGCTGAAGCTTCATTAGTAAAAGGCTTAAATTGTCGTGGCGTTTTCAATTTAAAACACGCTATTTCTCTTCTCAGCGGCCAACACGAACGGGCAAAAGCGCTAGAATTGGAATGCTTGCGCCAATTTAAGTTGGGCGGCTCTTCGTGGTTAGGCAGCAGCGAGAGCTCAAAAAGCTCGGCTCCTGTAGCCGAAGATGATTTGCAATATGTTTGTGGTCAAGTTGTGGCCAAGCGCGGATTAGAAATATGTGCTGCTGGCGGCCATCATGTACTTATGTTGGGGCCGCCAGGATCGGGCAAAACTATGTTGGCTCGCTGTCTTCCTTCAATTATGCCGCGTTTAAGCTGTCAAGAAGCTTTGGAAGTTACTTCCATTCACAGCGCCGCCAATTATTGCCCACAACGTATGATAGACGAAGCGCCCTTTCGTATGCCTTCTTCTAATATTTCGGCTGCTGGCCTTTTAGGCAGCAATCGCCCCGGAGAAATTACTTTGGCTCATAGAGGAGTTCTTTTTATGGATGAATTTCCTGAATTTCGTCGCGATTGCTTAGAAGCGTTGCGCCGCCCTTTGGAAGAAGGCCAAGTAGAAATAGCTCGCGCCAAAGTTCATGCTCAATATCCTTGCCGTTTTACTTTAGTAGCGGCTATGAATCCTTGTCCTTGCGGATATTGGGGAGATAGTGAAAGGGGCTGCGTCTGTCTGCCTTCCAAAAGGCGGCGTTACTTAACGCGCTTGTCAGGGCCGCTTTTAGATCGTATCGATTTACAATTGCAAGTTTCTCGCACTAAAGCTTCCGAACTTTTAGAGATAAAATTGGCTGAAAGTTCGGATATAGTGCGCCAAAGAGTAGAAAGAGCCTTGTCTATTCAGCGTGAGCGCGACTGCCGCAACGGTTTTATGAATACGGCCCAAACGCGTCGCTTTTGCCTTTTAGATAAAGAAAGTAAAAAATTTTTAGCTGAAGCTATTAGGTTAAATAATTTATCTGGGCGAGTCAAAGACCGCCTTTGCCGTACTGCCAGAACCATTGCCGACTTGGAAGGGCGAGAGCGTATTAGTTTAGGTGATCTTTGTGAAGCAATGGAATATAGAGCCTTCGATCGTTTTGCTTCTTCACTTGATTTAGGCCAAATGTGATACAATTACAAGGCAGTGTTTAAGAAAGCGAGAATTGAAAATTTTTTATGATGAACTTTTTGAATGGCCTTTTGGGCAATGCTTCTAAAGTTAGCGCCGAAGATATTACTAAGCAGTATTCTCAAATTTTCGCTCCTGGTGAAAAAGTCGAGCACGTTTACAAACAGATCCGCGATCTGATTATTTTTACTGACCGCCGCTTTATCTTTGTGGATATTCAGGGTATCACCGGCAAAAAAGTATCTTTCCACTCCATTCCTTATCGCAATATTAGCCACTTCTGCGTAGAAACGGCCGGTTTAGTAGATTTAGACGCAGAATTGAAAATATGGGTTGGCGGCAATTATACTCCTGTAGTCGAACTTAAATTCAGCGCTGATTTAGATATCAATGAAATTCAAAGAGTTTTAGCTGATTACGTTTTAACCGTTTAATTTAAGCTTGCGCAACCGATAAAACAAGCGTGGGCGCACGGCACTAGAGTATATTTTTATTGCCAGGAAGTTTGTGCTAAAATGTGGCCTGTTCTTGGCGCAGCTGCTTACATGCTGGACATATGGGCAGCTTGAGTGCCGTTTTTAAGTCTTAACTTTTTGCCAAAAGTTGGTTTATTTTAGATGATTTATTTAGATAATGCCGCTACTACTCCAGTTTTACCCGAAGTGGTAGAGGCCATGTTGCCATATTTTACAAAGCTTTACGGCAATCCCTCGAATATTTATGGGCTTGCTTTAGCTTCTCGCCGTGCTCTAGATGCCGCTAGATCTACTGTAGCTAAATGTATTGGCGCCAAGCTTCCGGCCGAAATTTTCTTTACCGGTTGTGGTACTGAGTCTGACAATTTGGCGGTTATTGGTTTAGCTAGAGCCAGACGTGAGTTGGGCAACCATATTATTACTTCTACAATTGAGCATCATGCAGTATTGCATGCTTGCGATCAGCTTAAAAAAGAAGGCTTTGAAATTACTCGCCTTCCTGTCGATTCTCAAGGCGTGGTCAGTGTGGAAAAGGTGGCCGCCGCTTTAACTAATAAAACTGTAGTCGTTTCCATTATGTTGGCTAACAATGAAGTCGGCACTTTGCAGCCTATAGCCGAAATTGCTAAGCTTTTGGCCAACCATCAAGCTTATTTGCATACTGACGCTGTACAGGCAACTGGCTCTATTCCTATCAATGTTGTGGAATTAGGAGTAGACGCTTTAAGTATGTCTGCTCATAAATTCCATGGCCCCAAAGGTGTTGGTGCTTTATATTTGCGCACCGGAGTGCGTCCTTTAAGTGTCAACTACGGCGGCGGCCAAGAGCGTGGTTTGCGTTCCGGCACAGAAAATGTCCCTGGCATTATTGGCTTAGCCAAAGCCTTAGATATAGCTGTTAGCACTATGGAAGAACGCTCTAAAGTTCTTAAAGCCAAAAGGGATTATTTAATCGAGAAAATTTTGACCTCAGTAAGAGGTGCTGAGCTTACTGGCCATCCCACTTTGCGTTTGCCTGGCAACGCTAGTTTCGTTTTTCCTGGTGTAGAGGGAGAATCTTTAATTATGCAATTAGATCGCAAAGGTGTATGCGCATCTTCTGGTTCGGCTTGTGCTTCTTCGGCCTTGGGTATTTCTCATGTGCTCGAAGCTATGGGCTATCACTCTCCTTTAGGCCGAGGTAGTTTGCGTCTAACTTTAGACGCTTCTGTTACTTACGAGGAATTAGACGAAGCTATTGCCGTTATTGTTAAGGCGGCTCAGAAGTTGCAAGCTATGGCTCCTAAGTCTTGTTTTGCTAAAACACACTCTTGCAGTAGATAGGGAAGATATGGAATATTCAGATTCTGCTTTAAAACATGGAGAAAATCCCATTCACGTAGGTGAATTGGAGGAATCTCAAGGCCACGCTTTTTCCGAAAACCCCATTTGTGGCGATACAGTTGAATTTTGGGTCAATCTTGATCTTCAAGGTAAGCGTGTAGAAGAAGTGGTGTTTAAAGCCTTTGGGTGCTTAGCTGCTACTGCCGCTTCCGACGTTTTATGTGATTTAGTAAAAGGCAAAACCGTAGAAGAGGCTGCGTCTATTGAAGAAGAGCAAATTGTTAATGCCCTGGGTGGGTTGCCAGCAGCTAAATATCATGGAGCGTCTTTGGCTCGCGAGGCTTTTTTAGAAGCTTTGCATCAGGCAGAGGAAGTGGCCGCTTTAGAGCGGGAGATAAAGTCTTAGCTTAAATAGGTTCCTGGGGCTGATTGGCTGTTGGGTTGTTTTTCTCTTGCTGAGAAGTTGGTTAAGTTGGCTTTAAGCAGGGGAAAGGCAACTCGCGGAGGAATTTCTGGGCCAATTTTTGTGCACTCTATTTTTGGTCTTTAGAAAAAGCCAAAGTAGATGGCGCAGTTAAAGGAACTAAGTTTTTTTTTGACATATTCTTTTTACAACCGAAGAAATGAAGGTTATCACAAACAGCCTATGGCCCGTCGTTGCGCTATTGAGCCAGCGCGTCGCTATTGTTACATTCTGAATAAAGAAATTACTGTTTGTATAAATTATCCCGATTATATCGATTCCAGGCGCAAAGGTCCTGAGGGTGAAATATATTGCGAAAATATTATTGAGTGCTATCGCAAGGGGGTAAAATGTCGCCATAGTGGTATCTCGCAACTTTATCCCGATCCATTTGTCCCTCAGCATAATCCTTCCGCTACAAACGAATAATAGCCAACTTATTGCTTTATAGCTCAATATAAAAATAGCGGCTCCTCGCAAAATTGTGAGGATGACCGCTATTTTGTTTAAACTAGAGACAATATCTATACCAACTAGAAGTGAACATTCTTCTCTTGGAAACTGGTCTCTTTGGCTCTAGTCATAGTTTGCGAATAAGTCGGTTCTTTATCTTGAGTGCGACTATTTATTTTCTTGGCTCTAGTCCAGTTACGTCCATCTCGACCTGTAGTGGGAATAAGCACTTCCTCAACTACGGAGACTTTGAAGTCTATGCTTAGGTCTAACAAACAAGCATACTGATGGCCGTCTACGCGTTTAGAAATACTCACTTGTTGGCCTGGCTCTAAGGGATTGATAAGATAACTCTCTACCACGTCCCACTGAGCATTTTTCTTATGGCTTTTGACCATAAATTTTACCATAAAGGGCTTTTGTACAGCCAGTTCTCCAGTATTACGAATAGTAGCTTTTATTTCGTAAGCTGTAGCGTAAAATGACATTTGGCGCAATACGTCAAATTCGACTATTTCTGGTTTGGCTGGTTCGGGTTGCTTTTCTCTAGGATTGGCTGTGGTGGGGTAATTGTAAGCTGTGCGTCCGCTGGGAACGGTAGAGTAACTAATAGTAGCCGGTTGCTCTGGTTGGTTCGTCGAAGGATGGTTTATATTAAAATCGGCAGCGCTTACACCGGCAGGCATACCGGACATACTAGACATTTGTCCCAATCCTGAAGGATAGCGAACGCTGGGAGAATTGGCCATAGAGGCTACATCATTGACACTGCGCGGCAATTCCGTAGTAATTTGACGATTACCAACATTGGTTACAGAAACTATAGGACGTTCGTAAGGTGAACTTTTAGCATTTTTTGTAGTTAGACCACCCATGCCTGCTTCAGGAAAAGCCGGGTTCTCCATAGCGTCTGGCATAGAAACGGAAGTGCTATAGCTGCCGTTGGCGTTGGGCATAGCTTCTAAAGGAGGCATACCAAAAATATTGCCACCGCTCTGAATATTGGCTAAGTAGGCATTTTTGGCACTGACGCGTCCATTTAAGGGCGGTAGAGGAGCTGTGGCCAGTTGGTCGCTTTGGTTGTTGGTTTTATTGCTGCTGAAATTGGCTGTTTGTACGGCAATTTGCTGTCCTTTTTGGGTTACGGAGGCTTTTATTACTTTGCACAAATCATTCAATTGGACAACTAAATCATTTTCGTATAATCCTGCTGGAGCTTCCAATTTGACACTTTGGCCATTATAAATGCAATACGAACGGCCTACTGTAATGGTTAGCATAGATTCCGACCAGGACGCTTCTAACTTGTTGCCGTCAAATTTGACAGAAGCTCCAGTAGCTTTTAGCAAAGGTGTGGCTTTTACCGCTAAATCTTTGCCTGTAGAACCTATGACAGCAGAGCGCTCTAGGGCTTGGCCATTTACGAAAACGTCAGGATTTATTTGGGCTTGTGGTTGCTGAGCTGAAACTGAGAGGCTAAGCATGCCGAGCAATAGCGCCAAGCATAGAAGCAACCAAGTTGGCCGCCGACGATTATGTACCATACAAAAACTCCTCTGTGAGCTTCGTCCGGCTAAAATTTTTCCGGTTTTGCGAAGCTATAATTTGTCTTGTCGAAAATTTTAGCAAAAAAATTAGCGTTTTTGTAGCCTTGGCGCCGATTGCATATTGCTTAAGGAGGCGCCCAAAGCTAAATCGGCCAAGGTTATAGCCAACATAGCTTCCACAACTGGCACTGCTCTAATAGCTAAGCAAGGATCATGACGCCCTTTTATTTTTATCTTGCAAGGCTGAAGGTTAATGTCTAAAGTGTCTTGCTCTAGGCCTATGCTGGGTGTAGGCTTAAAAGCTACTCGCCCCCAAATAAGGCCACCTGTTGATATCCCACCCCAAATCCCACCTTGGCAATTCGTTTTTAAAGTAGGGTGGCCGTTTTCATTTTGCAAGGTATCGTTAGCTGCAAAGCCATTATAAGAGCTCAGCTTAAAACCTTGGCCGATTTCTACACCTTTAACTGCTGGAATAGACATTAACGCCGAAGCAATGTTGGCATCCAAGCGCTCGAATACTGGCTCGCCAATGGCTGCAGGCAAACCGCGTATAGCAAAGACCAGACGTCCGCCCCAAGAGTTGCCTTCTCGCTCAGCTTTTTCCAGAAGTTGCTGCACTTGCTGGCTGGCTGAAGCTTGAGGAAAGCGAGCCAAGTAAGCATCTATTTTCGAGCGGCTGAGTGTTTGCAAATATTGTTCAAATTGGCCTTCTTTGTAATTGAGGTCGCAAGGGCCAATTTGTTCCAACCAAGCTACAATGTTGAAGGGGACAAGCTCGTTTTGTGGCAGCCATTGGCACAACAATTGTTCGGCCAAAGCGCCAGCCAACACTCGGCCAACCGTTTCCCGGCCGCTGGAACGTCCTCCGCCGCGCCAGTCGCGAAAGTTGTATTTAGCTTGCCAGGTATAATCTCCGTGGGAAGGACGATAGACAGAAGCCAAATCCTGATAATCTCGGGAGCGCTGATTTTGGTTGCGTACCAACATGGCTATAGGAGTACCTAAAGTTTTACCTTCAAAGAGACCGGATAAAACTTCTAATTGATCTTGCTCTTGGCGCGGCGTCGTAAAGCGCTGTCCCGGTCGGCGCCTATCTAAATAACGCTGAACTTCTGCCAAATCGATCTTTACTTGAGAGGGCATTCCATCTATTACGGCTCCGCAAGCTGGCCCGTGTGATTCTCCGAAAGTTGTGACTCTGAATATTTTGCCAAAAGTATTGCCCATATTATATTTTCTCTTTCGCTTTTTGACTGTGCGCTTGCTTTTCCCCATCTGGCGCTGAAAGCGACTTCTTTCCACATTGGTTAAAATTGATCTTTTTTAACAAATTATTGTCAAATCTTTCTCGAATAGTGGGGGCAGGAAGCCTAGCTTTGAGGAGTGAAAAAAATACCGGTTAGGAATATAATTTCTGCAACTGAGCATTGAAGATTCCGCAGAGGTTGGAAAGTAGTGGCTAAACAGAAAGAAAACTTGCCTGTAGGCTTTTTTGTTACCGAAATCAGCGAGGATGAGCGCAGGATGTGCGCTTTAGAAGTGCGTTGCGCAACTGAGCTCCAGAAAACTAGTACAGAGCTCAGAGATTTGGCTAAAGAAGCGTGCCGGTTGGCTTTAGCAGAACCGGAAGTAATGTACCTTACCAGAAAGCATGTTCCTTGGGAGGAAGTGCGCCGTCATGAACGGGCTGTCACCGCCCAGGTTTCCTCCGAGTGTGCCGATTATGCCAAAATTGAAGAAAAAGTACTATCTTTAATGGGCAAGTGGTACAGTAAAATTTGCTTAATGGAACGGGAAATGAAGGATGGTAGTACCTTCGGATTGCGTTTAGTTAAGCTTAATAAAGAACACTCCTGGGATATTTCTTTTGCCAAGTTGGTAATCTTGCAAATATAGATGTATATTGCCTGTTGTTCGCCGCGTCTTTATTTGATAAAATGAGACTGATACCGTGCGGCACGCAAAGCGCGGATTACTTATCGGACTTGTGATTGTATCAAGAGACGATAGGCAAGTGCTTTGAGAGCAGCTTCCGCTTATTTATAGCGGCAGTTCCGAGGGTCGTGCAGTTCTTTCTCGGCGCGGTGTTTGAGTTTTTAGGAGGACGTTTTTTATAATGTCTATAAATTCAGTAAATTCTTTTGCCAATACTTACAGCGCATCTGCTCCTGTATACAGCAAAGAAACGACCAACACTGAAACTGCCGCCGTACAGGCAGAGCCGCAGGAAATGTTCGCTTTGAGTGAGCAGAGTGAAGAACCCGCTCCTCAGAAGCCCAACTTCGCTACTCGTATTGTCCGCAACGCTGCTGGTGTCGTTACTGGCGCTATCGGCGCTGCTGCTGGTGCTACCAAAGGTGGTTTGGTAGGTGCTGCTCAGGGCAAAGTTACTATCCCTCGCGATGCCAAAGTCGTCTTGCAAGCTATCGGCGCTTCTGCTGGTTTAGTAGCTGGTTTGGCTGTCGCTGGTGTTGTTGCTGGCCCCATCGCTTTAGTTGGTGGCTTAGTAGCTGGTCCTTTGGTCGGTTCCATGGCTGGTGGTATGGTTGGTGGTGCCGTTGAAGGTCTCGGCTCTGCTATAGTTGGTGCTGGTCCTGGTGCTGTTAACGGCGCCAAGAAGGGCTTTGATATCGGCCGTACCGTAATTGACAAGATTGTAGCTAAAGATGCTCCCGCCGAACAGGCTCCTGTCGATCAAGCTCCTGCTGATCAATCCCCTGTTTCTGAAGAAAAAGTCGGTTAGTTTCTAGCCTATATATATTGACTGTTGAAATGGGCTCAGCCTTTGCTATAGGAGGTTGAGCCTATTTTATGCTTGTATGTATGTTATCTTAGTCAATTAAAAAAAGGCTGTTGAACTTTTTTGTATAATTGGGCTTTGAGGCCGACAGGATAGGCTTTAGGACTAACGGAGCTAGAAATGAGACAATCTTTAAGTCGCGATCTTATGGATTTGATACGCCATTGGGCCTACCATGAAAGGCAAGTCCATGTCTATAGCTTGCAAGAGCCGCTATATCGCTCAGAAATTCACGTTATTTGGCTTTTAGGCACAGAACCTGGTCTTTACGGCCTAAAATTGGCTCAAAAGATTGGCATAACTAAAAGCGCCGCTTCTCAGGTACTTTCCAAATTAGAAAAGCGCGGCATGATCTCCAGCCACGTAGCTTCCGACAAACTGACCAAACGTACGTACAGCCTTACTGAAGAGGGTTGGAAAGTTTTTCATTTCCACGAAAAAATTCATAATGACTTTGAACGTCGTTTTAATAATTTGTTGCGTCGCTATACTCCCGAGCAACGTCGCTTTTTGAAACAATTTGTACAAGATCTTAACGATAATTTGAATACTTGGTTTGATGACGATCTAAAAATATTGTAACATAAGGCCCATAAAAAATGATATGTATCCCCTTAGCTAGATGATATAGTGAAGGGGATACATATCGTTGCAAATTATTACCTACGGTAGTTATTTATGCTTGACGCATTTTCTTTATCAGCATGGCTACAGCTAAGAAAATACAAATTACAGCTGTAATAGCGGCGCTAGTTGGTAAGTCATATTGTACCGATAAAGCTACTCCCAAACTGACGGAAAGCAGAGCGGAGATAAGAGAATAAATGCAAACAATATTCCAGCGTTGGCTTAAACATAAACCAATTAAGGGCGGTACAATTAACATAGCAAAAACCAATAAAGCACCGGCGCTATGGATAGCTACAGCAATAGCCAAACCTACGGTAAAATAGAAAAGCCAATTCCAAAATTTTACGTTATAGCCCAAAGCTTGCGCCATCATAGGATCGAAAGCTGTCAACATAAATTGCTTAAAAAATAAAGCATTGATAGCTATAATGAAAGCTAGCGAGGCAGCCATTAAATAAATATCTGCTGAGGTTACGGCCAAAACATTACCGAAAAGCAAGCTGAGCATATCACCATCGGCATGGGGAGCTAGAGCTATAAAGAGTACAGCCATAGCTCCGGCAGCTACATAGGCGCTGCCAATAAGTCCTTCCGAAGGCAGATCTCGTCTATGATCTTTAGCAAAGAAAGTGATGCCTCCCAACATAAGCAGTATGGCGCCAAGATTGCATGGAATATGAACTAAGCCGCTTAGAGCTACGCCGGCGGCAGCTAGTTGAGAAAGGGCTACACCGACAAAAGTAATGCGACGCAATACGACAAATACGCCCAAATAAGCGGTCATTAAGGCTGTCAACGAAGCTGATAGCCAAGCTAAAGTTGTAAAGTCTAAATTATCTATTAGTGACATTCTTTTCTATCTCAATTCGGAGGCAGGTTCTGCCTGGACTGACGAATTACGCCAAACGATAGGACGTTTGTATAATTGGCTTAAATATTGAGAAGTAAATACTTCTTTAGGCTGTCCCCAACTGATAGTCGTGTGCCCCTCTTCACTGTTATGGAAAATACCAACGACTTGAGCATGCTCGGCTACAATTTCTAACATATGGGTGACTATGATTACAGTCATGCCACTTTGGTGTAGCCTATCTATTATTTCCAAGGTGTCCTGGCTGGCTCCTAAATCCATACCGTTAGTTGGTTCGTCTAAAAGAAGAATTTGTGGTTCAGAAGCTAGAGCTCTGGCCATAAGCACTCTTTGGAGTTGACCTCCAGACAAAGCACTAATGTGTGACTGAGCCCAAGCGCTCAAATTAACTTGTTCCAAAGCTTTGCTAACGGCTTGACGATCTTTAGGCGAAGGCCAAAAACGGTTGCCCATTTGAGGATAGCGTCCCATTAGAACGGTCTCAAATACAGAAAGAGGAAAAGTTGTTTCCAAAGTCTGATGCTGTGGCATGTAACCTAAATGTTGCAAGTGTTTGCTCGGTTGGCTTTGGGTATCAAAAAAGTTAATTTGACCGCTTAATGGTTTTAAGGCTCCTATTAAGCCTTTAAGTAAAGTCGATTTACCAACACCGTTTGAACCTACCAGGCCTATATATTTTCCTCTTTCTAGGGAGAAGTCTAACCCTTCTAAAATTGGTTTTTGGGTATAGCCAAGACTAACTTGCTTAAACTCAGCAAATACAGACATTCTATTGTAAAGCCTTTACTAAATTTTTGACGTTATAATCCATCATGTCAATATAGGTAGAAGTTCCTGGCATACTGCCTGGTTGAATAGGCAATTTCAAGGCTCGAGCACCGGTTTTTTGAGCTACAGATTTAGGTAAGTTATCTGGGTACCAAGGCTCATAGATGATAACTTTAGCTTGAGAAGATTTCATTAAGCTTACCAATTCGTTAAGTTGACGACTAGAAGGAGATATGCCGGGCTTGGGTTCGATATGGCCGCAAACTTTTAAGCCAAAATGGACAGCAAAATAGGTCCAGGTGCTATGATAAGTCACTATATTTCTGCCTGCATAAGGTTTAAGCATAGCTTTCCAACGTTTGTCTGCTCTATCAATAGCGTGCCAGTAGGCGCTGTAATTTTTGTCATAAACAGCCGAACCGTTAGGATCGAGACGTTTCAAAAAGGCTGTGATAGTTCTGGCCACATGTTTTACGTTGGTCGGGCTAAGCGTATAGTGTGGGTTGCCGTCAGGATGAGCGTCACCGCGAGAACGATCTATTTTGCCAGTAGGTTTTTCCAAAACTTTGATACCGGCCGCAGCTTCCAAAAAGTTAGGCTGTCCCGGTAAAATTTTGGGATTGCGGGCTCCGCGTAACAAAGCTGGAGCCCAGCCTATTTCTAAGGAAAGACCGGTTTCAATGAAAGCATCGGCTTTTTGTAAAGTACGCAAATAGCTTGGTTTGGTTTCCACAAAATGCGGATCCTGACCGTTGCGAGCTATACAAGTGACTTTTACGCGCTGTCCTCCGATATTGCGTACTATATCTGCTAAATCTTGAGTAGTGACAACTACATTTAATGGCGTCTCCGCCCAAGCTGGACAAATACCGGAGAATAAAAGCAGCAAAACAGCCAATAAAAATTGGCAAAAGTGACTTCTAAACATCTATTTACTCCTTTAAGTTTGACAAAAAATTAGTATTTATGAGCACCGTGAGGGCCAATTACCACATTCCATTGCAATAACAATTCATTGTAACTTGGCTGCCAACTTGGAGAAGTGTGATTAAATTGCAATCGAATCGAATTCCATTCATTGGCAATGTATTCGGCAAAAGCTGAAGTGCGACGAGTTACACCTTTATCTACTATAGGAGAATCGGCTTGATCGTAACGGGCACCTAAACGGAAATTACGGTTAAATCTATAAGCTAAATAAGTGTACCAACCGCTCAAATTTTTATCTTTAAGTAAGTGATCATGGACATGATCATCTTCACCGGGAATTTCGGCTTCTTCGTGCTCGTGAGCTTTGTAAGATTGGTGCGCTTTCATATATTCGCTACGCCAAACAAATTCACGATAAGGATTTGAAGCTGGACTCCACTTTAAAGTTAAATCGGCACCGTTGACAGAAGAAGAGCGTACGTGTTCGCTGTCTATGGAAGAGCTAGCATGAGACAAACCGAGCGTTAAAGTAGTGTCGTCATTAAGCTCAGCCATATTTTCCCAGCGAGCACTAAAGAGCGGATTGTGTTTACCTTCATTGGAGAAAAGGGCAAATTCTTCTTCCTCTTCACTGTCTTCATCATGGCTATGTACGTGAGCTCCAGCACGACTACTGACTGAAACTGTGGCTTTGGAATACCAAGAAGTAGGTAAAAGCCAGGATAACTCAACTCCAGGAGTGGCTAAACCCTCTTCTCCCAAAAATTCGCTGTAGGGTAAGGGACGATCAATCTGCGGTAAAGCGTGTGTATGAGTTGAATTTAAAGCTCCCAATTCTTGGCGCATTTTACCAGCTCGCAACTGCAAGCCGCCAGTTAATCCCATGTAACGAATAAAAGCTTCTTCCAATTCCGGGCTTTCGTCATGATGAGCGGCAAAAGTTGCTTCTAGATGAGTGGAAGGATCGACCGGAGCAGCAATATTTAATTCGGCTTCTTGGATAAAGAAAGTATTTTTTGTACTGCTGTCTTTAGCGCCGCCTAATTGTCCGCCGCCTAACAAAATTAAAGAGATATTGGGATTTAAATCTGGCTGCTGACCGCTAGCTTGAGCGGTTGCTTCTTGAGGAGCTTCCGAAGCGGATGGTGGCTCAGGCCCTAAGTCTTCTGTCTCTTCACTTTCTTGAGCCAAATTGCCTTGATTATTCTCTCCGCCAATATCATTAGTTGAATTGTCAGATTTAGCAGTAGTTTCTTTAGAAGCGGTGGTGGATTCGTCGTCTTTGACGGCTGTTTGAGCATTTTTATCTACATTAGTAACTAACTCAGTCTGTGCCGTTTGTGTGGATGCTTGTTGTCCAGTTTGCTTTAGCTCTTCAATTTGCGAGCGCATGTCGTCAATTTGAGTTTGCTGCTGCTTAATAAGCTTAGTTTGCTCTTCCAGCAAGCGTTGCTGTTGATGGAACAATTCTTGCAACTGATCTAGAGAATGGGTATGTTCGCCGTTGCAATTTGTTTGCGATTCCGAAGTTTCAGTTGCGGATGTCTCGGTAGTAGGGCACAAAGCTTCAGCTTCGGCAGCATCTGGAAAAGCACACGCCAAAGTACAGCCAACCAAGCTCACGCCCAATAGGTGTAAGGCAAATTTATTCAATTTTATCTCCTGCTTACTTTAAAAATAGAAAAAATAGCTAATTTAAGTAAACAGGTGAGGCGGAGCCCTTCCTAAACACGCCACCGAATATACAGCGGTAAGTGGAAGAGGAGGAAGTGGCGTGTGAATGGTTTTAATAGCTACATAGTTAAGCAACAAGGTGCCCAAATTATATTGGGCCAGTTCAATTAGCTGCTGACAAGAATGACACTCGCTAAGATCACTATGGCCAGAATTCTCTAAGTGAATGGTACCATTATTATGAGGGCAGAAAGAAGCCTCATCATAAAATTGAATTTGGCAATATTGGGACACATCAGCAGGAAGATGGTTGTGGCCATGAGGATGGAACCAAACTAGCCCTTGAGACACGATAAATACGACCGCAAGCCACAAGACCAACAATGGCAAACGACTACCAGGCTGCTTTATATGCATGTGCTGTTCCGCTTCTAGCATTAATAAAAATCAGTCGTCTATAAACTAATTGAAACTAGCGGCAATTCTAAAACTTTATATTTTAATTGTCAATGATAATGAAATATCAAAACTAATAAATATATATACATGTGGTGCAAGATAAATCTAATATGTAGTAGTTATAAAATGATTTGCTCCATAGTCTAAGAAAAATTTTGTGCAAAAAAGTGCTTTTTTCTGTAGGGTAAAAGGCTTTAAATATTAAATAATACGGTTATGAAGACTGTAGCAATGTTGTTAGCCGGTGGGGAGGGCTCACGACTCACCGTTCTCTCTGAGAAGAGAGCTAAGCCCGCCGTTCCTTTTGCCGGAAAATTCCGTATTATCGATTTCACCTTGTCCAACTGTGTCAACAGCGGCATTAACACTGTAGGCGTACTTACTCAGTATCGTCCTCACAGCCTTTCCGATCATATCGGCATTGGCAAGCCTTGGAATTTAGACCGCAACCGAGGCGGAGTACGCATTTTGCCTCCTTATCAGGAGCGTGGAGGCCAGCACTGGTACGCCGGTACAGCGGATGCTATCTATCAGAATTTAGGCTTTATTGAAAGCAATAACGCCGACTTGGTACTGATTCTGTCCGGAGATCATATCTACAAGATGGATTATAATGCCATGATCGAGGCTCATATTGCCAATCATGCCGATCTTACTGTGGCTGTAATGCCTGTGCCTATCGAGGAAACTCACCGCTTTGGTATTATGGTTGTCGATGGAGAAGGTCGTATTACTGAATTTTACGAGAAGCCCAAAGAGCGCGATAAAGGCAATTTGGCTTCTATGGGCATTTACGTATTCAACGCCGATGTTTTGGCTGAGCGCCTTAAAGAAGATCCTGGTGTAAAAGTAGACTTTGGTAAAGATATTATTCCTTCTATGGTAGAGCGCGGCGATCGCGTCTTCAGCTATCGCTTTGAAGGCTACTGGGTAGATGTAGGCACTATCGATTCCTATTGGAATACCAACTTAGAGCTTCTCAAAGAAGGTCATGGACTAGATCTTTATTCTAACAAATTCCCCATTATGACCCTTTCGGAAGAGCGTCCGGCTGTAAAGATTGGGCCGCAAGCCAAAGTTGAGAGCAGCTTACTTTCCAATGGTTGCGTTATTAGGGGAACCGTCATTAATAGCGTACTTTCTCCAGGTGTTTATGTCAGCCCCGGTGCGGTAGTACAAAATTCCGTGCTTATGAACGATACTTGGGTCGGCCCTGGCGCTCGCTTAGATAAGTTAGTTTTAGATAAACGCGTAGTTGTGGGAGCTGGAGCGCAAGTCGGTGTTGGCGACGAAAGTGTAGCCAATGAAGAGATGCCCGATAAATTGTTTGCCGGTATAACCGTTGTTGGCAAAGATTCCATTATTCCCGAAGGCGCCAAGATTGGCCGCAATGTTTTGATTGGTATCAATCGCGAAGAAAAAGATTACCCCGAAGACGGAATTGTGGGCGACGGTAAGAGCGTCTAGCTCTTCTATACCGAAACAAAGGAGCAAATTATGTCTAACGCATTAGCAATGATTATGGCCGGAGGAGGCAGCTCCGGTTTGAGCGTGCTTACCGAAGTGCGCGCCGACGCTGCTGTAGAGTTTGCCGGCAAGTTCTGTCTGATTGACTTCCCCCTTTCCAATTGCGTCAATTCCGATATTTACAATGTGGCCGTTTTAACTCAGTACCGTCCGCAAACATTAAATACTCATATCGGTACCGGTACTCCCTGGGATTTAGACCTTAACCAAGGCGGTGTCCATTTATTGCAACCTTACCGCGGTGGAGCTTATGGTGATTGGCAAAAAGGTACTGCTGACGCTGTACGCCGCAACCTCGACTTCGTTGTGGAGCAAAGTGAAGAGTATGTCTTGATCTTGTCTGGCGACCATATTTACTCTATGGATTATCGTCCCTTGATCAATGCTCATATAGCCAATAATGCTGACGTAACTATTTGTGTACGCAACGTAAATAGTTTTGATACTCATCGCTATGGTATGCTTTTGGTTAGCAACGATCAGCGCGTTTATGGCTATGAAGAAAAGCCCAAGCGCTCGCGCAGTTGCTTAGCTAATATGGGCATTTACGTCTTCCGCAAAGACTTCTTGGTCAAGATCTTAACTGAGCACAACTTTAACGATTTTGGCCGCGATGTCTTGCCTTACGTAATAGCCAATCATCATCGTGTCTTTAGTTATTACTTCCCCGGTTACTGGGCCGATGTAGGCAACATTCAATCTTATTGGGAAGCCAATATGAGCCTTTTGGCCGAAGAGCCGGCTTTGGATCTGTATGATGCCGGTTGGGTTATTCACACTCGCTCTATGGATCAAGCTCCTGTGCGTGTTGGCTCTAGGGCTAAAGTAGCCGATAATATTTTATCCAACGGTTGCCAAGTTGATGGCGAAGTCAGTCACAGCATAGTTTCTTCTGGGGTTATTATCGAAGAAGGAGCTGTAGTCAGAAACAGCATTTTAATGCGCAATGTTCATGTAAAAGCTGGCAGCGTTATCGATCGTTGCATAATCGATTGTGATTGTGTAATTGGTGAAGATAGCCAAGTTGGTGTAGGTGAAGATATTGTGCCCAATGGTGAAATGCCTGGCATTTTGAATACTGGCTTAACCGTAATAGGCAAGGGTCGTACTTTAGCTCCCAGCACGGTAGTTGGTCGCTCAGTGATTATCCATCCGGCTCACGGCGTGCAACGCGCTCCGGAAGTTACTGGAGAAATTGCTAGCGGCGCTAGTGTAGGAGAAGCGGAGCGTTAAGCTTTAGCAATTTAGGTACGGTTTAACTTTTTAGTTGATGGTGCCAGATAAAAGGAAAAGGTCGAGTTCTTTCTTTTGCAAAGAACTCGACCTTTTTTTAGGCGTAGGTCAAATTAGATTTAGCAAAGCTCTCGTGTGGGCTCAGTCGTTATTTCAGCCATAAGACGACGTAAAATAACGTAATAGACGCTGCCTGAAATTAGAAAAGCGAATATTTCCGTTACCGGTTGACCGCTAATTACACCGAACATACCAAAGTAATGATCAAGCAATAGAGTTATGGAAATATTTAACAGCCCCAAGCGAATGGCTGACAATATAAAGGAAGGTTTTCCCAAGCCCATAGCTTGCAAGCCATAAGAAATTAAGAAATTGACCACCGTTAAGGGGACGCCTAAACTGGCTATGCGCAAGAATTTAGCACCTAATTCCACAGTAGCTTTATGTTCAATAAAGAGAGTGATAATACTGGTGGAAAAGAGCCAAGCTCCCAAAACGCAAGCGGCGGAAAAGATTAAACTGCAAATCCAAGCAAAGCGAGTTATAGCCCACATACGTTTGTAGTTTTTGGAAGCATAATTGTAACCCACTAGTGGCATATAGCCTTGACAAATGCCCATACTGATATTGATAGGCAACATATCTATCTTTTTGACAATGCCAAAGGCAGCTACAGGTACATCTCCATATTGAGCCGACAAGCGTACGATTAAGAAGTTGCCTACGCCAGCTAAAAAGGTGTTCAAGGCTGAACTTGCTCCAATAGAAGTAACTGGCTTAAAGCAACTCCAGCGAAAGTGTTTAGGATTGAGAGACATACTCATTTTTCCTTGATGGCGGAGGCGTAGCATTATGAAAACAAAATAGGCTGCGGCCGTTAAACTGGAAATTAAGGTAGCTATAGCTACACCAGTAACATTAAGCTTCAATACAAAGATAAAAATGGGATCGAGAATGATATTTAGGATGCCACCCATCATTAGACCGAAGCTAGCTTGCTTAGTATGGCCGTCACTGCGTAATAAGTTGGCTACGCCCAAATTTATTGCCGTAGGAATAGCGCCAATAGTTACTACATAAAACATATACTGGCGAGCATATTCAATAGTATGGCTACTAGCGCCTAGTATATACAATATTTTATCAAGAAACAGATAACTGAGAATTGAATATAGAAAAGCTGTGCCTATAATGGCATAAAAGCTAAAAGAGCTGACATGTTTTACCTCTTCTTCTTTACCAACTCCCAATAGGCGTGAAATAACGCTAGCTCCACCCAAGCCAAATAAGTTGCCTATAGCATTTAAAGAATAAAACAGTGGAAAAGTTAGTGACAGAGCCGCTACCATATAGTGGTTATTTAATTGGCCAATAAAGTAAGTATCAGCAGCGTTGTAGATCATAGTGATCAGCTGGCTTAAAATTGTGGGAATAGACAAATTGGCCACTGCTTGAGCTACAGGCATACGCTCAAAAAGTTCAGTGTTAGTAGTTGATTGAGGGGGTTCTTCGTGATGGTGAGGATGTTGAGGATGATGTAAAGGCATAAAATTAAAAAATAAACCATCGCTACAAAGTTGTAGCACCTATTTTTTTTGATGCTACAGCTTTATAGCTAATGGTAGACTAGATATTATCTGTAACTAAATATTTGGCTTTATATGTTTCTATGTACTGCTCGCTTTTGATATTGGCCGCAACCTGGCTTGCCAAGGAATTGTCCATTTTTGATAAGGACTTGTCCGCGTACTATAACAGTTTCCGGTTTGGCAGAAACTTGGCGGCCTTCGTAAGGAGACCAGTCGGCTTTTTCGTGCAAGGTATCGCTAGTAATAGTGTAGGGTTCTTGGCTCCAAATGACTATATCGGCATCAAAACCTATTTGCAAAGCGCCTTTATTCTTTAAGCCGACAATGCGAGCTGGATTAGTGCAGCAAACTTCCACCCAGCGATTTAAGCTCATATTGGGCAAATCTTTAGTAAGCATGAAGCGAGTTTCTACTGAACTGAGTCCACCGGGCACTTTAAAGAAAGCGTCGGGGCGGTTCTTTTCGGCTCGTGTAAAGGGACAATGATCGCTGGAAACAGAGTCTAAAACGCCACTAACCAGAGCGGCCGCCAAAGGTTCTTGTTGGCCCTTTTCTCTAATGGGCGGAGAACAAATGGGCAGCGGTCCCATCTTAGTAAAAATAGAGCTATCTAAGCAAGTGTAATGAGGACAAGTTTCAGCATAGACAATTTGGCCGCGCTGGCGAGCTCGCTCTATTTGGGGCAAATCTTCGGCGCAACTTTGGTGGAACAAGAAAGTTTCCGCACCGCTTGCGTAAGCAATATCCAAAACGCGGCGCACAGCTTCTCCCTCAGCCCAAGCTGGACGACACAGAGGATGATTCTGTGGTTCCAGTTTGCCTTCTGAAGCACAACGGCGGATCAATTCTTGAATAAAAGGCCAGTTTTCGGCATGCACTAAAGGCAAGCCGCCATGCTTGGCTATTTCTTTAAAAGATCGATAGAGCTGACCATCATCTAGTGTAAAAGCGTAAGCTGTGTAGTGCTTAAAAGTTGGGCAGCCTTGTGCAATTACTGCGCCAATTTCATCTAAGCGTTCCATGTCATGAGGTAAAATAGACATGTGCAAACTAAAGTCGGTGCAAGCTTGGGCTTGAGCTTCTTCTCGGCGACGCTTTAGGGCTGCAAGCATACTCTCTTCAGCTTTAGTTTCCACAAAGTCCATAGTGGTAGTGGTGCCGCCAAAAAGAGCAGCTTTAGTACCGGAAGCAAAATTATCGCTAGTCCAGCAACCGCCCACAAAGTAACTCATATGGGCATGCACATCAACTCCACCTGGAGTAACTAGCTGATCTTGGGCATCGATAATTAAGGTATCTTTATCAGCCAAAAAGCTTAAGTCTTGCCCTAAAGCGCAGATCTTGCCGTTATTGGCAGCTAAATCGCCATGAAATACCTGACCGTTGGCGACTAAAAGTCCGTTTTTTATAATAAGCTGCATACTTTTATCATCCTTTTGATGGTCATTATAAAAAAAGTTCGCTCTAAATTTCTTGGCCAAATAGAAAGCGCCTTTCCGACTAAAATGCCGCGCAAAGATGGAATTTTATCAAAAAGGCGCTTTTTTTATAACCGGCAGCTAAAAGCTACAGATCGTATTTTAAGTGGACAAGTTTCATTTGCTCATCGGTAACTACCACAGGAGCGCCGGTCATTAAATCGACGCCGTTGGTGTTCTTCGGGAAGGCAATAACTTCACGAATAGAAGTTTCACCTACAATAAGAGCGGTCAAGCGGTCGAGACCTAAAGCAATGCCGGCGTGAGGCGGAGCACCGTAGCCGAAAGCGTTAAGCAAGAAACCAAACTTTTCTTCAGCTTCTTCCATAGAGAGACCAATGCATTTCAAGATGCGCTCTTGCAAATGGCGTTGGTGAATACGTACAGATCCGGAAGCCAATTCGCAACCATTAAGCACTAAGTCGTAAGCGGCGGCGCGTACTTCTAAAGGCTTAGTTTCGAGCTTGCCCATATCGCAGGGCAAAGGACTGGTGAAAGGATGGTGCTCAGCTTCGAGGCGATTTTCTTCCTCGTTCCAAGAGAACATGGGGAAGTCGACAATCCAGAGGAACTTGAACTCTTTAGGATCAAGTAAATTCAAGTGATTGGCTATATCTAAGCGCACTTTACCTAAAGCTAAGCTGAGCTCTTTGCTAGGGCCTGCAGCCATAACTAAAAGGTCGCCCACTTCGGTGCCGCTGGCTTGGCAAATTTGCATAGCTTTTTCTTCGCCCAAGAACTTGAGCAAGCTAGATTTTACGCCATCTTCAGTGTGGCCGATAAAGAAGAGACCAGGCAACTTAGCCGCCATAGCAAAACTCTTAAATAAGTCTTGCTCTTTGCGGGTAGCTTTGCCTTGGCCTTTTACTACAAAACCTTTAATGGCTTGACCGGCGTCGATAGCCTGATCCAAAGCGCCAAAGCCTGTCTTACCTACAACGTCAGTTAAATTCTGAATAGCCATATCGACGCGCAAATCGGGCTTATCGGAGCCGTATTTTTCGATAGCTTCGGCGTAAGGCATGCGGGGAAGGTGCTCGGGAATGGGAATATTGAGTGTCTTGACAAATAAGTGCTGGACGAGGCCTTCAATCATATTGAGCACGTCGTCACGTTCGACGAAGGACATCTCCATGTCGATTTGGGTAAACTCAGGCTGTCTATCGGCGCGTAAGTCTTCGTCACGGAAGCAGCGGGCAATTTGGAAATAGCGATCTAAACCGCTGACCATGAGCATTTGCTTATAAAGCTGAGGGGACTGAGGCAAAGCATAGAATTTGCCGGGATTTACGCGGCTGGGCACCAAGTAGTCGCGGGCGCCTTCAGGGGTAGAAGCCATCAAAATGGGAGTTTCGATTTCGTAGAAGCCGTGATTATCAAAATAATCGCGGACAGCTTTGGTAACGCGATGGCGCATAGCTAAGTTGCGTACCATGCGGGGCTTACGCAAATCGAGGTAACGATATTGCATACGCAAGCCTTCATCGGGAACCTGGTCGTCGGAAATGTGGATAGGCAAGGTTTTGCATGGGTTGAGAATGTGCAACTCTTCCACATTAACTTCGATATCTTTGGTGGGCAAAGTTTCGTTGGTGGAGGGAACGGCGCGAGGAGCTACTGTACCTACTACGGCAATAACAAATTCGTTGCGTAAGTTGCCAGCTTTTTCAAAAACTTCGGGAGTGGCAGACTGGTTGAAAACGCACTGGGTCATGCCGCTGCGGTCGCGCAAATCAACAAAGATCAGGCCGCCTAAATCTCGGCGTCTGTCAACCCAGCCCATAAGTACGACTTTTTGACCTGCGTCTGCCAAGCGCAGGGCGCCGCAGTAGTGGGTGCGTTTCAGACCATTTAAAGGTTCAGGGCTGAATTCGGACATATTATTCTCCTCTAGCTGTGCTGTAATGTTATAGAAAAAGCGACAGCGATGAAACTTCAAAAACTTTTTATATTAAAAATAGCTTGCGGTCGCTCTAAAAGGAGCAGCTGAAGCTTTGACTCTGCCGAAAGTTCTAAGCTTAAACTGCTTCTCCTGCGTTTTTTGCCCAGACGCTGGAGCTGAAAAGCCACCGTAACAACTTTGAGCAAAGCTAAACAATGGAGCTAAATTGGGCGTTCTTCGACAGCTTCAGATACAGCCCAAGCCATGCTATCAGTCATTAGCTCATCTAAGCCATTAAAAATTTTTTCTAACGACTTGGCTGGATCTTCTTTGACAATGGAGCGGTGAGCCACTTGCCAAGGAGCCCACTGTTGGGTATTGAGCACGGCAGTTTTGGGCTCGTATATGGCTACGACTGGCTTTTTTAAGGCGGCGGCTAAGTGAACGGCTCCAGTATCTGGCGTAACCACGAAATCCACACTATTGAAAAGGCAAGCCCAGCGGCGGAAGCTAAGATCGCCCATAAAGGTGATATTATCGACGGTCATTTTTTCTTTAGGGGCTGTTAGAGCTAGGGCCTTTTTTAAATCGGCAGCTAATTTGTGCTCGGCCGGGCCATAAGAAATAACTAAATCGCCGCCGCGAGAAGTCATAATTAAGCCGCTAGCTAAGCGCACCAAATTGTTGACAGTCCAGCCACAGCTAAGCCAGTTGTTGTGTAATTGTAATAATACTATAGGCCGTTTCCAATTTTGATTCATTTGGTGAGAGGCGGCTTCTTCTTCTGGGCTTAGTTGCAGCGAGAGAGTATCGTCTTCGTAGGCTAAGCCCATATTTTTGGCCAACTCACCCAATTGCTGTACTTCGTGGGGAATAGGGTGGCCCAAGGCTAGCTCTTTATTTAAATTTACGCTCATGCTGTGAGTTAAATATATGGCTTTGCACATAATAGCTGTCAGCGGGCGACTAGGATAAAAGTAGCCAACTCTGTAGGTAGCTCTGGTGGCGTAGGCCAGTTTATAGGCACAAGTGCGTGGAGCCAAACACACGGTAAGATCGGCGTGCATTTGGCGCAATTGCTCTTCCAAGTCGCGAGTAGGCTTGCCTTGGTAGGAAATAATTTTATCTACAAAGTTCACATTTTCTAGTACAGACGCTGTGTAAGCTGGCAAGACCATAGTAATTTCAGCTTGCGGAGCACCCAAGCGCAAAGCTTTGAGAAAAGGTGTAGAGAGAATCAAATCGCCTATATGATCCGTCCTAATGACGATTATTTTTTTTATTTCCGACCAAGGAATAGCATTCATAATATCTTGCTGCTTTCTATTGTTGTCCCATAGCTTCTTTAATACCAGTTACGTAATAATATTGATAGACTATCTCTCGAGCCAACTTTACTTTAGGAGCAAGAGAATCTAGCCAATTGAGAATAAATTTGTACTTTGTCAAGAAAGACTGGGCCAACATGGAAAGTGGGTTCATGCCCATTTGCAAGCATATGCGTATATCGTGATACTTGCGATAGAAGCGCACGGTAGAATGGCCAGCTAAACGCATACGTCCTTTTTGTTCTTCAAAGCCTACAGGATGCCAGTGATAGTTGATGGCTTGAGGAGCGTAATAAATTTTATAGCCAGCTTTTAGTAAACGATAACCAAGCTCCAAATCTTCATGGCCGTATCCTTGAAAAGCTAAATCGAATTTGCCCACTTGAATTAAAATGTCGCGTGGTACTGAAGCATTGCCAGTTAAGAAATAGTGCCAAGGTAAAAGCTTGCGAGTGGGCTTATGGCGTGAGTGAGCTGCTGGATCCTGAGAAAAGAGCTTATATTCTTCTAAAGTTTTTACCTGAACTTCGTTGCCTACTACCGCCTGGCCAGGATATTGCTCGTGATAGCGGGCGTGTATAGCTAAAAGGTTGGGATCGGCCAGAATGTCAGCGTCGGTAAAGAGCACTATCTCACCTTGAGCATTATCTATACCACGATTGCGAGCACCGCTGCGCCCTGTATTGGGGCCCACTAAAAGGCGCAAATTGGGTGCATTTAAGCTTTGCACATACTCGGCGGTGCCGTCAGTGCTACCGGCATCACAGAGCAAAATTTCATAATCATCTGGATGCATGGTTTGGTTGAGCAAAGTGGGCAGCACTTCTTGAAGCTTATCAACTCGGTTGTAGGTAGGAATAACCACGCTGATCTTTACGGACATATCTTTTTACAGGCCTCGTATAAATTTTGGCTCAATGTTTCGTCATCTTGGTTCTTATCCTGCTTTACTACCACTTCGCAAGTAGTGCGCCAAGGCTTCCAACGAGTTAAGTTTCGCTCTAAGTTATCGGCAGGGAAGAAAACCACCTCTGGCAACTTGACGGCAGCAGATACGTGGGCCGATCCTCCATCTGGAGTAACCAAGAAGAGGCAATTCTTTAAGAAGGAGGCAAAAATATACAAGTCTCCATCTGAAAAAACCGGTACGGTATCCTCAGTATCTGAGTTTTCTTCCCTTAAGTTGTGGCTTAAATCTTGAGCAAAAGTGTCAACCCAAACTCTATCGTTGGGAGCACAAGAAAAAATGGGCGTATAGCCGCCTTGGCGCAATTTTTTATATAAGAGAGCGGCACTTTGCAAAAGAGGCCAATAGGGCGAAAAATGCTTATCTTGATCGGCTGTTTGAGAAGGAGTTTCGCTTGAAATATTAGGACGAGTGCCATTTTTAGCTAAGTCGCTTATTTCCTTATGCCAACGCGGCATAAGTTGAATGGCACACAAACGGCGGCTTTTTAATTCGCTTTCTGCAATACCAAGAGCTTGGGCTAGAGCTTGGCGTCCTTGAGCTAGCTGTTCTGTGCTAAGCTCCAAAGTTAACTCGGGAAAATTCTTTTCGGCAGGCGTTTTTAGGCCCAATTTTTCCAATAATAAGAAGAAGCGAGCCGTTTGGTGGATCTTTTGATCTATATGCGGATTATTGGAAAAAGGGACTCGATAGTTTAGTTGCCAGAGTAAAGCCAAGCTCTTTAAAGGCTGGCTCCAACCGGGGAAAAAGCCGCAGCGCACAGGGCTGCCGCTTTGGTAGACAGCTGAAAGAGCATAACCTTTTTCCGTAAAGCAAAGCACAGCGTCAAAATGACCCTTGCGCAAAGCTTCTGTCAGTTTAGCTTTAAAATCTGGCTCCTTAGGATTAAAAACGATAGTTTGAGCAGTTCCAGTAAAAACCGGCGCTCCTAAACTGGAGGCGATCACCACTATTTCACTTTGAGAGCAGGCTCTAACTAAAAAACGGATGGCAGGCAAAGACAAAATGCTATCGCCCAAACCGTCCAAAACTACGACGGCTATTTTTTTGGCCTTGATTAAAGGCGAGTTAGCTTCTAAATATGAGCTGTAGTTAGGTTCTGACATAAGCGTTCCATTTTGGGGCCGCCGCCCTTTCTCCCTTTTCACTTAGAACCTCAATGTAAAAACTTCAGCCCTTGCTAAGTTTTCGTTAGGCGGCTTTGGCAGGTTTTGCTCGATCGAATGTAAAACTGCAACCGCCCCGCAGCGGCACAAAAACCGCTGCTATAGCCATTTAGGAGTGATTTTTGCAATTGAGTTCACGCAGTAGTCAGGAAACATTCTCTTTAGGCAGAGTTATAGAAGCGCCTTTGCAGGAAGTAGTGCGTTCCCGCTTTTTAAACTATGCTCTGTCAGTTATTACCGATCGTGCTCTTCCTGATGTCCGCGACGGACTCAAGCCTGTGCAACGTCGCATTCTTTATGCTATGCATCACGATTTGCATTTGAGCCCGGACAAGAGCACCTTAAAGTGCGCCAAAGTTGTCGGTCAAGTGTTAGGCAGCTACCATCCGCATGGCGATTCGGCTGTCTATGAAGCTATGGCTCGTATGGCTCAAGATTGGACTTTGCGTTATCCTTTAGTCTTTGGCCAAGGCAATTTCGGTTCCATTGATGGCGACGGCCCGGCAGCTTATCGTTATACCGAAGCTCGCCTCAGTCCGGTAGCTATGGAATTTGTGGAAGAATTAGGCCAAGACACGGTCGACTTTATTCCCAATTTCGACGAAAGCACTCCCGAGCCTAAAGTCTTGCCTGCTCGTTTGCCGCAAATGTTGGTTAATGGTTGCATGGGTATTGCTGTAGGTGTAGCTACAAATATTCCACCTCACAATTTAGGTGAAGTTTTACAAGCTTGTCGAGCTTTAATCGATAATCGCCAACTAAGCGTAGCTCAATTACTTACTTATGTTAAAGGGCCCGATTTCCCCACTGGCGGAGAATTACTTAACAGTCGTCAGAGCTTAGAACAAGTGTATGCTTCCGGCCAAGGCGCTCTTAAAGTGCGTGGTACTTATAAAATCGAAGAAAAGAACAAGCGCCAGTTCCATATCATTATTGATTCTATTCCTTATATGGTCAATAAATCGGAACTTGTTGAAGAAATTGGCAACATTATTATGGCCGGTAAAATCCCGCAATTGCAAGATGTGCGTGATGAATCGACTACTGATATTCGCATAGTTTTAGAGTGCCGCCACGACGCCGATCCTACTGCAATTATGGCCTACTTATTTAAAAACACTAAATTGCAAAATCAATTTAATGTCAATATGACTTGCCTTACTTCACGTGGTCCGGAGCGAGTCAATTTGCGCACCGCTTTGCTGGAATTTGTCGATTTCCGCTTTGAAGTTACAGTACGCCGTCTCAATTACGAAGTACGTTTACTCAATGAGCGCATCCATATTTTAGAAGGCTTCGTTAAAGTATTTGACGCTATTGAAGAAGCTATTGCTATTATTCGCACTTCTTCCGGCCGCGCTTCCGCCAACCAAGCTTTATGCGAGCGTTTCTTAATAGATGAAGTTCAAGCCGACGCTGTTTTGGATTTGCGCCTCTATCGTTTGAGCCAAGATGACGTACTTTTAATTAGAGATGAACTGGCCGAAAAGAGAACTAAGCGCGACAATTTAGAGCAACTTTTGGGTGATATGCCTGCTCTGTGGGCTTTGGTTAAAGATGAACTTGGTCAAGTGCGCCGTCGTTTCCTGGACGAGCGTCGCACTCAAGTTATGCGTGAAGGCGCTGAAGAGTTGGTCTACAATGCTGATGATTTTATTGTCGATGAGAAGACAGACGTTGTCATTACTCGCGACGGTTGGTTGCGCCGTGTAGCTCCAGGGACTGATTCCAGTAAGTTGCGTTTGCGTCTGGAAGACTCAGTCTGGCAAATCTTGGAAGGCTCAACTTTAAATTCTCTGATTCTTTTTACCAATTTCGGTATGGCTTACACTATGCCAGTACATGAGTTGCCTAGCGGCACACGTGGTTTCGGTGAGCCGGTGCAGAAGTTTTTCAATTTTAGTGACGGTGAAAAGATCGTTTCCGCTTTCCTTTTCGATAGTCGCAACAGTGAAGTTTGGTCGGCCCCCAGCGAAGAAGAGCTTCCCAGCATACACGCCCTGGCTTTAAGTAGCGATGGTAAAGGAGTACGCTTCTCCTTTGCTGCTTTTGTGGAGCCTTCCAAGAAGAGTGGCCGCCGCTATATGCGTTTGGGCGAAGGCGCTCAGGCTGTGGTAGTTGAGGCGGTGCGAGGACGCGAACATTTAATAGTCCTTACTGTACAAAATCGCGCTTTGATTTGTCCTGTAGAAGAAATTAGCTTTAATTCAGGTTGTGCCCGAGGCGTTCAAGTTATCAAACTTGAAGAAGAAGATAAGCTTTGGGAAAGCATGGTAGTCAATGGCCCCGATCAAGGACTTATGCTTAGTCGTGTAGGTACGGGCACGCCCATTGAAGTATCATTGCGCAAACAGAAAATCTGCGCTAGAGGTGGCAAAGGCACTCTCTTAATTAAGCGCGGTAAATTGCAATTGCAAGAGAAGTTCTATAGTAATGCTACTAAAGACGAGATAGAGCCGGAGCACGAGTTTACCGAATTGACAGAAGAAGCTGAAGTAGAAGCGGATATTTTCGATCCTGATTTAGGACTTTAAGCGATGTCTATTTTTTGCAATATGGATACGGCTCCGTGCGGGGAAAATAAGAAAAAAGCGGCGCTTTAGAAACAAAAGGACGATAATTATCTAGGTTCGGAAGAAGAGTTGGGAGTGAGGCGAAAATGGAATCTTATACTGCGCAAGATATTCAGGTTTTAACCGGTTTAGAGCCGGTGCGTAAAAGGCCTGGTTTGTATATCGGCAGCGTGGATAGCGCCGGTTTGCACCATTTAATCTGGGAAATTTTAGACAACTCCATAGACGAAGTAATGAATGGTTACGCTACTTGGGTAGAGTTGGAGTTGGATCGTGACGGTCGGTCTATAAGGGTAACCGACAATGGACGTGGTATTCCTGTCGATATACACCAAGAATATGGCAAATCGGCTTTAGAGCTGATTATGACTACTTTGCATGCTGGTGGCAAATTCGCTCACGCCAATTACACATATTCAGGCGGTTTGCACGGTGTGGGCGCTTCGGTAGTCAATGCTCTCTCCGAACGTTTGGAAGTAACTGTCAAACGCGACGGCGGCGAATGGTTCCAATCTTACAATTTCGGTGTACCTACAGCTCCTGTAGCTCAAGTGGGCGATAATGTGCGCGGCAGCGGCACTTCTATCTGGTTTAGACCTGACGAAGAAATTTTTGAAGAGACAATTTTTGATCCTAAAATTATTTTAGATACTTTAGAGTCTCGCGCTTGGTTGCACAAAGTAAAAATTATATTTAAAGATCGCGTCAATGGTGTGACGCATAAATTAGATCATTGTGACAGCGGCTTAGACGGCTATTTAGCTCAATTGGTGGGCGAGGAGCCTAGAGCTTCAGCCTGGGAAGAAAATATTTTTTCTTATCAGCGTGAAGAAGATATTCGCATGGAAGCGGCCGTACTTTGGAGCCAAGCTGGCGGCGAACATGTGCGCAGTTTTGTCAACGGTATCAATACTCCTCAGGGTGGTACCCACGATTTGGGTTTAAAAGCCGGCTTGGTAAAAGCTGTGCGCAATTATATGGAAATTCACAATCTTCAGCCCAAGGGAGTTAAACTCAGTGCTGATGATATTCGTGACGGTTTGCGAGCTATTATAGCTGTATATATTGCCGATCCACAGTTTAAAGGCCAAACCAAAGAGCGGCTCAACAATACCGAAGTAAATGGACAAGTAGCTTCTGCCATAGCTCCGGCTTTTGAGCGCTACTTAAATGAAAATCCTTCTGTAGCTGCCGGTTTGGTGGATCGCATTGTGCTGGGCGCCAAAGAGAGAGCGGCCGCTGCTCAGGCTACCGAAACTGTCTCGCGCAAATCAGTAACGCGCAAACTTAACTTGCCGGGAAAATTGGCCGACTGTTCTTCCAGTCGCACTGAAGATTGCGAGCTCTTTATCGTAGAGGGTGACTCGGCCGGCGGCTCAGCTAAACAAGGGCGCGATCGGCGCTTTCAAGCTATTTTGCCTCTGCGTGGTAAAATTCTCAATATTGAACACGCTGGCGCTGGCAAGATAGGCCAAAATAAAGAGATCGCCAACTTAATTAGTGCCATAGGTTGCGGTGTAGGCAGCCAATTTTCTGCTTCTAAGTTGCGTTACGGTCGCATTGTGGTTTTGACCGATGCCGACTCGGACGGCCACCACATCGCTTGTCTTTTAGTTACTTTCTTTTATCGCTTTATGCCCGAGCTTATTCGTAGAGGCCATATCTATTTAGGCCGTCCTCCTTTATATCGTGTTCAGAAGGGCAAAACCATCAATTGGGCCTGGACTGAAGAAGAGCGTGAAAGTTTGAGCAAGAGCGGCCGCAAAGGTACAGCGCAAATTACACGCTTTAAAGGATTGGGCGAAATGAGTCCCGAGCAATTGAAGGCCACTACGCTCGATCCGGCTACGCGCACTATTTTCCGTGTAGTAGTAGATGACGAAAAGGGTGCTTCCGAAACTATTTCCGAATGTTTCGGCCGCGACGTAGCGCCGCGTTACAAACTCATTATGGAACACGCTAGTGAAGCTGAAGAGATAGACGTTTAACAAAAAAGCCGAGCCTAGTTTGTAAAGGCTCGGCTTTTTTTTATTTTAGGTTCGCCATGTGCGCTCTATTGTGTCTAGTAAGCGATCGGAAGCGCCTGCGTATGGTGAATATAAGCGGCTAAATTCGTATTTTTGGCGCAATAGTTGCTGTGGATCGTTTAATAATCCCAAAGCAGCATTGGCTATATAAGTAGGTGTAACTACATCAATAATTTCCGGCACGATAGGTCGATTGGCCAAGATATTGGGCTGAGCTATATAAGAGACTTTGTCGCGCATTCTCATAAGCAATTTGCCTTTAAGTATGCGCCCTCCGGGAAGCCAATCCAGCAAACCAATTAAACCTATATAAGGCAATTGATCGGGACGATTGATGGGCAAAATCATCAATTCCGGCACACCTAAACTGGCCGCTTCAGCTGTTTTGGTGCCGGGAATAGTTACGCACAATTGGGAAGCGCTCAGCTGTGGCAATTGGTTCTTGCGCACAATATCTATACTTATACCTTCAGCTTGTAAAGTTTCGCCGACAATTTTACCTTTGATGCCACCCACAGCTGGATGGGGATTCGCTTGCAAAGCTTTTACCAATTTGGCTGGAGGAATAAAAGGCGAAATGAGCATCTGGAAGCGCAAATCAGGCTTTTGTTCTTTCATAAGTTTGGCCGTTTGTAATAAAAACGGACTTAAATTGGTAACTTCGGCAACGCGACTACCCGGCAAGAAAGAAATTAAGTTGGAATCAGCTTCAGGCAATTGACCATATTTGGCCAAATAGTTTTGCATAATCCAGCGCACATCGTCGACAACCAGATCGCCGACAATAATAGCTTTTTCCAAAGGCAATTTATGGCGCTTCATCCACTCGAAGTGCTTTTCGTCTTTAATAAAGTATCCTTTAAAAGCCGAATCCCACCACCAGCGTCCCCACAAATAAGACCAAGCGGGAATCTTCCAACGCCACACCAAGGCGGCACTGTACATCAAGTCACCACCCAAGTGGAGTAACACGCTGTTTTGATGATCTTTTAAGCCGCTAAAAAGCATACGGAAATAGCGGCTGGCCGGAATTACTTCATCAACATGCAATAAATCTGTAGCCACTTTACTTTCTGAACCGGTAGCAAAGGGACATGGCAGCAAAATTACACTGATTTTGCATTCTGGCCAGCGGCGGCGTACTGCCGCAGCCACAGGACTGAGCCAACCGGCAATTTCACCCGGGCTGTTGGCAGTTATGTAAATCTTCTGAGGATACATATTTTCGCTTTTTTATTTTTTAGAATCGCTATTTTGTGTCAAAGTGATAAGCTTGGTAGTGGAGCGACCGGGAATAAGCTTGGCTAAAACGATTTTACCGCCAAAACTTTTGATCACGGCAGCTTCTGGCAAGTCTTCTTCTTTGTAATCTCCGCCTTTTACGTGAACATCGGGACGCAATTTTTCAATTAAAACTAAAGGAGTTTCCTCTTCGAAAATGACCACAATATCAACGCATTCCAAGGCGGCTAACATAGTAGCTCTTTCGTCTTGGCAATTGATGGGACGGCTGGGCCCTTTGAGAGCTTTTACCGAGCTGTCAGAATTGAGGCCTACTACAAGAAGATCGCCTTCCTGTTTGGCAGCTAGCAAAGTATTGAGGTGGCCCACGTGTAAAATATCAAAGCACCCGTTGGTAAAGACCACAGTAGGCGGATTTTGACTATGACGCAAACGCTCCAAACGCCTGGCTGCTTCTTCGGCAGAGAGGATCTTGCGCTGAGGATTTAATTCTGCTTGGTGAGAGCCTGTTTGCAAAGATTCGAGCAATTCTTCAGTATTGACGGTGGCTGTACCGACTTTGCGTACTACAACGGCCGCCGCATGAGAAGCTAAGCTCATAGCTTCAGTAATAGGTACGGAGGCAGAAGCGCACAGGGCCATAACTGAAAGCACAGTGTCACCCGCGCCGCTGACATCGTAAACTTGTGAAGCCAAAGCCGGCACTCTTACCGTAGGTACGTCTTTGCGGAAAAGAGCCATACCTCGTTCACCTAAAGTGATAAGGACTGAATTTAAGTTGAGTTCGGCTAAAAGGGCGCGTCCGGCTTGCTCTAAACCTTGATTGTTAAAGGTGTCGTAACCGGAAGCTGCTTTGGCTTCTTTAGCGTTTAAGGTAATAAGCTCACAGCCTAAAAAGCGCTTGAGATCGACAGGCTTGGGGCCAGCAATAACAGGAACGTCTCGGAAAATTTTAATTAAATTTTGAATATGATCGCCCCAAAGTAAACCTTTATCATAATCAGAAATAACTACGGCGTCGTAATCTTGGCGATGATTGTTGGCCCAAGCCAGCAATTTTTTCCAAACATGATCTTTAACAGCGCAGCGAGTTTCCAAATCGGCACGTACCACTTGTTGGCTATTGGCAATAATGCGTGTTTTCATAATAGTAGGGTAGTCTTCACTAACTACTAAACCACTAATGCCTATATCTTGGCGCTCTAACATAACGCGCAAGCGGCGGCCAATATCGTCGGCTCCTACTACACCTAATAAATCTACTTTAGCACCTAAAGTTTTTAAGTTGGCTACCACATTGGCTGCGCCGCCGGGAGTGTAAGAGTGGTGGGCAATATCTACTACCGGTACCGGCGCTTCAGGGCTAATACGTGAGACTGTTCCCCAAACCCAATAATCAAGCATTAAATCGCCGACCACCAATAAGCGGGCTCCTGCGAATGAGCGGCAAATTTCCGTAGCTTTTTCGTATTCTATTAAGTTCATTTTTCTACAGCCTCCATAAAAAACACGAAGTATTTTTACTACTCCGGCAAAAGTCTTGCTTTTTTCCGCTTACGCACCAGCTATTTTTGTTTTTGCTTATGTTTTTCTATAGCCTGAGCAAAAATATTAAGCATATTCTTAGCTTGCTTTTCGGGAGTAAAGAGCTGGGCCCGCTCCAAACCGGCTTTTATTTTCTCAGCAAATAATTCTTGCTTTTCGGCACTGCGTCTGTATTGCAAAATAAAACGCAATTTTTCTACCATGTCTTCTTGATTGTCAGCTTCATAGTAGAAAGGCACATCGCCACCAACTTCTGGCAAAGGCTCGCGGTTTACTGAGAAAATTGTGGCTTGACAATTCATAGCTTCAATTAAAGGTAAAAAGAAGCCCTCGTATCTGGAAACAGCCGCTAAACAATCGCAATAAGAGTAGGGCTCAAGCATACCTTCAGGATTAAGCTGTCCGGTATATACAACACGTCCGGGAAGTTTATCTAAATAACTTTTGATTTCCTTAACATATTTGGTATGTTCGTCGGGAAAGAGTCTCTTCCAAAAACTTATGCCGTCTTTAGGATCATTGCCGGCAATTAAAATTTTATGGGGAAATTCTTCATGTAAAGTATATAAGGCTTTAAGTAAGGACAATAAGTCTTTATTTTCTTCATAAGCATTGCCTACGAAGAAAAGAAAAGGAGAACCGCCGGTAACTTTATCTATGTACTGGCGCCGTTTTTGCTCGTCTCTATATTGAGGCTCAGCAGCTTTTTTATAATAGACATTATTTATGCTATTGTAAGAGACCTTTAAATTGCTTTTTACTGTCGGGAAAAATTTCTCAAAGAGCCCTTTTACATACTTTGAAATGGTGACAATTTGGGCAAACTCGCGGTTTACTTTCTCCCAATCACGATAAGCTTTTTTGCCTGATTCTGCTTTCCAAACTATGGCATCATGTACAGTTAAAACCTTGGCGCAGGGTAAATATACGTCGGCGCGATCCCAAGGATACCAGCATATATCTAAATCTTGCGGCGCCTCTTTAAATGTAGAGCAAGCTCCCAAGTGGCCCACTTCTTGCTTTATATCTTCTAATAAATGGGGCTTAAAAGTTAAGAAAAAAAGCTCATCTTGCTCTGATTTTACCGCTTGGTATCCTTGTAAAAAATTGCGAACCACCATGCCCATACCGCGTTTATCTCTGGGCAAAAAAGTAGCGTCTATACCTATGCGCATTGTGTTTGTACTCCCTTAGCAAAAAATATCGCCTGATTTTAACACACTTTTTATGCCTTCAAGGCTGTTTTGACTATTTTTGTCTATCGATTGCTTATTATAATGCTTTATGTGTTGCATATGCTTGTGTAAATATTATACATATTTTATATTTATAAATATGTATAATATTTTACTGCTAGGCTGTGTTAATAAAATTTATATCAATAGATACGTATTATAAATATGTATAAATTAAAAATGGTCAAAATGTCTAGGCTGCGGCAGGCCTTGGCTGTTGGCAGTAAGAAAAAAAAGCCATGAAATGGCCTGCCGCTTTGTTGCGCTCCGGATTGATACATTTTGCTGCCGTGCTCATATGTTTAGCTGCGGCTGTGTTTATTTGGGCTTTTTTGCAAAATCCGTTCAATCTATACCGAACCGGACTAGAAACGCATCATCCGCGCTTATTGCTTTATGGAAGCGCTTTGATGGGGGCAGGCTTTGCCTCCTGGACTTGCGCTTGCTTAGCTTCGTCTAAGCTTATGTATATTTATACGCCCTTAGCCTTGGCTGTTTTAGCCTACACAAACTCTTGCCAAGGGTATGCTTTGGCTGCTTGCGTAGTGTTTTTGTGGCTTTTATTGGCTTATTTATTGCATTCGGGCCTAATTGGTCAAGAGCAAGCGGCAGCCTCTGGTACTTCGCCAAAGGGCCTTGACGAAGCGCAATCTACTAATTGACTTAAAGCCAAGGCTTCCGGTTCGGTAAGCTTTTGGGCTAAATACGTGTGGGCCGATTCTACAAATTCAGCAAAAGAAATAGAGGAAAACTCTTTAGCGTAGGCCGCAGCTTGCAAAGCCATATCCAATTTATCCAGGGCATGGACAAATTGGGCTTCTTTAGTAGCGTTAGCTTGATATTCCTGAAAGCGCTCTTGCATTAGGTGTCCATTGGGGAGTGGCCCACTTATTTGTTTAAATGCACTACTTTCACGCCCGGCTTTATCTTGTGGCGCTACTTGGTCATAAGGAGTAAGATCGCCAACCATAGCTTCCGCCCAATCGTGGACTAAAGCTATTTCTACTACTTTGGCTCTGTCCAAATTGGCTGGACATAAAGATAAAGCCAAAACGGCCACTCCCCAGCTGTGAGCCGCTACGCTTTCAGGATGGTTTAGCCCTACGCGCAACCAGCCGGAGCGCAGCACTTCTTTTAGTGCTGGCACCGTTTGCAAAGCTGCCCACAGGCTTGCGGCTGCTTGGCTATTACCCGCATTTAACATAGCTTCAATCTCTATTTTCTTTAGGTGCAAATAAGCTTAACAGTCCAATCAAAGAGCCAATCGGGCACATATTTTTTAAAGAAAAGGAGTACTTTAGCATCAAGCGGCCCGGCGTAGCGCAATTTGGGATGTTTACTGCTGACAGCTTTTACCACAAGCTTGGCAATATAATCAGGAGAACCGACGATGGCGTCACTATAGTTGAGCTTTAACACTTTGCTCATTTTGGCGCAAACTGCTGCGTAAGGCCCCTGAGCGGAGTTTTCTTCCATTTTCTTAATGGCAATATCTGACCATTCCGAGCGAATAACGCCAGGCTCAATTAAAACAACTTTGATACCATAGGAAGCTACTTCGTGGCGCAAGCTGTCGGAAAGAGCTTCTACAGCTCGCTTGGAAGCGTAATACCAAGATCCCATAGGCGTATAAATCTGGCCACCCATAGAAGAAATATTGATAATGTGGCCATTTTGTTGCTGACGCATAAAAGGCAGCACTTCTCTGGTCATGGTAGCTAAGCCAAAGACATTTACTTCAAATTGGCGATGAGCTTCTTCGTTGCTCACATCTTCAAAAGCACCGTAAGAACCGTAGCCGGCGTTATTTACCAAAGCATCTATACGTCCGGCTTCTTCCATTACTTTACCTACGCAAGTGGCGCATGAAGCGGGATCGGTAACGTCTAAATAAAGTGGACGTAAGCCGAGTTTAACAAGTTCTTCCAAACGCTCCTGACGGCGAGCTGCACCGTAAACTGTCCAGCCACGCTGCAAAAGGGCCCTGGCTGTAGCTGCGCCTATACCTGAAGAGGCGCCGGTAATTAAACAAACTTTGCTCACAACATACCTCAAATACTTTTTCTTTTGTACCGCGCTTCTATTTTGGCTTTGATTTTTCTCTTCCTTTTGCCTAGTTGTTGCTTTTCACTCTGTTTCTGTCAGAAATACAAGTTAAAAAATCTCCCTGATTGCTATTTTCCGCGCAGTTGGTTCTGGTAAAACACTAGACTATTTATAGAGTTTTGGAGTATAATATCGCGCTATGGAACGCAAAGATTTAAGAAATTTAGCAATTATTGCTCACATTGACCACGGTAAAACTACCTTGGTAGACGGCTTGCTTCGTCAAGCTGGTGCTTTCAGAGTAGGACAAGATGTTGCCGAGCGCGTTATGGACTCTAACGACTTAGAGCGCGAGCGCGGTATCACTATTTTGGCCAAAAACACCTCTGTTGTTTACAACGGTGTTACTCTCAACATCGTAGACACTCCCGGACACGTAGACTTCTCCAGCGAAGTAGAACGCATCTTGGGTATGGTTGACGGCTGTTTGTTGGTTGTTGACGCTTTCGAAGGCCCTATGGCTCAGACCAGATTCGTATTAAAGAAGGCTTTGGAGACAGGTTTGTCTCCTATTTTAGTTGTCAACAAAATTGACCGTCCCGATGCCAGACCTCAGCAAGTCGTCGACGAAGTTTTAGAGCTCTTCATCGACTTAGGTGCCAATGACGACCAGATCGATTTCCCTGTCGTTTACGCTTCTGCCCGCAAGCAAGTCGCTTCCTACAGCCCCGACGGACCTTTCGAGAACTTGCAGCCTCTTTACGAGACTATTATTAAGCACATTCCTTGCCCCAAGGGTGATGACGAAGCTCCTTTGCAAATGCAAGTTAGCAACTTGGACTATGATGAGTATGTGGGCCGTTTAGCTATTGGTCGTATCCTCAATGGTAAAATTAGTCCAGCTAAAACTATTTGCTACGGAACTTCTGCTGAAAATTGCCATACTGGTAAAATCGGCCAGGTTATGGGCTACTTTGGCTTAGGTAAAAAGCCTATCGAAAGTGCCACTGTGGGTGATATTGTTGCTCTTACTGGTCTTCCCGATGTAGCTTTGGGTGACACCGTTACCGATGTAGAGACTCCCGAATTCTTGCCCGGTTTGGAAATTGAAGAGCCTACCTTGGCTATGACCTTTATGGCTACTGATAGTCCTTTCGCCGGTCGTGATGGTAAGTATGTAACTTCCCGTCAATTGCGTGATCGTCTCTTCCGCGAAGCTGAGCGCAACGTCGGTTTGAGAGTAAAAGCTGTAGAAGGTACTACCGACTCTTTCGAAGTCTGCGGTCGTGGTGAACTTCACCTTTCCATTTTGTTGGAAACTATGCGCCGTGAAGGTTACGAGCTTTCGGTAACTGCTCCTCGAGTTATTACCAAGGTTGTCAATGGCGAGCTTTTAGAGCCTATCGAGAATTTGACTATCGATATTCCCGAAGAGTGCATGGGCCCGATCATGGAAAAAGTCGGCGCTAGACGTGGTGACTTGATTAACATGACCGGAAGTGGCACAGGCCGCCTCCACTTAGAGTTCTCCATTCCTGCTCGTGGCTTGGTTGGCTTCCGCTCTGAGTGCTTAACTATTACTCGCGGTTATGGCGTTATGAACTACTTGTTCGCTGGCTACGGCCCCTATCGCGGTGAAATCGCTCGTCGTACTCGCGGCTCTTTAGTTACTGGCGAAACTGGTACCGCTACTTCTTACGCTCTGTTTAACTTGCAAGATCGTGGCGTCTTCTTCATTTCTCCTGGTGAAGATGTTTACACTGGCCAGATTGTCGGTGAGCATTGCCGTCCTAACGACTTAGATGTAAATGCTTGTAAGAAGAAGCACGTAACCAACATGCGCTCTTCTACGTCCGATGAAGCTGTGCGCTTAGACGAGCCTCGCCACCTCACTTTAGAGCAGTGCCTCGAGTTTATTGCCGACGATGAGTTGGTAGAAGTAACCCCTCATTGCTTGCGTATGCGCAAAGCCATCCTCGATCCGGCTACTCGCGCCAAGCAGCGCAAAGATCGCGAAAAACGTGACGGCAAGTAATTAACTGTCTCTTTTCCATCTGATACGCTAATCTGATACGCCCGCTGAGCCCACAAGCCCAGTGGGCGTTTTCTTTTTTTTACTGTAGATGCATATAAAGTAGAGGATAGGGGCCACCTTGTTCATCTTGATCAGTGCGTTTATAAGTTTTGAAGCCCATATGTTCGTAGAATCCTAAAGCTTGCGGGTTTTGCTCATTAACCGTTAATTTATTAACGCTATATTTCTCTATGGCCAATTGTAATAATTTTTTACCTAAGCCTTTTCTTCTTTCAACTGGAGCAATAAAAAGCATTTCTAAAACTTGATTTTCAATGCCCATAAAAGCCATAGGAATATTTTTTTCGTTTGTAGCTATAACTAGATGCTTGACGCTATTTAAAGCTGTAGGTACATAAGTTTTTATTTTATCAATTTCTGAATTGGACAAAAATAAATGGGTAGTACGTACAGAGTCTTCCCAGACTTTAAGTAACTGTTCTGTTAATATTTGAGTTCTTTGATCCTTATCTATGTAAGAAATTTGCATACTTTGCCCCTTATTATTTTTTTTATAGTAGATGGTAGCTGTTTTATTTCGATTTATAGCGTATTCCTTCGCTTAACAAGCTATAAAGGCTAACTATAGAACTCAACGAAGGCCACGGGTTATGATTGATACCAAACTTTTACGTCAAAAAATGCTGGATATGGCTGTGCGCGGCCAGCTTGTGGAGCAACGCCCCGAAGACGGCAAGGCCACCGACTTACTAGAACAAATCCGCGCCGAAAAAGCCGCCCTTATTAAGGCTGGCAAAATTAAAAAAGAGAAGCCTTTGCCGGAAATAAAAGAGGAAGAAAAGCCTTTTGCTATTCCCGCCAACTGGTGTTGGGTTAGACTTAATGATATTTATAATTTTATAGATTATCGTGGCAAAACTCCTGTGAAAACATTGTCGGGCGTTCCATTGATAACTGCAAAAAACGTAAGAAAAGGTTATATAAAAAGAGAACCAGCGGAATTTATTTCCATAGAAGAGTACGAAGAACGGAAAAGCAGAGGAGTATCTCATCTTGGAGATATATTATTTACAACTGAAGCGCCTTTGGGAAATGTTGCAATAGCTGACATAAAGCAATTTAGTGCTGGGCAACGTCTGATTACCTTCCAGCAATATGGCAATAATGAATCTTTGGAAAATGTGCTTATGATGTATTTTATTCTATCGCCCTATTTTCAAAGTTTATTGGCAAGGCAAAGTACTGGGACAACAGTTTTAGGTATCAAGGCAGAAAAGTTAAAGAAGCTTTTAATTCCGCTGCCGCCGCTAGCAGAGCAAAAACGCATAGTGGCCAAACTTGAGCAAATAAATGCTTTAATTGAAACTATGTTCAATTAGTGTGCGCAGCGCAAAATTTGCGGGCGTAAATGAAATTTATAGCCGCCAAAACGTTCGTTATACCCACCGGAGAAAACTTTTCGCGTCAGCGATGTTTTCAGCTTAGAGACGCTAATGGTGTTCCGCCTGCGGCTCTTCCAGGCTTGAACTGGACCGCGCCTAACAGCGCGTCCAATGTTCTGCGCCTTCCATCGCCACTATTTTCGCCTGTTGGTTAAAAACTACCGCGTTTTTTCAGCACGCACGCCATGCGCTAATGAGCGCCAGAAATTTCCAGCGCAAAAATGGATAACACTTGTTGACGGTGCTTTTGCTTATTGGTTCGTGCCTGTTTGGCTGCGTAGTTTTTCAGCCTAGAGACGTTGATGGTGTCCAGCCAGCGGCCCTTCCAGGCTCGAACTGACCGAAGCTTTTAGCTTCGGCCAATATTCTGCGCCTTCCATCGCCACTGTCTCTCCGCCTGTTGGTTAAAAAAACTACGTAAATTAAATGCTTATTTTTTATGTGCATTGCATTAAAAATATAATAAGTTAATGCTAATATATTAGCAGATTGTCAGAGGAAGGTGGTTTTACATCATGGCTGTAAAAAGGAATATGACGCTGAGAATAGATCCGGAATTGAAAGAACAGGCGGCGGCTTTATTTAATTCTTTGGGCTTAGATTTAAGTACAGCTACAGGTATTTTCTTTCGCCAGGCTTTAAGATGCCATGGTCTTCCTTTTGAAGTTAAAGTAGATGATCTCAATGAAACTACCTATAGAGCTTTAGAAAGCGCTGAAAAAGACGAGAATATGCAAGGCCCTTTTGATAATGTTTCCGATTTAATGAAGGCATTAAATGCTTAAAATTAAGTTTACTAAACAATTTAAAAAAGATTATAAACTTGCTTTAAAACGTGGTTGCGATTCAAAAAAATTTGAAGTGGTAGTTGAGTTACTTTGCAGTCAATGTTCGTTGCCTGCTATTTATAAAGATCACGCTTTGGTCAATTCTCGCAATTATAAAAATGTACGAGAGTGCCATATAGAACCTGATTGGCTTTTGGTTTATCAAATACTTAAAGACGAGCTGATACTAAGATTGATTAGAACTGGAACTCATAGTGATTTGTTCTAGTTATCGCTATGCTTGCTGGCTCGTGCCTGTTTGGTTGCATAGTTTTTTTAGCCTAGAGACGTTGATGGTGGCCCGCCTGCCGGTGAGCTATTTCACGCTAGCCGTGATCTTGTACGCTTTTGCTTGTTGGCCTGTAGTTTTTCAGCCTAGAGACGCTAATGGTGTTCCGCCTGCGGCTCTTCCAGGCTTGAACTGGACCGCGCTTAGCAGCGCGTCCAATGTTCTGCGCCTTCCATCGCCCCTATTTCCACCTGTTGGTTAAAAACTACACTTCTAACGTATACTGTCCGACGGCGAAGCTACGTCGAACCTTCACAAAATGCGCAACCGGTTTCCGCTTATAATCCCTCTCCGCTAGTTGTTTAGTTCCGCTAGCGATCCTCCCGCTAAAAATTTCCTTTCGCTGTTAGCTGTTCCGCTCCGCCAGCGATCCTCTCGCTAGAAAATTTCCTTTCGCCGTTAGCTGTTCCGTCTCGCCAGCCCCCCCAGGCCACCACCAACACGTATCCCACGCAATAAAAAGGCGGTGCGGCGGCGAAGCAATGCCGCACTACCGTTGTTCGACTGAAATTTTCTCTCGCTTCCGCCAATATAACTAAGTCTAGCTACCAAACAAGCCCAGAACGCAAAAAATTCCCGGTGGAGTCCTTAGCTTCGGCCAATTGACGGTATGGCTGCTCGTTTACGAGCAGACGCCGGCTTTTCCAGGCCGGAAGCTTTGGACGAAACCTACAAACGCTAAAAGGCTCCGTTTCTGTACATTTTAAAGCGGAGTTTAGCCTATAGCAAAGCGAAAGGCTTTCATATGCCTGTAGCTTGCTATAGGCGTAAA
>DHKB01000013.1:0-155 GCA_002407045.1 Candidatus Bruticola papionis | reverse complement strand
ACCCGAGAAACGGAGACTTTGTACACCTGAACCTTTCCCCCCGCAACCGCTTATAAAATGTCCGCCTGCAATACCCCCAAAAACACTCACCCAACACAAAAACAAGCTCAGCGAAAAAAAATATCACTTTTTGTGTTAATTGTAAAATCAAGTTG
>DHKB01000053.1 GCA_002407045.1 Candidatus Bruticola papionis | reverse complement strand
ATAAAAAATTGCTCAACTTTTAGCCGATTTTCTCTTGACAAAGTTTAGCTTTTGAGTAGAATACTCCCCGTAAGCTCTCCGGTTGAGTTGGTCAGCTGAAAGAGATTTACAAGTTAGGGGTATAGTTTAGTTGGTAGAGCGACGGTCTCCAAAACCGTAGGTCGCGAGTTCGAGTCTTGCTGCCCCTGCCACAAAAGCGGACGTTCGACTGCGGTCGGAGGTTCGTTTTTTTTTGTTTTTTTGCGCATTGCTTTGGGAAAAGCAGCGACGCAACGTAATGTGAATACGTGCATTGCAATTTAAAGTGAATACGTGCATTAAAAAAATAAACATGTGTCAGTCCAACACATGTCAGTATATGAGCAGCTGCCTAAGATCGCCAAATGTTGGCTAAATATTATCGCGTCCCATTTTTACGTGGTTATTATAATATTGACCGTGATTTTTAGTGGAATGGCCATATTGAATAGCAAAGCGAGGGCAGCGGTGCAAGCATCCTAAACACATAACACATTCTTTAACTTTCCAAGTGGGCTTTTTGTTTTTTAGTTCAATAGCTTGCACCGGACATTTTTTAGCGCAAAAACCACAACCGATGCATCTATTTTCTACACGAAAATGTTTAGTCTGGCGCAAATAGGGATAAAAGAAACGCTGGCCAATTTTAGCAATAAAGTAGGGCATTTTGAAGCGCATAAAATCGCCACAGCGGCGCTCTTTAATACTATCAACAATAGAATTTATTGTCTCTTCCGCTTTATCGTTAGTATTTTGTACCTTTTGCTTGTTGCTTAAATCGAAAAACGGCGTCCAAGTATCGGGCATTTTTACGCTAAAGAAAGCGTCAATAGCTAAGCCTTTAGGACGCATAAATTCATCGGCAAAGCGTCCCGTCTGTCCAGGAGTAGTGCCGTAAGTAGCTACAAAATATACGTAAGGCTTATTAGGGCCATCAGTTTCGATTTTGATTCTATCCAGAAAAGTTTCCACAAGAGAAGGCAAGGCCAAACAGTAAGTAGGACAAACAATGCCTAAGGGCTCGTCTTTTTGGAGTTTGTAAGCCAGTTTATTTTGATGCAAACACTCAGCCATATAGTAAGTTTCGTCGTTATATACTTTAGCTAGACGTTCAGCTACATATTGGCTATTTCCGGTAGCGGAAAAATAAAAAATCATATTACTGTGGCCCTCCTTATGCAAATACTTATACGAATATGCCGAAGTTGAGCGATCTGTAACATTTGACGATCATGCGCCCTCGTCAGCATAAGTGTCAATTTCTAGAAAATGGCTGAAAAAGACTTCTTTTGCCTCTACCAAGCAGGGAAGAAAATTTATGGCTTAAAGTGCAAAAGCTAAAAAGTCGCAGTTAGACTTTTCGAAATCTTTTCGGGGGAAAATAAGTAAAAGCGCAAAAGTAAAGCGACAAATTCGCAAAATTAAACATTCAGGAGATTGTATGGCTGAACTTGTCCAAGTTGCCGAGCACACGTACTATATAGATTTATTCTCTAAGGTTGGACTTTATATTCCCGAACCGGGAGAAGCTATTCTTATTGATAGCAGTAACACCGAATCAGCAAAAGTTATCAGTTCTATTTTGGATGAACATAACTTAAAATTGCGTTGTATATTAAATACTCACTCTCACTCCGACCATATCGGCAGCAATAGTGTATTGCAAGAGCGTTATCAATGTCCTATCTACGCTAGCGGCTTGGAAGTAGCTTTTATTAAAGAGCCTCTGTTGGCAGCTTGTTACCTTTACGGAGGCTATCCCTACAAAGCTATGCGCCATCAATTTTTTATGGCTAAGCCCAGCCAATGTGAAGATATAAAAAATGCTCAATTGCCAGAGGGTTTCCAATTAGAAGTACTTAGCGGTCATGCTATGCATATGACGGCTATTCGTACACCTGACAATATTTGGTTTACTGGTGATATTGCTTGCGCTCCTGAAGTATTAAAGCGTTATCCTATTGCCTTTACTTACAATACTACTCAATATTTGGAATCTTTAGAGCAAGCTCGCCAACTTAAAGGCGATCTCTTTATTTGCGCTCACGCTAAGCCTACTGCCGATTTGAATCCTTTGCTCGATTTTAACCGCGCTGTTATGGAAGGTTTATTTGAAGCTATTAAAGAGAGTTGCGCTCAAGGGCCGAAAAATTTCGAGCTTATTGCCAAAGATGTTTTTGATCGTTACCAAATGCACGCTAGTCAGATGATCTATGGCAATTCGGCTCCTACTTTGCGCTCTCATATTACCCACTTAGTTGATAGTCATCAACTTAAAGTGTTGGCTCAAGACAATATGATTAAGTTTGCCATTAAGGACTAGAATATAAATCATTAAAGATTAAATATAAGTAGGGAGTTTTTGATTATGGCTTTGCCTTTTGATAAGTTACAGACCGCTCGCTTAACTTTAGTGCCCAGCAGTATGGAATATTGCGACGATATCTACCGCGAATTTACTTCCGAAGTAGCTCGCTATATGATTCCTCAGCCTTCCGAAAATAGGCAAGATACTGTCAAGTTTTTGGAAGAATGCCAGCAAGCTTTTGAATTGGCTACCGATTTAGAAGTAATTATTTTAGATAGTAAAAATGGTGAATTTTTGGGCTGTTTGGGAGTTTTAGGTTTAAATAGAAAAACGCCCAGTTTGGGCTTATGGCTTAAGAAAAGTGCTTGGGGCCACGGTTATGGCAAGGAAGCTGTCCAAGCTGCTTTAGATTGGCTCAGTTCTTATAGGCAATATCGCTATGTGCTTTATCCTGTAGACAGAGACAATACAGCCAGTCGTCACTTAATCGAAAGCTGCGGAGGCGTTTTAGATAATGTCTACGCCGAGAAAAACACTCTGGGTCGCGTATTAAACGTTTGCGAGTATCATATCGATCTTAAGCAATAAGTTGTCTATTGTTCACTCAGAGTCGACTTCAGTATCGATATTTGATATTTTTAGTTGTAAATAAAATAGTGATATATTAAGGAGTAGCAAAAAATGAAGGTCCTTTTAGTTAACGGCAGTCCGCGTCCTCAAGGTTGTACTTTTACAGCTCTTTCTGAAATGAAAGATCAGTTTGAGAAATTAGGCATCGAGACGGAAGTATTTCAAATTGGCGCCAAGCCTATTCGCGGTTGTATCGGTTGTCGTCAGTGTCGCAAAATAGGTAAGTGTGTCTTTAATGATGATGTGGCCAACGCTTTATTAGAAAAAATGTTAGAAGCTGATGGTATTGTCTTAGGTAGTCCCGTCTATTTTGCTGGCCCTAATGGCGCTTTCTGTGCGGCTTTAGATCGTGTAATTTATGCTGCTCCCAATTTAAGTGACAAGGTTTGTGCATCGGTAGTGAGCACTCGTCGCGGCGGTGCCAGCGCTGCTTACGATCGTTTAAATAAGTACTTTACGGCTAGAAATTGCCAAGTGGCTTCATCTAGCTTCTGGAATTCAGTCCATGGCAATACTCCCGACGAAGTGCGCCAAGATTTGGAAGGTTTGCAAACCTTGCGCAATTTAGCTATCAATATGAGTGCCATGTTGAAAAACCAACACCGCGAAGGCGCCTTCAAGCCCGAACGCGACACTGCCAAAGTGCACACTAATTTCATTCGCTAAAATATATAAAGTGCCGATGTATGGCGGCGCTTTTGCAGTGCCGCCATTAAATATTTTTTCTAACCAACAATATTTAATGTTTAATTTTTCTTTTAATTTGCTGCCTGTAAAGCGCTGGGCCGTTGGAGCGGCTGTTTTGGCTGTTGCTTGCTCTTTGACAGCTTGCAGTCGCTACTTTTCTGATGGTGAAGCTCAAAATGCCAATAAAGTGGTCGTTTTAACACCTTTTCCTAATGCTACAGCTGAAGAGTTGGCAACAGCTTTTACGGCTGAAACCGGTATTCAGGTAGAGCAAGTGCTGGATAGCACTACCAAAATTTTGGCTCGTTTGCGTATAGAAAAGCGCAACCCGCGCGGCGACGTTTGGTATAGTGGCGGTGGTTGCATTCCTTTTATGACCGCCGTCAAAGAAGATTTACTCGCTCCTTATATTCCCAAAGAGCATAGCCAAATTCCGGAAAAACGCGGCAATTTAACTATGCGCGATAAATCTTGGCGTTGGTTGCCTTTAGCTATAGTTTCACAAGGATATTGTTATAATCCGCAAGTTATGCCATACGAAAAAATTCCCAAAACCTGGGACGAATTGGCTTTACCGAAATGGAAAGGCCAAATTGAAATGTGGGATCCGGCTGATAGTGGTACTTCTATGTTGTTTTTGGCTGCTGCTATTCAGCGCTATAAAAAGCCTAATGGAGACGAAAGCGCAGGTTGGGAATATTTAACTAAAGTTTTCCATAACTTGAAGCGCTACACTAGAGAAGGTAAGCCGGCTTTTTCTGTAGCTCGTGGTGATACAAAAATAGGGCTACATTTTGAAAGTCAGTATCTGGAATTTTTAGACCAACAGCGTGGAGACGATCAATTGTCCCATGTGCAAGATAATATCGCTTGGTATTTGCCTCCGGAAAGTCCGGTTATTGCTGACGCTATTGCTTTAATAAAAGATTGTCCACATCCTGAGAACGGTCGTCGTTTTATCGATTTTTGTCTTTCCGATAAGGGACAAAAAATTATCAATCGCTACTTTTTTTCTATAAATCCAACTTTGCCGCCACCTAAAGGCCTTAAAGGCGTTACTTTAGATACTTTGCTGGAGCGGGCGCAAAAGCTTGATTTAGAGTGGACAGCTGAAAATTATGACCGTTTACGCAAGCAATGGCAAAATACTGTTGAAGCTGCCGACTAATAATGAGAACAAAAATATGAGCACTATAAAAATTGAACATTTAAAAAAATCTTACGGCCATAATTTAGCTGTCAACGATCTTTCTTTAGAGTTGCAAGACGGAGAGCTTTTTGCTTTGCTCGGCTCTTCCGGCTGTGGCAAAACTACTACTTTGCGCTGTATTGCCGGCTTAGAAGAATTTGATTCTGGCAAGATAAGCTTAGATGGAGAAGATATTTCCCAAGTTCCGGCTTGCGATCGTGATTTTGGCATGGTCTTTCAAAATTATGCTCTTTTTCCTCATTTAAGTGTACAAGAAAACGTAGCTTATGGCTTAATGGCTAAGCGCTATCGTCAGTCCAGTTTAATAGGCAAAGCGGCAACTTTATGGCGCTCAATTAGTGGCAGCTTAACTAATGAAGATAAAAAAGCTGTTCACGAAGTTTTAGATATGGTTGAACTTAAAGATTATGCTTTACGTTTACCTAGTCAACTTTCCGGAGGGCAACAACAGCGAGCCGCTTTAGCAAGAGCCTTAGTTACTAAGCCAAAGATCTTACTTTTTGACGAGCCGTTGGGCGCTTTAGATGTAAAATTGCGCCTTAAAATGCGCGAAGAAATACGCCATATCCAACGCCAAGCCGGCATTACCGCTTTGTATGTTACTCACGATCAAGAGGAGGCTTTGGCCGTTTCTGACCGTTTAGCCTTAATGGATAAAGGCCAAATAGTGCAAATCGGTCAGCCGGAAGAGCTTTACTCCAAGCCAGCTAACAAATTTGCCGCCGAATTTATTGGCTTTGGCAATATTTTGTCTGCTACAATAAATGAAGACAAGACGGTAAGCCTGGCAGGCAATTTAGTATTGCAAAATATCCAGGTGTCGCCAACTTTGGCTAAAGGCAAAATCTACGCAGCCATACGCCCGGAAAAGCTTAAATTGAGCGCCAATACTAGGAATGGCAGCCCAAATTGTTTTCCAGCTAAAGTAACTTCCCGTATGTTTATGGGCAACTTTATTAAATATACCGTTTTATGCCAAGGCCAAACTTTTACTGCAAATGTAGCAGCCGATCAAGGTAAAAATGAAGGCCAACCACAAATAGGACAAGAGCTGGTATTACATATTCCGTCTGAAAGTGTAGTACTAGTAAAAGAGTAATGGATCTTACTTGTAGCAATTT
>DHKB01000047.1 GCA_002407045.1 Candidatus Bruticola papionis | reverse complement strand
AATGGAGCTAACCTAAAATAGCTGAGGGGCGGGCGGAACACTATTAGCGTCTCTAAACTGAAAAACTACGCAACCAGCATGACACGAACCAACGGGTAAAAGCGTAAAAACGCAAGTGCATATACTGCGCTTGCGTTTTTAGTGTTACGCTACAAAAATTTACTAGGGAAGGCACATTTATTTTTGTGTCTGACTTATAGATTCAAATATGTGCAAGATCTTTTGAGCTGCTTTTAAGAAGGTCTCTTGCTCAGACCAAAGTTTGGCATGAACGCTAAGAATTTGGCGATAGTTAGGGTTAATTAAAATATTATAAATTTCATGCCAGAGTTTTTGAGCAGTGTAACCTTGACGGGGAATAACTACTCCAGTATGTGGCCTAATCGTTTGCAATGAGCCGGGAGTTTCTATAGCCACCACGGGTGTGCCTTGTTGCATAGCTTCCATAGTAGTTAGTCCATAGCTTTCGTGTTTACTGGTCGTCACAAAAACTGTAGCTCTAGATAAAATAGCAGCTTTTTTAAGACCACCGATATGGCCAGGAAATATCAAACGTACACGTTTTAAATTTTGGCTCAGATCTTGTAGCTTGCGCATAAATTTAGGCCCTTGCATGAAAGAGGCGGTGCCGCAAATAAAAACTGTCAAATTTGAGGGCATGCGCCCTATTTGCTCTCCCCAGCTGAGAGCTTCAATAAGTTTATTTTGAGCTTTCTCTGGAGAAATTCTAGAAAGCATTACAATAACTGGATCCTCGGGATTGAGATTGTATTCACTATTTATTTGAGGAATGGCATCTTCTATTTCCGAGTGACTAAATTGGGGTGTAGGAGCTCCCCAGGGAATTACTTCTATTTTGGAACTTAGATTGTCATTATTGCCATAAGTATCCAAGAGAATTTGTTTCATTCCTTGCGAAGGAACGATCAGCTTGGGACAATAGCGTATAGCATCGGCTTGTTTATCAAAAACTAAGCGCAAAATATCGGGAACTATAGGTAAGAAACTAATTTTCTCCCACATATTGACGCATTTTTTAGGAGTACAATATTCTTTAAGATACATGCGGCAGAAAAAATCGACCACATCGACATGAAAAATGGGGATGCAAGGAATATTGTGCTTACTTAATTGCTTAAAATTGGGCCCTTCGGAAATATCGTGAGTAATTGCAATATCGGGCTTGAGTTCCAATAATTTTTTCGTGCTAGCTTTTTCGAACTGACGGCAGAATCTTGCATAGCGAAATTCGCTGAGATTGCAAGGAGTTTCGCCTTCTTTTAAGAGAGGAATTTGGACAATATTAATTTTAGGGATGCTTTCTTCTGATTCGATATTCGCATAGCCTGATTCTAGAGCTGATTCCTCTGCAATGGTAGGCGCTGCGTTACTTTGCGTTTTATAGTAGCCTGGTACAATAAGGGTAATTTCCAAGCCATCTACATTCTTCCAAGCTTGTAGCAAACGCTCACAAATTGCTGCGCCGCCTCCTAAGGGAATTTTATTGGAGTCACTGCCGCCGTGAGCGGCTAACATTGCTATTTTTAGGTTCTTGTCTGCCATGAGAAAGCACTTTCCGTTTTTTTTCGGCTTTTTAGCCAAATATTTATGCAGATGTTCTGTATTATCAAGGATTTTTCCTTATCTAACGGGAATTGCCGCCGGTCTTAATTTTGTCACAAGCGACAAGAAAATATTGTTCTGCTCTGTTTGGTTGGAGGAATCATGGCTTTAGATGGCGTCTATAAACTTCATATAGTTAGTGGCGCTGATGCTGGAGAAACTGTTGCCCTGTCGGGTTCTTCGATTAGGTTAGTAGGTGGGATATCTACTAATCTTGACGATAATGAAGGGTGCTTAAGTATAAGAGATCGTTCTATTGGCGGGTTACAAGCTGTTCTTACTTGGGACAAAGATAGGAATGTTTACTGTCTCTCTAATCGTTCGGCCATTTCTCCTATTGTTGTTAATGGAAAGGCATGTGCCCATGCTTTTTTAGTTGATGGTACGACTATTTCTGTCGGCGATTCTGTACTTAAAGTAGAAGCTCCTGAAGGTTGCAAAGAGCAAACTAATGCCAATATTTGTGAAATAAATTCCAACACTAAAGAAGAAGCTGTCTATTTGGGAGCTCCTCCTACAGAACAACCTGTTAAAAGTTTTACGCCAGCTTGGTTGCGTCGTGGTGAAGACGCTCCAGAACCGCCAGCTTTAAGTATGGAGCATGTCACTTCAGATAGTTATTTAGGCCATCATGGATCTTTGTCTGGCAGCTTAGCTGGAGCTCTCAGTGCCGATGAAAGAGCCCATATGTATGCTCCTGCTTCCCGAGCTGGACGTCCTCCTGGGCCGCAGCCTCGCTCTACCATCGATCCAGATATTGAGAGCGCTCAAAAATTGGGTATCGATTTGGCTGTTTACAAACAAGCCAAAGCTGAAGGTTTTGATCCTGTGCTTTATGCTCAGGCTTACAATGAAGGTATCGACCCGTATATATACGTGCAAGCGTGTCAAGATGGCCAAGATCCGCATCTTTATGCCCAAGCTTACAGCGTAGGTTTAGATCCGCAAACTTATATTGAAACTTTAAATCAAGGTTATAATCCTTTTTCTTCTGCTCAGGCTCCCGCTGTTGAAGCGCCTTCGAGTGCAGAAGGGACTCATGGTAATAATAATGATACCCATGAGGGAGCGGACTCAAATTATACCGATTTGGAAGCTGAAGGTGGAGGATTCGGCCACTTATTTACTCCGCCGCCAAGTATCAATTTGGAAAAGCCTGCTGCTTTTAAAGATCCTGAGACAACTCCTATTTTTGAGGCCCAAACTATTGTTAGCAATGGCGAAACTTCAGAATTGAATGAAGACGAGGCTACTTCTGATGATAAGCCAGAATATGAGGTTGTTTCTGCTCCTGAAGAGTATAAAGATGGCAAACGGCCTAGAGGTAGATTAGTAGTAGTTTATGGTCCTGATCGTGGTCTTACTCTAGATGTCTATGGCAATATAACTATCGGGAGGGCTAATAATAACGATTTAGTTTTGAGCGATTTGTCCATTTCGCGTCAGCATTGCTCAGTGCAATTTTTGGAAGATGGTGTTTACTTAGTTAATCATAGCACTTCTTCCACTACTAAAGTTGGGCGTATGCCTATTAAGAGACGAGCGCGTTTAACTAAAGAAAATTATATTACCTTAGCTAATAAAGTGCGTATCCATTGGGAAAGCTACGACTAATTATCCGCGAACAGTTAGTCGCTTCGTTGCTTGTTTTTAAGCTTCTATAGGCAAAGATGCCGCCCGACATCATTTTGAGGCCGGGCGGCATCTTTTATTCTATCGTGAAAAAGTGGGTATTTATGCTTTAGCGAGTAGCTTGTTTAACGTACAAACGACCGTCAGAATTGAAAGCCCAAACGTCTTCTTTAGTATGCTCGAGCAATCCCCAACCGGAAAGACGACCGGCGACGGCAGCAAAGGCTCCTGGAACTGTGCATATAAGAGCCAAATAAGTTGAGACCATAGCTTTTTCGGAAGGGTCGCTGGTCAGATAGTCAAAGAGCGGAGCGAAAGAACTGCCCAAAATCATGGGGAAGACCACGCCTCCTAAGCCACCGCAGAAACCGCCTATGCAAAAAGCGTAAAGTAAGGAGCTCTCAGCAATGGAGGTGAAGATTAACCAAGCCATGATAACACCGGCTGCTGCATACATAAGGGTATAACCTAAACTGGCGGAAGCCAATACTATTTTGCCTATTACTAGGTAGCAAGCTAAAACTAAAAGCAAAGCTATTGTGCCCATAGTTGAGGGCTTTTCGCGACGAGGCATACCCAAACGAAGCAAATAAGTAGATAAGAGACCTATAACTACCGATAACAAAGAAGCCATAATGGAAGTCTCTTTAGCAACAAAGTCTACGCCTTGGCCCATAGTTACACTAATAAGTATGCCTACTAGCAAGCCTAGTAGCAGTCTGACGCTGCTGGGAATTTCATTCTCTTTAGTCATTATCATTCCTCAAATTGATTGCGGTATCTAAGATTGTTCTAATTCTATACTAGGGGCGCTGAACCCGCAAGAGCAAGTTCCTTTATGATTAATTTTTCCGCCAAATTTGTTGTAAAGTGTCGGATAATTGGCCGCTAGGGGATTGCAAATATAAAAATGATTATTTTCTTGGCTCCACCTATAGTAAATTGGCAAGTGGAAGTGGCCTTGTGGACAGCTAAAAATAGCTATAGAAGCTGCTGGTTGCAACCACAGCCAAGTCAGATGCTCCGGTGCTAATCCGAATAGGGCTGCTATTTGTGGGCGTTGGGCAAGCATTTGCTGTATTTGTGGATTGACTTCTGAAATAATGACAAAAATGCGGCTGCGCTTATCTAAATTGAGCGTACCTTTATCGTTAATTACTTGCAGCAAATCAACTAAATCTGAACTACTAACTAATACACGAACTGTTTCCGCTTGCTCTGACCATTTTTGCAAATTTTGCCAGGCCTTGAAGAATACTTCTCGCCGCTGCTGAGGCATAGACAAAGGATAAGTAGATAAACTAAGCTCATTTTTAGTTTTACTCAAGAGAAAAATCGCTTGTCTAACTTGAGAAACAAAAAAAGTGTTGTTGTCTGATTCTTGACTTGAGACTAAGTTTAATATATTGACTTTTTGCTTAGTCAATAAGCGCAGCTTGGCACCTTGACGGAATAAGGTCGCTTTCATCCACGCTAAGGAACGTCCCTCGTAGAAGCATGGCTGGATAGTAGCATCTTCTGAAGGCTTAACTTGGGGCCAGAAATTCTGTCCGGTATAAAGTGAAGGTGACGAATTGTCTACTTTAACATCTTTCCAGAGCACCAATTGTGGCTGGAGTTTTTTTAGCTGCACTGAAGGTAAGGGAATCTGGGGCAGCAAATCGGTGCGAGTGTAAAGAGCACTATTGTGAAGCAAATGATGGCACCAGTTTTCAATTAGAGCAGCTGCAAAACACCTATCTTGTCTGGGAGTTGGAGCAGCCAAAGCATCTCGTTGGGCAGCTAATCTTGCCATTGAGCCTTTATGCTTTTGACTGAGTCGCTCTAAGCGGCGACGTATTTGCTTGTCTGGATGGGCGGAAGGATGGTGTATAGGGCCGCGTCGGCGAATAAAGTGACATTTAGGCATTGACTAACTCCTCCCAAAGTCTGGCAGTATACAATTTAAAAAACTCTAAAAGATAAGGTTTGCAATCTTCAGTAAGCTTCAAGCCTTTGAAATTTAGTGGCACAAAGCTACGAGAAGCGAACATGTAATCTAGACGCTGCCCATCAGCCAAACGAGCGGCGGGGAACCAAGCGCAGGGCAAAAAGTAGGCTTGCCAAAGTTGGGCTTGGATTATGGGATCGTAAGCCGAGGCTAACACTTCCAAATATTTTGTGCCCATTTTTTCGCAAGCTGCTGCTACCGACTCCAAAAGACAGACCATGTCATATTTGCCAGTTTCCAAACCTACCATAGTAGCATGACCATCTACTGGTTGGAAATTTAAGAAGGCCCTTACGGTTTTTTCTTTGTTAATGAGCATAGTATTAGGTTCTAGCAAAGGACAAAAGCCAAAACGCAGCGAGTTAGCTTGGCGCAATTTTTCACGTTCAGCTTCAATACCGTTAGGATAATCTTCCGGCTGGGCTAGTTCTAATTTGAGCAAAGGATCGGTATAGGGAGGCAAATCGACAGAGCGCATAATTGCCGGCCCTAAGTTCAGTTGGCGATCTACCAATCGATACATGGTTTGTACTTGATTGTAAATGCGGGGCAGGGGACGTCTGTCTTTAAAGGCATTGGGCCCTAGACAAATTTTAAAACTATGCGTTTCATAATCTCTAACGCGGCGTACGTTAGGGAAAATGCCGGTATCAATATAGCCTAACTCTTTTAAGTGCTTGTGAAAATTGGGAGAAACAAAAGTGCGCACCATGGCATAGATCATGGTACAAGGGCCGCCTTCGCAAAGCAAACTTTCATGCGCTTTGCGCATCATAGAGTAAATAAGTTTGCAACCGCGGAAATCGGCAGCAATAACGCCACTGAAGGCTTTACCCAAATGATGATAAGGATCTACAGAAAAAATTACACTGCCAACAATTCTTTCGCCGCTTTGGCTAACTATCCATAAATAATTATGGCGATCGTTGAGAGCTTGAGCCATCTTTTCAGCGTTGGCTATTTCCGGAATAGTATACGAATTGCCGTACACGTCCGTGTAGAGCTTTTTTATATTTTCTTGATCTTCTGCTTGTCCTCGACGGATAAGAACTCGACGGCCGTCATCTAAGGTCAGTTCCTGTGCTTCCATATGGAGTTCTGACACGATAAAAAATCCTCTGATTATATTTTCTTAATTTGTACCCTTTCTGCGTCAGCCTTTATTTTACTTGCTTTTTTAGCTTGCAGTTGGAGTCTACTAAGGCCGTTTAGCTGGAGAGTGCTTGACAAATTTAGCGAATCTGCTTAATTTGAAGTTGTATAATATGGCGCTGCTTTTTTGTAGTGCTTTTCATATAGGGGGGGAAGATGAATAGACGTTTTCTTGTTTTTGTTTCCGTTTCGTTTCTGATTATTTTGCTTGTTAGTGGATTTTTAATTTTAAATGGGCAAAGGCTGCGAGCTCAGCCTCAGCACATACGCGGATCGGCCAATGTTGCTGTTAGCGGTTATGGCAATTCTTGTGGAAATTTTATCCTTTGGTCTAATGGTCGTATCACTTCTTCAGAGGGCAAAGTTGTCAATGAAGCCGATCAATATACTCTGGATTCGACTATAAAAATGCCTACTAGAGTTAAGGGACAGTGTGTGGGAGCTTCCCAAGTGGCTGTCAGTGTATTTGTCAATGGCAGTGGCAGCTACGTCGTCTTTGCCGATGGCTCGGTGCGCCGTCCGCGTAATAGCAAGGCCGCTGCTGGCAATAGCGATTTAAATATTGTGGCTGGCAACATATTTAAAGAACCTGCTGGTAATATGTTCGCTAATACTGTCCCTCAGTTTAATAGTGGTTTTACCAGAACGTATGTTCAAAACGGACTTTACAAAAATGTACGCATCGATTTTGATAAACCTTTTACTAAATCTCCAGTAGTACTTTTACATACTTTACATATGGCCAATCCTGCCAAAGAAACTTCTGTACAACTGCGCCTCAAGTACGTCACCAACACTCATTTTATTATCGAGTATAATGAAAGCGCCTCCTATGGTGGTGTTCGTCAACTGGGCGATAAGTGCTTTTTTATAGCTTTAGGAGAGTAAAAATAGGCAAGATTTTCTCTAAAAGCGGCTAATTGTTGGCCTATGTTGTTGCAAGTAACTAAAGCTCAAGAATTATCGAAATTTTATACCAAGCGTTGGAATGAAAAAAAGCTTGGAGAAGTTGTCAAAACGCTGCCTAATGGTGTCTTTTCTGCTTCTTCTCTGCTTGAAGCCAAGCAAGCTGGGGCTAAATACGCTCTTTTGGGCATACCAGAAAATATTGGCTCTAGGGCCAATGGAGGCAAAAACGGCTGTCGCGGGGGCTGGCTCGCTTTTATGCAAAATTTTCTCAACCAGCAGAGCAATTGCTTTTTAAGTGGAGAAAATTTGCTTATCGCTGGTTGCATACCCTGTGACGATTTATCCCAAGATGCTGAACATATTCCGGAAAATACCGATCCGCAAGAATATTGGCGGGCTTTGTGCTCCCGTTTAGATGAACGTGTCTATCCTGTCATAGCAGCTTTGGTAGCTTATGGATATATTCCTATAGTGATAGGTGGAGGTCACAATAATGCTTATCCTATCATTAAAGGCACAGCTTACGGTTTAAGTTTAGCATCTTTACCTGAGTTAAGCTTGGAAGAACATCCCCTTATTAAGGTGGCTTTCGGGCAGAGCGGCAGCGCTTTGGGAGAAACTTTGGCCAATCGTCCCTTGTCGGCGGAAAAAGCCGCTTCTAATTTAGCTATGGCTTTAGAAAATCTTACTTCCGGAGCTGCAGGCAACCAAGATATTTCTATTAGCGATAGCATTTGTGCTGAAGAAATAAGCTTGGCTGAAGCTGTACGCCGCCACTTGCAACAATCGGGCCAACCCCAAGCTAATGGCGAATATTTGGGGCCTCTAGATGATGGTGGACAGCATTTTTTGCCTATTTCGGTAGTCAATTGCGATCCACATGGCGATTTTTGCGCCTTAGAAGGACGCCATAGTGGCAATTCTTTCAGCTATGCCAAACTGGCCCGCTACCTAAATAACTATTGCTTAGTAAACTATCATGAAAGTTGCAATTCAGCCAATATGCTTTCTTATATGAGAGCACAGGGAGTGCGGGCTTTTTCTTACGAATCGGTCTTTATTAGACACGAATTTTCTTATGCTGACACGCTAGACTTTGTGATTCAACTTATGAACAGCTCTAAAGATATGATCGGTTTGGAATTAGACTTGCATTCCATCGCTCATATGCCAACTAACGAACTGTCTCCGTGCGGAATTTCTCTGGAAGATGCCGCTTTTTATATCCAGGCCATGTCTTCTTCTTTGCCCATTGTCTATGCTCATTTCCCAGAAGGGGCACCATCTTTGGTCGACCAAGGAGAAAAAATTGTGGGCAAAGGGCTCACTTTATTAGTCTCAACCTTTGTGAAAGGCTCTGAGCGTTGTAGTCGCGCTCGTTTCGCTTAGCGATTTTTTTGCAATACTGGCAAATCTACCGGCGGCGGAGGCAATATCAAGTTGGGAAACTCGTTATTTTTTTCCCGCTTAGGTAACCCTGTCGCTGGATCGAGTTGGTTGCTTAAAGTGCGCACGTGCTGGCGAAAAGGCTTAGCATTGGCAGCTAGTTGTTTTATTTTGTCTTTTAGCTGCTGCTCTTGATCGTGTAAATATTCTAGATCGCTTTGAGCTGCCTCTAAACAAAGTTTGGCATCTGCCTTTTTCCAACTTTGGTTAAATCTTGGCAAAGGACGCAACACTTCAATATATTGATCTGTATTGACATTTTTTACCACCTCAAAGTCAGGAACTGCAATTAGTAAGGAAGAATCGTTAGAGTTGCTATCGAGAGTTGCGTAGTTGCTAGCCAGTTCTTCTTTGTAATTATGTAAAAGCTTTTGGCCTTCTTGATTTGCTTCCAAATTGTCAGATAACAAGGTTAGCTCTTTGTCTTTGCGCAATAGCAAGCGAATAGTTGCGTATAACTCAATAGGCTCTTCCGGCAATTTTAAGTCTAAAGTGTTTAAAAGAGAGCGCATTTCTTCTAAATTGGCCGTTAAGGGCAAACTATCCACGTTTTCTTGGCACAATCGCAATTCTGGCGCCGGAATTAAACGATTTAACCTAGCCAACCAGTCCCAAACTCTCGCTTGCACTATCGCTTGGGCAGGCGTCAAAAAGCTCAATACTAAAATTATAGCTAAAGCCCAACTGGGTAAGCATTTTCTTATGCATTTATTTTTGGTCATAATTGAAGAAAAGCGCTCTCTTTATTAGTCTCTCAAAGGAACAAGTTTTGTCAGTAAAGCTTCGCGATCTTGCGGGTTGCTTAAAATGAGAGTGGGCAACTTTGGATTATCTTTAGTTAAGTCTCTGATATTGAAGGGAGTTCCTTCAAGTGTATCTACGCAACCACCAGCCTCAAAAAGAATAGGCAAAACTCCGGCTACATCCCAATGATAAATGCGCATAAAAGCTCCAGAAGCATCGCCTCTAGCTACTGTGAGAGCGTGAATTACTGTAGAACCCAAACTGCGCACTTTGCCATGGTACTTATTGGCAGCATATTTATGATGGAAGGTGGAGGGAACTAAGAGTAAATGCTCTTTTTGACTTAAATCGACATGGCGAATATCTAATTTTTGCAAACCGAAAAGGGGAGATTCTACATAGGCACCTAAACCGCGAGCGCCCCAGTAGAGTTCATTTAAAACTGGCAAATAGACCATACCTAAAATAGGCTCATTGCCCTTAATTAAGCCAATACTTATACCCCAAGTTGGCAAGCGGCAAAGGTAAGCAGAAGTCCCATCAATGGGATCGATAGACCAAATATAATCGGAAGCTGCTTGGTGCCAGCCTGTCTCTTCACCGACAATATTTTCTTCTGGAAAATGTTTTTGCAAACCTTGAATCAAGCAAGCTTCTACTTCCTGATCGGCTTGAGTTACGAAAGTACCATCGGCTTTATTCTGGCCGCAAATATGACCAAATTTAGCTAAGGCTATTTTAGATGCTCGCTTTATTAAAGGCTTTAATATATCTAAACGTTCTTGTAAATCCATAGGTTGATAAAACTCGCTCTCTAAACTGTCTGCCGCTGCACTTTTGCTTTTGCTTAGCGCTATCCCTTCAGAAAAACAAGCTAGACTTCAAGCCTAATTCTGCAGATATAAAAAAAAAGCCCCTCCCACCACAAAGGGGCAGAGGAGCTACCTTTAGATAAAAATTGCTTATTAGGCGTTGACAGCGGACTTGGCGATAGCAGCAAAAGCTTCCATGTCGGTGACGGCCAAGTCGGCTAACATCTTGCGGTTGATTTCCATACCAGCATTCTTGAGACCACTCATCAATCTGCTGTAAGAGAGACCACAAGCGTGAGCAGCGGCGTTGATGCGGACGATCCAGAGAGAGCGGATGTCGCGTTTCTTAGCGCGGCGATCTCTATAAGCATAATGCTGAGCGTGATGGAAAGCTTCCTGAGCGCAGCAGATGCGACGGCTACGAGCGCCTCTGTAGCCTTTTACTGCCTTTAACAAGGTGCGGCGTTTTTTCAGCGAGAGAGTTCCACGCTTTACTCTTGGCATTTTATTCCTCCTGAGGGGAGCGACTTAGTCGCAGCAAAAAAATTATTCTTAATACCTTAACTATATCTTCCGAAAAACTAGGCGTAACTTAGAGCCTAGAGATAAGGAACGAGAGCGTGCATACGCTTGACATCAGTCTTGTCAACTAAAACGATCTGACGGAACTTACGGGTTCTATCGGGAGATTTCTTCTCGCGGATGTGATGGCATCCAGAAAACTGGCGCATTCTCTTCATTTTACCGGTGCCGGTAACGCGGATACGCTTCGCTACAGATCTTCTTGTGCGAATCTTAGGCATGTGTAGCTCCTTTCATACCTCAAAACAGCCCTGCGCAGTATCGTATCAGCAGGGCCCATTTCTATGTGCTTTTTTCTCGGCCTGACCAGAGTTAATTCTTTAACAAAGAATGTTAGGCGTTCTCAGCCGCTTTAGCTTCTGGCTTAGAAGCCTCCGTGGCAGGAGTCTGAGAGGCTGTAGCCTGAGTATTGGCCTTAGGCTTTGCCTGGGCTTGAGGACCAGTCTTGGGCGCTAAAACCATAACCATCTGACGTCCGTCCATAGTAGGTTTCTGAGCAATAACAGAAATCTCCTGAACCTTTTCAAACAGCGACTTAAGCAACTCTTTGGCGAGTTCCATGTGGACGATCTCACGGCCACGGAAACGCAGAGTAACTTTTACACGGTCACCGGAACGGATCAAACGATCAATCGTCTTTACTTTGACTTCAAAATCGTGATCATCAATCTTGGGACGAACTTTTACTTCACGAAGCTCTTGGGGCTTACGCTTGGCTCGGCTGTCTCGCTCGGACTTGGATTGCATGTACTTGTACTTTCCATAATCCATAAAACGACAAACCGGCGGTCTGGCTGTGGGATTAACTTCCACCAAATCAAGGTTGTGGGCTTGAGCTTGCTCTAATGCCTCACGAGTAGACATTTGCCCCAACTGGCGTCCCTCTTCATCGATAACAAAAACACGGGGGACTCTGATCAGGCGATTAGTTCTCAGTTCCTTGGAAATCGGTTTACCTCTGTTGCCAGCCGAAAAAACATTACGTGAACCAACATCTGCACGTGGTCCGGTTCCGGTAAACCAAAAACCGGTAGGCCCTTAAATAATGAAAGGTTCCTAATTGACCACTACCTCTGAAACAGCCCCTCTCAAGGTGGCGTCGCAGGGTGAGAAGCCGGTGCAGCTTCTGCTTTTTTGGCCTGTAGTATATTTCTACACGCTTATCAATAATGTAGCGCAGGTAGTATACTATCGAAAGTCAACTCGTGTCAAGAATAAAACAGCGCTTTTTACAGCACTGTTAGGTAAAAAATTAGTTTTCTCTCATTGCTCCACTCTCTAATAAGTGGCGGTGGGCTAGAGAAGTCATGGGCGGAATATTTGTTTGCTCAAAATTTTCTCTGGCTTCTTTAATGTGAGGCCAGAGTTCTCCCCTATAGCGTCTGGAATAGTGGAACATGTAAAGATTTTCAACTTGCAACTCTTTGGCTATGCGACCAGCTTGACGAGCTGTAAGGTGAAAGTTTTGTATAGCCTTGTCGCGCTCAGCATGGCGGTAGCAAGCTTCGCACCACAACTCGTCGGCACCTTGACCTACCCAATGAATGGAAGCCATGCTATCACGGTTAAAAACAGTATCTGTTACGTAGGCGTAGCGGTTAGGCTTGGGATAATAAACTAAGGGACGCAGTGCGTCGATAGTTTTTACCTCATCGCCTACTTTTATATCGTGAGGCTCAGAAATTTGACCAGAGCAAATTTTCAACAACTTGCCAATCCAAGCTCCTGATGGTAAGCCGGATTTAGCAAATTCATCTTTTTTTATACGCGCTTGCAAAGGCTCAGTGATAGAGTAGCAAAGGCAAGGAACGCCATGTACTAGAGGAGCAAAGCGAAGCATAGTCCCGTCACCCAAGCGTAACTCAGGATGAGTGAGAGGATGAGCTCGTCGATCATCTATATCTTCGACAAACTTGTTGGAAGCTCTAAAAAGATAGGAAACAACTTGGGTATCTTCCAATTCGCAGCACTTAATGGAAAAATTGGAATCTTCAGTCAAATTCCAGCTGTAACCTTGCAAACGGCAGCCTATTTGAGTTGCCAAGCCAACCGGGCCAAAAAATATCAATTCTTTGGACTCGCGCAAGTTCATGCGCATAAGAGTGTCAAAGCCGATAAAATGGTCGACATGGGAATGGGTAACGAATACACGGGTGGTGTCGATCATCGTGCCTACGCTTAAATTTCTGAGATCTCCGCAATCGAAGAGCCAATATTCACGCGTGTCATTGACACGAACCAACACCCCCGGATCTTCCCAGGGTTGATTTATTAAGGTACAAGTATATTTCATATAAGGGCCGCCCCCATTGTTAGGCAAGGTCTAGAGCCAACTCAAGCATATTCTTTAAAGAAGTTTGGCGTTGTTCGGTAGTTAAAATTTCCGATTGGCCCATCACTTCACTGACTGTCAAAATAGTCAGAGCTTTTTTCCCGTGCAAAGCGGCGTTTGTATAAAGAATAGCGCCTTCCATTTCACAGGCTAAAATCCCTAATTTTATCCACTTTTCGTAGCTATTGGAGGCATCGTAGAAGTAGTCGGAAGTAAGTATATTGCCTACGTGAGCGGATAGCTTTTTCTCTTGGCAAAGTTGATAAGCCCGAGAGAGAAGTTCAAAATCGGCCAGAGGAGCAAAAGTACCATTGAGCTGAAACTGGCTTATAAAATTGGAATTGGTGCAACAGCCTTGGGCCAAAATGATGTCGCCTAGTTTGAGATCGGAGCGCATGCCGCCACAAGTGCCGATACGAATAATTTGCTCTACTCCCATGTAAGCGAATAATTCGTGAGAATAGATGCCCATAGAAGGGCCACCCATACCGCTGGCCATTACCGAAACGCGTTTGCCTTTGTAAAAGCCGGTATAACCTTGCACTGCGCGGACGTCATTTACCAATTCAGCATTTTCTAAGTAGTGCTCGGCTATATAGCGAGAACGCAAAGGATCGCCTGGCATCAAAACTGTGGGGGCAAACTGACCGGGATGGCTATGGATATGCGGTGTGCCCACTTCTAAACTGGAAGTGTCGAAGGCTGAAACGGTTCCTTCTCCAACTTTAGAAGAGGTGGCAACCTTTTCGGCAGGAGCTTGCTTGTCATCATCTTTAGTTTGAGGTGCTGGTGGCGAAGCTGGCTCTTCAGGGACCTTCACTTCACAAAAAGGTAAGCCGCTAGCTGAAGCTTTGGCTTGCTCCTTGGCTGCTTTAGCTTCAGCTTTGCGCTTGGCTTGCTGGCGATAAGATTCGATTAACTCTGGAGCCATGGCAGCTAGTTCATCATTGAGCCAGCTCTGTGGGTGGTTATCTGAAGCGCATAAAACAAATGCATTGGCTAACTTCTGGCGGAACGACTTTCCATAGCCAGCCAAAACGACTTCCAAAGGATCGCCGTCATAGATATTGTCAAGTCTGGTTTGAATGAGAGGATGTTGTAAAGAATCTTGATGATACTGAGCTTCTGGCAAATAACGATAGCGGTTAAAAAGATCGAAATGCCAAAGCAAGAAATTGCTTACTGTGCGCTGACCGTGAGTGTCATTGCCAAAGTGCTCTAACATATAGATAGTTAAACGCAAATAAATGGCAATACGCTCTTGAGGCGTAAGATTTAAATCGCGTCTTTCGCGGATCTCTTGGAAAATCCAAGGCTTAATAAGGGCGCCACGTCCAACCATAATGGCTTGGGCTCCACTTTGAGCTTTTTTATCTTCCGCTTCGTACCAAGTCAGAATATCTCCATTACCTATAACCGGAATATGAACATTTTTGACAGCTCTTTTTACAATATTCCAGTCGGCAGCACCTGTATAACGCTGCTCACGGGTACGTCCGTGCACGGTAATGGCTGAAGCGCCGTATTCTTCGGCCAGTTTAGAAGTCGTTTCAATATTGACATGGCCTTCTTTGTAGCCAGCCCGCAATTTCACGGTATAAGGAATGTGGGTATTCTCTTTTAAAACGGCCAAAAGTTGCTCAAACTTTTTGAGGCGATCTAAAAGCTGGGCTCCCATGCCTTTGTTGACAGCCTCGTCGATGGGACAACCGCAATTTAAGTCGATAAAATCGGCTCCCGCTTCCTCAATGATGGGTATAGAATCTTTCAGATCTTCAGGGTTATTAGTTAAAACCTGTACGCCGAAGCATTGCTCTTGAGGAGCTCGGCGCAACAAAGCCAAATCTTTGCGGTTGCCTTTGGAAAGGGCAGAGGCGAAGATCATTTCGGAGACGGTGACGTCTACTCCGAAATCACAGCAGAGACGGCGAAAAGGTAAATTGCTTCCCTTGCTCATGGGAGCGAGAATGACTGAATTATTCCAACTACTAATCATAGGCGGGGGGAGTTCCGTATCGATAGTTATATTCCCTTTTTAGTTGGGCCCTGGAAACATTGTTGTATAGAAAAAAATACGGCCTAAAATCCATAAAATTAAGTTGTGCTATCAATATATCGGCTGTTGTGGAGGCTTAAAGGCGGTTCTGCAGGTTTATGTGGGGCGATGGTGAACTTCCGGGGGCAATTTTTGGTAATATTTTGGAGATTAACATGGTCCGTGTACGTTTTGCTCCCAGTCCTACGGGTTACTTGCACGTAGGTGGTTTACGCACCGCTCTTTATAACTATTTAATGGCTCGTCACGAAGGCGGCCAGTTTATTTTACGCATTGAAGATACCGACCGCACTCGTTTAGTGGAAGGAGCTGTTGAGGCTTTGCTGGACTCTTTAAAATGGGCCGGCTTGACTCCTGATGAGGGCGCTGTAGTTGGCGGAGATCGCGGCCCCTACGTACAAAGTGAGCGTTTGCCTATCTACCACGAGATGGCCAAAAAGTTGGTTGATGAAGGCCACGCCTATTATTGCTTCTGCACTGCCGAGCGTTTAGACCAAATGCGCGCCGAGCATAGCGCCAAAGGCGAAAGCACTGCTTACGATCGCGCTTGCCGCCACCTTTCCAAAGAAGAAGTAGAAGAGCGTTTAGCTAAAGGTGAACCTCACGTTATACGTCTTAAAGTGCCCGATGGTCGTACTTTGACAGTCCATGATATCGTGCGCGGCGATGTCAGCTTCGATTCTTCCTTAGTTGATGACCAGGTGCTGATTAAAACTGATGGTTTCCCTACCTATCATATGGCTGTGGTAGTTGATGACCATTTAATGGGTATTACCCATGTAATCCGCGGTGAAGAGTGGCTTTCTTCCACTCCTAAGCACCTTTTGCTTTATGAGTTTTTCGGTTGGGAAGTTCCCCAATATGCTCACGTGCCTTTAATTATCAACGAAAATGGTAAAAAACTTTCCAAGCGCGATGGCGATGTCTCTGTAGAGTCTTACCGAGAAAAAGGCTACTTGCCCGAAGCTATGCTCAACTTCCTTTGCCTTTTGGGTTGGAACCCTGGAGACGAGCGCGAGTTCTTTACTCTGGACGAATTGTGCAAAACTTTCACCATCGAGCGTGTGCGCAAATCTGGCGCCGTTTTCGATTTTGACAAGCTTCTTTATATCAACGGCTTGCATATGAGAGCCAAGTCTAACGAAGAATTGGCCGATTTGGCTTTACCTTTCTTTGACAAGTTGGGCAAAGCTCGCCCCGAGCGCTCTTACTTGATTAAAGTTGTGGAAGTTATGGCTGAGCGTGCCAATCTTTTGACCGATTACGTCACTGAAGCTCCTTATTTTTATGAAGATCCGGAAAGCTATGAAGAAGCCACTGTGAAGAAGCGTTGGAAAGCTGCTAGCCACGATCTTTTGGCCGGTTGGGCCCCTATTTTACGTGAACTTCCCGAATTTACTCCCGAAGCTTTAGAAGCTAGCTTGCGCGAATTTGCTCAGAGTAAAGGCGTGGGCGCTGGACAACTTATTCACCCTGTCCGTTTGGCTTTAAGTGGAGTAGGCAACGGCCCCAGCTTGTTCCATATGATGGAAGTTTTAGGTAAAGAAACTTGTTTGCGCCGTTTGGAAAAAGCTTTATCTGTTTTGCCTAACGGTTAGCATTTTTCTGCCGGGACAATCTAGATAGTTCTTAATATTGACAGTCACAGTATTTTTTTTGTTGTACCTAAGAAAAAATACTGGCGGCTGTCATTTTTTTAGCCTAAAATGCTTAAGAAATTATAGTATGCATGGTGGCCGGTATGGATAAAATAATTGCTGCAAATAAGCGTGTTTTAGCACTCGATTTTGATGGAGTAATTTGGAATACTGAATGTGAAGGCTATGTAGTCGGCCAAAAAGTTTGGCGAGAAATTTTCGGTCGTTGGGCTTTCTGTCCTATGCATATTTTTACTTCCGGCCGTTGGCTGGCTCGCACTGGTGAAGAGTTCGCTCTTATTTTGCTTATAGGTGAGCGCCTTTGTCTGAAACAAGCCGAATCTGAGTATGTGGTAAAAGCGAGTGGTCAAAAACCTATAAGCGCGGAAGCTATGGCGGCCAATTTTGAGGAAGGAGCTTTACCAGCTATTTTATCTGGAAGGGCCAAATTATGGAGCCAAGGGCCTGAGCCCTGGACAGAAAAGGCTACTTTTCCGATTGAATTTAGCCATATAAGTTTACAAGATTATGCTTGGCCCGATTTTATAAACGAAGGAAGTTCACTGAAACATTTTCTTGCTTTTTTCGGGAAACGTTTGGCTTATTGGCGAGCTGAATCACGTCGCCAAAATCTAGCTTCTTGGCTTAAGCCGCAGCATATTTACAAGGGTAATTTGGAAACAATCAAGCAAGCGCTGTCCATTTTTGATGGTGTGTCTATTTGTACTACTAAAGATAAAGCTTCGGTCGAAGCCTTGTTGAGCACAGTCGGATTAAAGATGCTTATTTTGTCTAAGGAATGTACTTTTGATAAAAAGTTGCAACTTTATATTTTAGCGACTAGCTTTGGTGTCGAGCCGGAACAAATACTTTTTGTGGACGATTTATTAGATAATTTGCTTCGGGTCCGTTCTTTGGGAGTAAAGGTAGCTTTGGCTGGTTGGGGGTACAATTGCGCTCAATCAAGAGCTGAAGCTAAAAAACTTGGTATTCCGGTCTTGAAGCATTTATCGGAAGCCTTAGATTTCGCTAATGAAAGCTAAATTTTTGGCGTAGTTTGAACTACTGGCACACTATCCAAAATTTCATCTACAATTTCTGCCATATTGTTTCTTTGGTTGGCGATCATGCGATGAGGCAGTACGTAAGGAACCAATTGCTGCACATCGTCAGGGATGACATAGTCTCTCTTATTTATTATAGCCCAAGCTTGGCTCATACGATAAAGAGCTTGCGAAGCTCTGGGACTGGCTCCCAATTTCAAATATTTCGTTTGGCGTGTGGCAGATACTATATCTACAATATATCTAATGATCGCGTCGCTTACTTGTACAGAGCGTACAGTCTCTAAAGCGGAACTCAGTTGTTCTGCTGTACATACACCTTTCAAACTCTCGATAGGATGTTTCTGCTTCTGAACTTTAAGCATATGCATTTCGGCTTTAGGGCTAGGATAACCTAAGCTTAACTTTACAGTAAAACGATCTAACTGGGCTTCCGGTAAATTGAAAGTCCCCTCGTATTCTATAGGATTTTGTGTAGCGGCAACAATAAAAGGCTTAGGCAAACGATAAGTTTTGCCATTGACAGTTACTTGACGCTCTTCCATACATTCCAAAAGAGCCGATTGCATTTTGGGGGTAGCGCGATTAAGTTCGTCGGCTAAAAGAACATTGCTAAAGACTGGTCCAGGATAAAATATGAAATCTTCGTTTTTTCTACTATAGATGTTGGTACCGAGCAAATCTGAAGGCAACAAATCTGGTGTACATTGCAAACGGGCAAAATCTCCACCTACTGATTTGGCTAACGCCCGGCAAAGTACAGTCTTACCAACGCCGGGCACATCTTCAAAAAGCATATTACCTTCGCTTAAAACAGATGCCAAAGCCAACTTAATATTGAGCTCTTGGTCAAAAATAACTGAGCTTATATTATCTAACAGTAAATCAGCAAGATGACTAACTTGTTTTACAGTGTACGGCATTCGATGTCAGAGTCGGCGATAATCCGCGAGCGCAAAGGAGCTTTTGTACTAGTGGGAGTGGGAGTGTAAGTTTCGATAAAGGCTTTCGAACCAGGGCAACCATGTACGTCGATATTGATCACTCTGTCGTCGTAAGCACGTACGTGATCAGTGTCGCGAGATAAAGGTGTATGACCAATTACGCAACTTGTACACTGGAAGCCATCGAGCATACTTTGCATCTCTTCGTCAGTAAACTGGGAGGTGCGGGTACCAGATTGATAATCGTAACCCCAAACGCGACGTCCCCAAATAAAGCTTTCTCTAGCTGCCAGATAAGTGCTTTCTGGTAATTCGGCCAGCTCTTGCATAGGACGCCAGTAATCGCGGTTATCTGGCACCGAATGGGCGAATAATCTATTATTGACGATTACGCCTAAATAGAGATTATCTTCCAAATATTGGCAAGCGCCGTTATGCATTACTTCGGCCCATTTTTCTAAACCGCCAAAACCTTCTGCTGTGCCCTCTCCACCTTGATACCACCAGTTAATAAAGCCCATAGCTTCCTCAATTTGCTCGGAATCTAAGCCTTTATCAGAAAGTTGGCGTCTGAGTAAAGGATAAATGCGACTAGTTAAAAGCGTATCAGTGATAAAATCGGCACTGAGATAATTGGTCACTTTGGCAGAAGCGATCATCATTAAGTCGTGGTTGCCTAAAATAGGATAAAAACGACTGTCAAAATTAGGATCGAAACGGCGCAAACGAGCCATATCTTTTTGTAAGCTTACGATCAGCTCTAAAATCTTGCGCGGCCCTTCAATAGCATTGTTGGTAGTTTGGTCAAAAGGAGCTTCCAAAGGCTCGCCGCGCCAGTCTACATAGTCACCAATGAAAATAAGGTCGACACGATCTGCTTTAGGATTCCAAGAGATAGTACCAGGAAGCAAGAAATCCATTTCTCTTAAATAGCGAAGCAAACGATAATAGTCACCATGTAAATCGCCGACAGCCATTAAAGTGCGGGTTCTGTCATCGATGGGCGGTCTGCCGTTATCGTCGGCCGGATGGCTCTCTTGTGCTACCATATCGCCATTTATGTGCTTGTCTGCTATAGAGTCCATGTGGTTCCTGTCTCCAAAAAACTATCGATTGGTCTAGTGCTGTCGGGGAAGATTATCATGGCCGACCGGCACTTGCCTAACGCGTCAAAACGCACCTTTCATTCTAGGTTATATCGGTTTCTTCCTGTCCTTCCGTTCAGCTAAGAGGAGGAAAGCAAGTTATTCAGCAAATAATCTTCAAACTAAAGTTTGTTGTGACAAAATCAAGGAGAATACAGTATTTATGCCCTTATTCAAACGCTCGAAGAGCTCCCGTGATTCACGTGATCGCCGCAGTGGGTACGGCTTCAGTAAAGATCGCCGCACCGATTCTCGCAGCTATGCTGGCTCGTCCTCATCTGCTGGTCGTGGCGACCGTGCTTACGGACGCGAGCGCACTGATCGCTCTTCCCGAGGGCGTGTTATCAACCCCGAATATGCCGATTCTGCTGAATTGGTAGCTGCTGCTCAACAAGCTCGCCGTCGCCAGCGTGCTTTGCGTGAGGCTCAGGCTCCAGTTAGTCCCGAGCAAGAAGCAGCTTTAAAATCGCTCTCTTTATTCTTAGATAAGTATTCCGAACTTTTCGCCTCTTGCCAAGAATGGCTCTTCTTGCGAGCCCATTTTACGCCTGAGCTTTTCTATCAAGATCCTACCTCCGGCTTAGGTAGTTTCGCTTATTCTTACAATGGTTGCATTACTTGCGAGCAAAGTTCAGCCCGCGCTTATCGTCGCTTGGCCGCTCATACGCTCAATCCCAAAGACAGAACGCACCGTCAAAGCGCTGAATGTTTGCTTTTTGTAAACTATCCAGCTGAAGTTGTGCCTGAAATTGGTATTGCCCAACCTTGGGAAGAAAATCGAGAATTTAAGGCCGTTTATGACGCCGCCTTGATTTTAGGCACTTCTTCGCGAGCCGAAAATTACGTAAACTTTGCTCGTGCTTTGCGCTCTGTGAAAGCCGGAGGCCAGATCGTCTTTTCTATTGCCAATAGCTTAGGCGCTGGCAGCTTCGAAAAGTCTATGAGTGAATATGCACCTTTAAGTGCTCAGCAATCTAAGTTCCACTGCCGTACATTTTCTATTAAAGTTCCCACTGATCTTCAAGAAAAAGAACAAATGGCCGAATTGCTGAAGAAATGGGAAGAAGGCTTCAACTATCGTCTCTGTGAAGATAGCGGTTTGCTTTCCCGTCCTGGTATTTTCAGTTGGAACAAAGCTGACGGCGGCTCTAAATTGCTGGCCGAATATATTAAGACTAAAGCTCAGCTCAGAGGAGTGGGCGCCGATTTAGGCAGTGCCAACGGTTTCCTTACCAAAGCTGCTTTAGAATCGCGTTCTTGTTTGGCTGGTGAAATTAGCCGTATCGATCTTTTTGAAGATGAATATATGGCTTTGGCAGCTGCCAAAAAGCAGCTTAAAGGAATGAATCCCAAAGTGCGTTTAGGCTATAGCTGGGCTGACGTCATTTCTGATGTGCCCGCTGAGCAATATGACTGGATTGTAATGAACCCACCTTTCCACCAGGGACAAACCCGCGTGCTCAATTTGGGACGTGAATTTGTAGCTAGTGCTTCTCGAGCTCTGACTTGGCGTGGCGTATTATATGTAGTAGTCAATCGCACCTTGCCCTACGAAGAAACTTTGGCCGAGTATTTCAAAACTTATGAAAAAGTAGCAGAGAATAACGGCTTCAAAGTATTTATGGCCTCCAATCCTATTGGCAGCAGCGCCCACTAAGTGGTCTGGCTCAAGAAAGGCTGAAAGAATATGAAGGTTCGTCTCGATAAATTACTTTCTGAACGCGGCCTATGCAATCGCAGCGAAGTCGATAAGCTAATTCGCCTAGGTGAAGTTGATTCTCGTTATGGAGCTAAGCTTGTGGCTAAGCAAAAGGTTGAAGCAGAAGAAATCCTCTTTCGAGGCGAACCTCTCGATCCAGAAAAACTTTACATCTTAATGTATAAGCCGCAAGGCTTTGTTTGCAGCCATGATGACAAAGGACAACTAGTGTATGAGCTTTTGCCAGAACGCTTTAATCGACGCCGTCCGCAAGTAGCTAGCATAGGTCGTTTAGACAAAGATACTACCGGAGCTTTGCTCTTTACTGATGATGGAGAACTCAATCATAGATTGATTTCTCCCAAACATCATGCTGATAAAGTTTATGAAGTATGGTTGGAAAAGCCTATAGCTGATTGGCGCGTACAACCTTTGCGCGAAGGCGGCTTATATTTAGAGGGAGAAAGTAAGCCTTTACTACCTGCTAAGTGTTCGCTGTTGCTTGAAGGTCAGGCTGAAATTTTGGACATAAAGCAAGTTACTTCGGCTATTACTCAAGCTCAAGAAGCCAATGTGGAAGAGAGCGATCATTTACTTCTCACTTTAACTGAAGGGCGTTACCATCAGGTTAAACGCATGTTTTTGGCTTTAGACAATTTGGTAACCAAACTCCATAGAGTAAGTTTCGCTGGTTTGGATCTTAAAGGCTTGGAAATTGGTCAATGGCGCTTTTTGACCAATGAAGAGTTGCAAACATTATAAAATTTAACAGGCGCCCCAAAAAGGCGCCTATTTTTATCTATAGATTTATTTACAATGATTGATTCACAAAGTATAGAAATTCGCAAGCCTGAAGTCGAATTGATAAAACAAATAGCTAAAGGTTGCCGTTGTAGCAATTTATTGGCTCATTTGTTGATAAATAGAGGCTTAAAAACTGTAGAACAAGTGGAAAAATATTTCCATGCTGATAACGGCGAAGTGTACGATGCCGAAACTTATCCTGGTGTAGCTGAAGCTGTAGAACTAATTGCAGCAGCTCTAAAAAAAGAAGAAAAAATTTTTGTTTGCGGTGACTATGATGTAGACGGCATCACGGCCGCTTCTATTTTAGTTTTAGGATTGCGCAATCTTAATGCTCAAGTAGAGTGCCATTTGCCCCATCGCTTTTCGGAAGGCTTCGGTTTATCTCAAGAAGGTGTCGAAGCGGCCGTAAAATATGGGGCCAGTTTGTTAATTACTGTTGACTGCGGATCTTCCAGCGCCGCTAATGTAAATTATGCTCGCCAGCAGGGACTAAAAGTCATAGTTACCGATCATCACCAAATTGAAGGTGAAGCTGCTGAGCCTGATGTGTTTGTCAATGCTAATTTAGAGGGGCACGACTATCCTTTTACCAAATTGTGTGGTGCTGGTGTAGCTTGGAAATTGCTTTGTGCCGTCTATAAGCGCCACTCTTTACCTGAGCCGCGTCGCTATTTAGATATGGTTGCTTTGGCGACTTTGTGTGATATGGTGCCTATGAAAGGTGAAAACCGCGTTCTAACTATGCAGGGAATGCCCATTTTCGCTTCTTTGAAACGTCCTTGCTTTAAGGCTTTGGCTGAAGGTTGCAAAATTAGTCCCGAAGCTATCAACGCTCAATCTATGAGCTTTTCTATAGGCCCTAAAATCAACGCTTGCGGACGTATGGACAGCCCGCAATGTGCTCTGGACTTAATGCTGGCGCAAAATATCGACGTTTGTCGTATGAAAGTTAGCCGTCTTTTGGAATTAAGTCAGGAACGTCACAAAGTAGAGCAAGAAATATTTAGAGAAATTGAAGAAATACTCAATAACGATGGTGAGAGCAAACGCTATTGTATTTTTGTTTATGGTACTTGGCATAAAGGCATTTTAGGCTTATGCGCTCAGCGTTTAATGGACACTTATCGCGTGCCTGTTTTTGTCGGTACTGATATTGATGATAATGGGCAAATTATGGGCAGCGGTCGAGCTCCAGAAGGCATCAATTTGCTAGACATTCTCAATCTTTGCACTGATTGTTTAGACAAATACGGTGGCCATGCTAATGCTGGCGGTTTTACCTTAAAAGCTGGCTGTGAAGAGCAATTTGCCCAAGCTTTGCGTCAAGCTTGCCGTCAGCTTAATATTAAGCCTCCTAAGAAAAAGGTTGATTGTTTGTTGCCTATTCACCAGTTGGATATGGAGCTTATTCGTGAATTAGATCGCTTGGAGCCTACTGGCAAAGAAAATGAAAAGCCGCTCTTTTTGGCTAAAGGTGTGCATGTGGTCAGCCCTCTTAAGCCCATGGGGGCTTTCGGTACTAGTGTTTCTATGCAAGTAGTTGATGATAATTTCCCTTTGGGTAAAGCTCCTATTAAGGCTATTGCCTTCAATAAAGTCAAAGATTTGGCCACTCTGGATATAAAAAATTGCACTGTAAGTTTTCTTTACAATGTAGAAGAAAATTTCTTTAGAGGCCGTCGCGAATTACAAATTACTATTCGTGATTTTGTTGCGCCTGATCCCAGAATGGCTGCTTTATTGCCCGCCGAAATTGAACAAAATGAAGTATTCTCTCCTTTTGAGGAAGCTGATCGTATAGTCAACAATTTGGATAGCCAGCGTTACTTAGCTTGTGTTTTCGCTCATAGTCGACTTCCTCAGCGTTTGGTAGATGGTCGTCAAGTTCTCAATAAAAAGTTGTACCTTGAGCGTTTGTGCCAAGCTGAAAAACTTAATGACGGAGCCTCTATTTTAGTTGTCACCGATACGCCCGCACAATTTACGGACATGAATAGTGGTCATGCTGCTAAAATGGTGACTTCCCTAGAAACTTATGTTGGAGCTCAGGCTGATAAGGCCATTTTTTATCAAACTGAGCCTTATAAACATGTAATCTTGGCTGCACCTCCTTTGCAAAGGGAGTTTTTTAACCATCCTTGTATTGTGGGCGCTAAGCAAATTCATGTGCTTTTTGATTATACACAATTATTCCAACTGAAGCGTAAATTGAAAGCTTATGCACTAGATCGTGAAATTATGAAAAATGTCTACTGTCTGGCAATGCGCCTTACCAAGCAAGGTAAGCATGAATTTAAGCTTAGGGAAAGCCAAATAAAAACGGTAGCCCAAGAATTAAAGTTAGAAACAATTACCTTGCGCCGAGCTTTAAAAGTGCTGGAACAGTTGAACTTACTTAAGTTGGATAGCTCGGAAAAGGGGTTGCTAGTGGGCCATTTTCTTAAGCCAGAATCCTCTGAAAAGTTGGATTTGCAAAGTTCGGCTCTCTATCGCAGCGCTTCTGAGCTGTTGGATTCTTTTAGCCTGGTACAGAATCGTCTGTCTGGTTTAGTTCTGGAGGATGATTCCTTCGTTTAAGAAAACTGTACTCGGTTTATATATAGTACGATATTTTGAAAGGAAAGTTTATATGAAAAAAAATAAAATAATCGGTATTATTTTTCTCCTTTCCGTATTCTTTATAGGCCTTTGCGCCGAAATGGCTACTGCCGAGCCTTGGGGACCGCCGCCTCCAGGAGGTCGTCGCCCTAGAAGAGAGCCTAAGTGCGAAGTTAAAGTACAAAATGACGCCGATTTTCCTATTTATATAATGCTGGACGGGCGCAATCAGGGCTCTGTATGGAAAAATAGTTCCGAAACTTTCAAAATAGAGAAGTGGGGCTCCGTAAAAGTTGAGGCCGAAATTCAGAACGAAACGGCTAAAAAATGGGTAGAGTTGCGTCCTGACGAGCAAAAAGCGGAAGTCACTTTCAAAAATGATGACTTCCCAGCTATTGACCCTAAAACGGTCAAATACTAAATAGTTTTGGGAATAAAAATGAAAAGATGGACTGAATCAAAAATCTTTAATTCGGCCCATCTTCTTTTTTTTTCTTAAACGTTTTAGGGCCGAGCTTGCCTTTTTTTAGCAAAAACGGCCCAACCTCAATTAGAGAGGAATATTACCATGTTTTTTAGCCGGGTGGCTAATGTCTTTGGTACTTAAAGCTTGCAAAGCACTGCGCAATTTGGAACGTGATTCTTTGGGGAGAATAACTTCGGTAATGAAGCCTTTGGAAGCTGCTTCGTAAGGATTGAGGAAACGCTCTTCGTATTCAGCTATGCATTTAGCTTTTTCGGCTAAAGGATCTTCGGCCGCTTTAATGCGCTTTTTGAAGGCGATATTTACAGCACCTTCGGCACCCATGACGGCTATTTCGGCAATAGGCCAAGCGTAAACATAGTCGGCGCCCATGTTCTTGGAGTTCATAGCAATATAAGCTCCGCCATAGGCTTTACGCATAATCAACGTGATCTTCGGAACCGTAGCTTCGGAATAGGCGTAAAGCATCTTGGCGCCGTGGCGAATAATACCATTGTGCTCTTGTTGAGTGCCGGGCAAGAAGGCGGGTACGTCAACTAAGGTGACTAACGGAATATTAAAGCAATCGCAGAAGCGGATGAAGCGAGCAGCTTTGTCGGAAGCGTGATAGTCTAAAGAGCCAGCCATACAATTAGCTTGATTGGCCACTACGCCTACCACGTCTCCTCCTAAACGGCTGAAACCGACTACGATATTGGCGGCAAATTCTTTTTGCACTTCCATAAAGCTACCGGCATCGAAGATAACATCGATCACTTCTTTAACATCGTAAGACTTTTTGCTATTGTCAGGAACGATGCTAGTTAAAGTGTGGCATCTGTCAGCAGTCTCAATGTCTTTGCTGTGCTTAAATAAATTGGAAATATTGCTTAAGAAAGAGGATTGCTTAGGAGCAGCGCTAGGCAAAGAAGCCACATAAGACTGAGGCAAGTAGCTGAGCAACTGACGTACGCCCATTAAGCACTCATATTCTGAATCGTAAGTAAAGTGGGAAACGCCGCTCTTGTGAGCATGAATGTCGGCTCCACCCAATTGCTCTACAGAGACTTCTTCACCAATTACTGTCTTTACAACATTGGGACCGGTAATGAACATCTTTGAGACGCCACGGACCATAAAGATAAAGTCGCAAATAGCTGGAGCGTAGCAAGCACCGCCAGAGCACGGACCCAAAATTAAAGCAATCTGAGGAATGACACCAGAAGCCAAAGTATGACGCTGGAACATACCAGCATATCCGCTCAATGAGCAAATGCCTTCTTCAATACGAGCACCGCCGCTATCATTTATGCAAATGATAGGAGCTTTGGCTTCCATAGCCATGTCTTGAAGCCGACAGATCTTCATTGAGTGGTATTCACCCAAAGTTCCGCCAATAACAGTAAAATCTTCACTATAAACAAAAACTAAGCGACCGCCGATTTCGCCGTAGCCGGTAATTACACCGTCGCCCAGAGCACGTCTCTTGTCTAAGTCAAAATCGTCAATGCGTGATTCTACAAAATTGTCTGTCTCTACAAACGTACCCGGATCGAGCAATTTCTCTAAGCGCTCGCGAGCAGTCAGCTTACCGGACTGATGCTGTTTGTCGATTCTCTCCTGGCCGCCGCCCAATAGAGCTTTAGCTCTCTTGGCTTCCAGCCTCTCGATGGCTTCATTCCAATTCATATTAAAGTTGTTACACCTCTTAAAATATCGATAAATATTTATCTGAAATCGGCCAAGCACTTTCCTCTGCTTGGGGGAAATCCTCTTTTAGGCAGATTTTTTGGCTTGAGAATTGCTGGCCAAAATTCTGCTTAGAAAAATCTGGAGACGGTTACATTTTGGCCAATTTGGGCGCTGGCAGAAATGTCCAGACGGAAGCCAGCTTCGGGGAGAGGTTCAGCAGTAGTCCAATTTACCTTGATCTCGCCTTGTGGAGGAATGGTTTGGTTATATGTCGTTTCACCTTCAGGGGCGGCGGCACCGCTGCGATAGTTATGCAATTTGTCTGACCAAACCCACCATTTTATTGATAAAGGCCCTCCGCAATAAAAGGGACGATTGTCGATATTTTTCAAAATAATAAAACCGTTTTGAGGAGAAGAGGTTACTATTTCTTTTACGCGTAAATGTTCGTCTATATTTTCCGAAACTAGATAGTCGGCCTTGGCTTGACCTTTTAGTTTTTGCCAAGAACGGCCATCTTGGCTATAAATCCAGGAGAGCTGATAATGGCCTTCATTAAGGGGAGGGCAAAGCATAATTTTACTGCTTTGTCCTTCTATCCAAAATGTTAGAGGCAAATTAGCTAAATTATTTGGAGCTTGGCGATCTGTTTGAGGCTGAAAGTAAGCTCGCAACCAACCTTTTAAAGGACGAGACAATTGTAAACGGACTGGGTAAGCTTGACCATACATCCAGGCAGAGGCTTTGGGTAAGCCGCTTATGGTAATCTTGGCGCTGCTTTCACTAGCCTCTTGGGGCACAATCTCTTTAGTTAAAGGCAAAGAATTTTCCAGCTTATAAAGCCAATATTTACGCTTATCACCAAAGGTACGCACAAAATTGGCTGTTGGCTTTATGATGCTGTCGCTAGAAGTGTGCTGGGAAAAATTGAGCAATTCTTCTTTGGGTAACTCTCTCTTGCTAACCAACCAGTTTGCTCCCAAACCTGATATTAAAGGTAATGAAGGTTGCTTTTGAAAAATCACTGTGCTGCTATTGGGCAAATAAGGAGCTGTGCCCATGGGCTGCCAGTGCGGTGGCAAAGCATGTTCGCAAGATAAAGTGCCAGACAAACCGTTGATAACGGCGCACTTTAAAAACTGTTCTGGTGTGTGAGCATGTTCGCGCCAAACTATATTTTTTGTGCTGGGCTGCTGCCAAAGCCAAAGCGCCAAGTCTAAATCACGCTGGTTTAGTTGCAATTCCTTACAGCTTAACAGCCAACGATAAGTGTTAGGGTACCAGGGCCATAAAACTTTGGCGGCCGCTTGTGATGACTTTTGGGCTTCGATTACTACGTTGTTGAGCAATCTCTGGGCTCCCACAAAGTTGGCGGCTATAAAAATGAATAAGGCGGAATAAGCTACCCGACGCCAGCCTAAGCTTTTTAGCATAGTGGCATGATCGATAAGGTCGGCAACTACTAAAGCCATAAGTCCGGCAAAGCCAACTCCAGCAGCAAATTCCCAGCGAAAATATTCCGCCTCCTGAATCGGGCCAAAGTCGACCAATGCTGGTGTAAAATAAGCGATTAAGCCCAAAAGTCCGAACATATAGCCGCACATACTACGTCGCCTTATGGCCCAAGCCAGAGTGAGAGGCGCCAACCAAGTAGGCAACCAATGTAGGATTAGTACTTTTAGGCCAAAGATTGAGCTGTAGCCTCCGTCGTCGAGTAGAGGCTTATAATGGCGGAATAAGGCTGTATTTAAAGCACCAGAGAAGCGCTGGTAAGGGTCGGCTCCCAGGCGAATGGCCAGCAAGTGGCGTTTGGGAAAAGATACGGAGGTATAACTGGAAGTTGGCGCCTTTAAAGCTTTATTTTGGTAAGGAATTGCCATTATTTGGCGAGCGCTTTGTCTAGCTAAGGAGCCCAACACGCCGCCGCCGCAAACGCTAATTAGGAGGCTGCCCAAAATGCTCAGGGCTGTTATGCTCAGCAAAGTTTTGGCAATGGAAGTGCGGCGGCGGCACACTATTAGTGAACCGGCGGCAAAGCAAGCCAACACTAAAGCCAAATAACTTTCACAAATAAAGCCATAGAGACCGGCCAGCACGGTGGTCAAGATAATTTTGGGCCAGTGTAGGGGCCAATGCTCTCTAGCTTTGTAAATTATATCTACAAAAAGGCCTAAAAGCAGGCCCAAAATGGTGAAGACTAATAAATCGCCATTATCAAAAGCGTCCATAAGTCCGGCTTTGCCGCCTACATTGACGCAGAAAAAGAGGAAAAATGCACCCCAAGCTCCAGCTCTGGCGCTGTGAGAAATTTTTCTGATTACTAAGGCCCAGAGCATAATGGCGCTAATTAGGAGAAAAATTTCGCAAATCCAGGTAGCTCGAATAGTATCTTGGCCAACTGCACCAGCTAAAGTGGCAATTAAAAGTTGCTTAGAAAAGTGGCCGTTTAAGCTAATCCAAGGGAAAAAAGGATGCACAACTGGTAGGCCACTTTTTATAAGTGAGCGGGAAATAGGGTAAAGCGACCAAAAGTCTGGCGCAAAGGCCAAGAGCTGAATAGCGTGCACGTAGAAAAGAGCGGCGCTGATCGTGACCAAAAGCAGCAACTTTTGCCCTCGGGTGAAAGGTGGTGGCGTCGTTCCTTGAACTTGGGGAGTTTTGACAACTAGCCATATTATGGCAAATAAAATAAGGCAGCTTAGCAAACATCCCCACAGGGGTAGCCAAGGCGCCAATAAGGTAGTTAGGCCTATAAGCACTACTAAACCTATAGGCAAAGCCATAGCTTTAGCCAGACTGCTATCGTATATTTCCAGGCCGGCTGTGGCTATTTTATATCCGCCTCCGGCCAAAATTAGGAGGACGATAATAAGCAAGATGTCCAGCATTTTTTATGTTCGCTTGTACTTTAGGCGCTTTTATCTATGGTAGAAGCACCGGTAGGGGAAAGGCATAAGCGAGAATCCCCGCAGCGCTGCAAAGTTAATCTTTGTAAAGGTCGGCTTCAATAATTTCGCAGAGAATGTGACCTATGGTAATGTGGCTTTCCTGGATGCGACATGTGCGCTGGGCAGGCACAACTATAGCTACATCGCTAATATCTTTTAAGGCGCCACCGTCTTTGCCTGTCAGTCCTATAACTAAGCCGCCCTTTTGCTTGGCACACTCGGCGGCTAAATTGATGCATTTAGAATTTCCTGAAGTTGAAATAGCAATCAATACATCTCCTGGACGCATTAAAGCATTAACTTGGCGTGAAAAAACTGTGTCATAGCCAAAATCATTAGCTAAAGCCGTCAGGCATGAAGTGTCAGTTGTCAAAGCTATAGCTGGCAGCTGATTGTCGTGCTCGAAACGTCCCACCAATTCAGTAGCGATATGCTGAGCATCGGCAGCACTGCCGCCGTTACCAGCTAAAAATACGCAATGACCTTCGCGCAAACATTTTACCAACATCAGGCCAGCTTGATTTATCGCTTCTGTATTTTCAATCAGCCTGAGTTTGGCGTCGATAGATTCTTGCAAGGAAGTTTTTATAAGTTTATTCCAATTTGCACTCATTGAATTTTTGTTTCCTCTTGCTGTATAAAGCCGCTGCTAACCAATAAGGAGCGGCTTTTTAATATGAATCATGTATTTTTGCTTACGATATGACGCCGGGAAATTTTCCTTTTGGTAGAGTAAAAGTCCTGGCTCATGGCAAGCTTCAGTGTATTAAAGATTATCCCAAGCAATTTTGCTAAGGTGGCCTATAGCTTGAGCAGCCCTATTGTTTTGGCCGCAACCCACATTCTTAACAAAAACGGTAATAGCCAAAGGATTGCCGCGCTTGCTGATAATAATGCCACTGTCGTTGACTACTCCGCTGATGGTGCCAGTTTTGTGATAAGTTTTGGTACCTTTAGGTAAATAGCGGGGAATACGCGAATTGTATTCCTGAGCGGCTAAAATTGAAAGCGCATAATCTGTCCAATCAGGAGCTAAAATCTCCTGACGCCACAATTTGGCCAATAGCATGGAAAAATCATCTGGCGAGCTCTGGTTGTCCACCGTTTCTGCTACGTGTCTTTGCTGAGTAAAAGTATATCTGGCCCCGGAGCGATCTTCTAAAGCTTGGAATTGGCTTTTACTTAAATTTTTGTTATCTTCCTCAACTTCTTTGGCCAAAGCTAAACGTTGCCTGGGAGTAAGTTGCTTCCAAGTGCGAGCAATTTCGTCTGGATTATCACTTTTTGTTAAACTGCCTTTGCCTAAGCAGATTAACCAGGCTTGACGATTGCTCATAAAAATGTAGTTGTCATTGAGATTTAAATCGCGCATTAAACGATGGATATTGCCTGCGCCTATTAAATGGACGATCATATCTGTAGCCGTATTGTCAGAAATAGTGATCATCAAAGTGAGCGCTTTATCCAGAGTAATCTTACTATTAACGGGAGCATCTATAAGCTCGCCGCTACCTATACAAAAGTCTTCTTTCTTTATAGTAAGCTGCTTGTCGACATTGAAAGGAAGCACATTATCTTGCAATTGCAAACAAGTTTCGATTAAAACTGGCACTTTAAAAACGCTGGCCAGCGGATATTGTTTTGTCCCTTGGTTGGAAAGTTTGGCTGAAGTGGGAATATGGATAATCGAATAGCCAATATCTAAGTCGGGATAAGCTTTCACCTGAGCTTGGAGCAATTCTTGCACTTTGTTTACTCGTTCGGGAGTAACTGGGCTGAAAGAGGCAGCTAAAGTTTCTGCCGCTTGCGGAGCGGAAGCTGGGTGCGGGTCAACAGAAAAAGGGAAGTCAGCATAGGCTCGGCAAGCAAAGCTAGCCAGGCAAGAAGTCAAAATACAACAGAAAAAGAGCAATTTACATCTATTCATGGCACTTTAAGTTTTTGTATTGAAATTAACTCCGAAGCTTTCTACCCAATTGAAAAAAAATCCCTGCTTGGATATTTTTCGCCAGTAGAATTGTTTGGCCTGATCTCTTGTAAAATCGTTGCGTTTGTTGTATCCTATCAGACGGCATAGTGCCCTTTTTAGTCTTTGTTAAGGTTCCGGCACTCCTTAGCCAGCGATAGTGTTCCCTCTTCTGAAAGGGAGCGCCGGTGGTGCGCCTTGGTAAAAAGAAAATATTTTTTCACTTGCCTGCAGTTTGATAGAGGCAAGCCGGAATGATTCCGACTTTGTTTTTCTGCTCTTTCGCAGTATGGCTCGCTTCCCAGTCTTGAGCCTCTCGAAAAGGTGGAGCGTCGAATTTGACAGCTTGTTTGGTTCTGTGATAGACTCTCCTCTCACTTAACCTGGATCTGCGGGTTGCCTAGTGCCTTTAGCGCTGGGTTAAAATTTAGGAGGTTACTTCAGTGTACGCCGTGGTAGAAACAGGGGGCAAACAGTACCGTGTTGCTCCTGGACAGAAAGTTCGTGTAGATCGCTTAGAGGGCGAGCTTGGTTCCGAAGTCACTTTGGATCACGTCCTTGTCGTAGTTGACGACAATCATAATTTAACTGCCGGTAATCCTACTGTTGCCGGTGCCGTTGTGTCCGCTCGTATCGTTGAGCAGCACAGAGAGCGCAAAGTATTGGTCTTCAAGTATGCCAAACGTAAGCGCCGTCGTGTGAAGACCGGATCCCGCCATTATTACACCACTTTGCATATTGGTGAGATTAGGAACTAACCTCTATTGATCCGGGTTAGTACGCAGACTGATGCCTGCGGTCGGATGAAAATTTTCGCTTGTCTTGGACATGCAGGACTTACCGTAGAAGACGGAGGCGAAGATCTTTTGTGCGCGGGTGTTTCTGCTTTATGCGGTGCCCTAGCCATTGGCCTTGAGCGAGTGGTTAGGGCTTCTGTTTTTCTGCGGGAAAGTCGCGGCCTCTTCTATATCAGGCTCGAGTCTATGAGCTCGGAAGTTGAAGAAAAGGCTCAAGTGCTTTTGTGTACTACTGTGGAAGCTTTGCGGGAGCTGGCCCACTACAACGAAGGCTTTTTATCTGTGCAAACATTTGCTCAGGAAGAATCTTTCCCTACGGCTGAAGAGTTTATGGCTGAAGCTGAAGCAGAAAATGAACTTAGCGACCAATATATGTCAGAAGTCAAAAACTTAGAGTAGTCTACTCCTTAGGATGCGTTGCCTTAAGTGTGCAATCTGAGTGGACGTTTCGCCTTGTGTGTGATCAAGTGGGGAGCTGCTCTTAAAGGAATTGCTTATTGGTCAGTGAAGTGGCCTAAGAGCTTGGTTCGCTTAGTTTTCAAACTTCAACGGACAGAAGGAGGAGAGACATGACTGAATTCATAGAAAGAATGAGCTTAGACGATCTCGATTTTGGAGATGAGCGTCGTCCTGGTGAGGATACTCCTTTTACTCCCGCTAAGCTTATAGGTGTAGCTTGTTTGGGTGCTGCTGTGGCTTTGTCTGGGTATTATATTTACTCTTCCTTGGGCAGTGAAGATAAGGCCCGCTTGCGTGACGGTGTACTTGGCTTCGTTTCCGAGCAAGTAAAACCACTTATACCTCCTCATAATTAGAAAGTTGTCGGGGGGAAAGAAAATGTGTGGTGGCATAGTGCCGTAACCCCAAAAGGGTATCTCCCACATAGTAAATGAGTTTAGGTAAATGTCAGCCTCAAGAATTTGACCCAGTGTTGGCTGTGGTCAGGTTCTTGTTCTTTTTCGGCCTTTTTTGCCAAAAGGGGAGGGCCGATTTTTTTTAGGAAGGGCGTGCGCTTTTTTGACCAGAATCAACTTGTTTATCATAGCCATATTGGTAATAGCGGCTGATTTTTACACTAAGTATCTAGTCTATACTCGTATGGCTCTTCATGAAACTATTGAACTGCCGGTAAAATTTATTCAATTAACTTATGTACAAAATTTTGGCGGCGCTTTCGGAATTTTTCAACATCAAAAGTTGTTCTTTATAATTGCTGCATTTGTCGCCGTTACTTGTGTACTTTACTTTTTTGAAGATATAAAAGAACTTGGTAAACTTAGTTTTGTGTCTGCCTCACTTATTTTTGGTGGTGCTATAGGCAATCTTATCGATCGCATTCGTTTTGGATATGTGGTCGATTTCTTGGATTTGCGCTGGTGGCCGGTATTTAATGTAGCTGATATCGCTTTAACCGTTGGAGTAGCCTTACTCTTTATAGAAGTAATCCGATTTGGACAAAACATTCCCGCTGAAGTTGAAGCTGAAGTTGCCCAATCTGATAAAGTTGAAGAGCAAGTATCAGCTGAAGAAGTAGAAGAAGAGCGAGATACTTGCGTTAAAGATTCCGCCACTTCAGAAGAAATTGCCGAAGCGATAGAAAGTAAATTACCCCCCTCTCAAATTTAGTCTTCAAGCAATTTTGTCACCAGCTTCGGAGGTTTGTAAGTGCATCCCATTCTTTTTCAAATAGGCAATTTTCCTATTTATACTTACGGTATGATTTTGGCTGTAGCTATTTCTAGTGGCCTTTATTTTGCCGGTTACTTAGCCTCCAAACGTGGCTGGGACTTTTTGGACATTGCCGATATCGGTTTATGGGCAGTAATAATTGGACTTATAGGAGCCAGGCTGGGCTACATTATTCAGCGTCCCGAAACTTTTGCTGATAATTGGTGGAACGTTTTTAATTTCCGTACTGGCGGTATTACTATCATTGGCGCCATTATTTTTGGCAATTTGGCGCTAGCTTTGCTTTGTCGCCGCTATAAACTTTCGCCGTGGTTTTGTGTAGATATATATACTGCGCCCTTGCTTTGGGGAATGGCTCTAGGGCGCCTAGGTTGTGTAGCCCAGGGATGTTGTGCTGGTAAAGTGTGTTCCGAAGGATTGTTTTGGGCTATCCATTATCCAGCCAACAGCGTACTAGGAGCTTTGCCACGCCATCCTTCGCAAATTTATGAACTGGTACTTGACTTACTTCTGATGGCTTTTTGCTTATGGTTTTTTGAGAAAAAAGCCAAATTCCAAGGTCAAACTTTCTGGGTAGGCGTGAGTGGCTATGCTTTAATACGTTTTTGCACCGAGTTTTTCCGCGATGGCAAAAGCTTAGGCTGCTTCTCCTTAGCCCAGTGGTTCTGTTTAGCTATGTTTGTGATAGCTTTATTGGGTGCGTGTGGAGTATTTGGCAAAGCCGCTTTGGCTGTGCCTCCTACCAAAGCTGAGCAAAAAGACGAAGACGAAAAGGCGCTTGCGGCCACTGAAGGTAAAAATAAAGCTCAGCGTTAGATAAAGACGAAAGATAAAAAATAAACCGCTCCCTAAGGAACGGTTTATTTTTTTAGAGAACATTGCCTTAATTGGCGTCCCCGGTGCGATTTGAACGCACGGCCCCTCGCTTAGGAGGCGAGTGCTCTATCCCCTGAGCTACGGAGACACATTACTCATGTCATTTTATTATTGATAGCTTCTAAAGTCAAGGGAAGGCTGTCTGGCTTAGGTGGCTAAAACTATATATAACTTCTAATCAATTGAGCCAGGGACAGACTTATTAGTTGAGAAAGCAGGATTTTTCTGGTTCAAATTGACTAAAAATTGAGATGAGGTTTTGATTTTGGGCAATTCTTGGGGCGTGCTGCCCTTACCTAAAATAAGTTGGCAGAGCTTATTGGTATTGGCTCTAATTTTAATCTTCGCCGGAGTCTTGCGTGGTTGGCGTTTAGGCTATCCCGAAGCGCAATATTTCGATGAATGTTATTATGCGCCGGGCGCTCTAAGCTATATAAACGGCACTGTCGATGAAAATTCAGTCCATCCGCCTTTGGGCAAATTACAAATTGCCGATTTTATCCTTTGGGGCCGTTGGCTTAACGATTGCGGTCTCCATTTTAGCGAATATACACTGTGGCGCTTAGCTTCTTTCGCTTTTGGTGAAGGCACCATCTTACTGACTTTCTTGTTGGGCTGGCGTTTGAGCAGAGGTTCAGCTTCTCTGGCTAATTTAGCATCATTTTTAGTCTCTATCGATTTTATGAGTATAGTTTTGGCTCGCATATGTATGCTAGATATGGTCTTAGCCTTCTGGATGCTGGTTGGCGTTTGGTGTAGTTGGATGTATATTGAAGCCAAAATTTTGCAATCGCCGCGAGCCTTGAGTTGGGCTATTCTCTGTTCAATAGCCTTCGGTATAGCTACTTCTTGTAAATGGAATGGCCTTTTCGGAGCTTTTATTGCCTTTTGGCTTATGCTTTTGCTACCTAATTTAATGACTAAAGCTTCTTTGCAAGCTGAAGCAAATGCAGAAGTAAGTTCCGACACTTCGCCCTCTGACAATTCGTCAGAAGAGCATAGCCAAGTCGCTTTAGCTGCTGGCTTAAAAGGCCGCTTAAAAGGCTCTGGCAAAAAATTATTTAAGCAAGGCTTAATTTTGGCTTTGCTTTTCACTGTGTCAATAGCCTCTATTTATTGCCTTTCCTATTTGCCTCAATTTATGCGCGAAGGCTTTAGCTACAAAACGGTAAGCCATATAGTCCAAGCCCATACAGTAATGGTCAAATTTCGCTATAACGCTAAGCAATTCACTCATCACTATTGTTCGCAATTTTGGGCTTGGCCTACAGTTATCCGTCCTGTATGGTTTAAATTTGATAGCGGTGCCAATTTGGCTTTGGGTATCGTTTGCTTTGGCTCTATCTTTTTCTGGTGGCCTGGTTTTACATTTGTTTTGGAATTTATCTATTTTGGCCTAAAAGAAAGTCGTTGGATTTGGCTATTTATTGGCCTAAGTTGGTGCATCCCTTGGTTGCTGTGGGCTATTTCTACTACGGGTGGTTTTATCTATTACATGTTGCCGGGCATACCGCTTCTAGCTATAGTAATAGCTTGGGTAATTTGTGATTGGCATAAAGAAGGCCGATGGTGGAATGTCGCTATTGGTGTCTATTTGGCTATCTTGGGAGCGGCTCTAGCTTGCTATTATCCCTTCTTGACTTATTTGCCAATGCAAAGGTCTCTATTTGCCACTTTATTCCCAGTAATATTTACTCAATGGCGTTAGTAATGGATAATTTATACTTAGACGATTATGACAATTTAAGCGAAAAAGATGCTTGTGAATCGGAAGAAAATGGCTCTATACATTTTTTTACGGTAGATACAAAATATAAAGGTGTGCGTTTAGATAGTGCTTTATCTGAGCTTATGGATTTATCCAGAGCCCAAGTTCAAAAGTGGATTAAGCAGCAACTGATTTTATGTGAGGGACAAATCGAAAAATCTCCTTCTCGCAAGCTTAAAGGTGGTGAAAAGTTGGAAGTAAATCAGCCTCCACTTTTACCAGCTATACCTGAGCCCGATCCCAGCGTACCTTTAGATATTATTTATGAAGATAGTGATATTCTGGTACTTAATAAGGGACGCGGTCAAATTGTCCATCCCGGCGCTGGAGTATGGAGCGGCACGCTAGTCAATGGATTGTTGGCCCATTGTCACGATCTTTCTGGTATTGGTGGTGTGGAACGTCCTGGCATCGTCCATCGTTTGGACAAAGATACTTCTGGCTTAATTGTCATTACTAAAAATGATTCAGCCCATCTCAACTTAAGTACTCAATTTGCCAATAGGTTAGTTACTAAATATTATGAGGCGCTAGTTTATGGAGTCCCCAAGTTGAAATGTGGCTTAATAGAGCAACCTATTGCTCGTCATCCTGTTTCTCGTCAATGTATGGCTGTGCGAGCTAATGGTCGTCCTTCCAAGACTGAGTATCGCACTGTCGAAGCCTTTGCCGATAAATATGCACATCTATCGATCCATCTTTTTACTGGACGTACTCATCAAATTCGTGTCCATATGAGTTGGCTGGGCCATCCTTTGGTTGGTGATTTGCTATACAAGCCTAAAAGTAATCCCTGGGGATTGCAAGGCCAGGCTTTGCATTGTTACTATCTAAGTTTTGCTCACCCACGCACAGGGCAAAAAATGGAATTTAGAGCTCCAGCCCCTCAAATAATGCAAAATATTTTGGAAGATTTGCGCACTAAATATCCCGATTACAATACTTCGTTGGCTCCGTTTGGCTAATACCTTTGGCTAAATAGTTTTGAAGTGTCTTTTTTAATAAAAAAGCCTCCGCGCTTGGGCGGGGGCTTTATGGTAGTTGAGATTATGTGTACAAGAAGATTATTCAACTGCTTTAGCAGGGTTGTACTGAATATCTACTCGGCCGTCTTTTTTGTTGTAGTTGGTGATAACTGTGTATTCTTGTAAACCAGGTTTGATGGGGAAGGGAATATTGATGCGTTCACCTTTATCAGTTTTACTGGGAGTAGCTTGGAAAAGTTCTCCATTTACATGTACAACTAAAGACTCTGCTGCTGAAGTTCCTTCTGTGCCCACTAACAGTTTGGGATCGCCCCACATAGCGCTAGCGGTGCCATTGTACTTGCCGGGAATCATGCGCAAGTTGATCATTTTGGCCCCTTTGATATTAGCTTTAAGAATATCAGGCTGATCGCCAGCGCGAAGGGGGCCAACTTTAGTTATTAATACGTTATCTGCCCAAAGCTCAAAAGTGCATATTCGGCTGTCCGGTGCATGGGAACTAAAACCTACCCACGATTCGAACATGTCAAATTTGCCATCAACTTCAAATTGCATAATCGCGGCGTCGGCACCGCCAAGGCCGGTAATGTAACTTTCCACGGAAGTACTGCCATTACTACCCATAGTTGTGTGTTCTATATTACGCATGCAATTGGCAAAATATTTTTGCCTTATGCTCAGTAAGGGCATAGCTGCTGGATCTGATAGAACAGGTTCAGCCCAAGCGCACAACATAAGGCAAGTAAAAGCGCATACCGCGCCTAAACGCAATTTTTTATTCACAGTAGCTCCTTAAAATTTCAATAAGTTCTGAAAGCTCGCTGTTGAGCTCTATAGTAGGGAACTTCCGCAGAGTCGGCCGCTCCGGCACAGAAAGTCAAATCGTTAATAAGATTGAGCAAACTGCGCTTGTCTTTAAAACTAATACCATCGTTTTTTCGATTGGGATAAGCTGGCAAGGCGTATCCGTCAGAGGAATAGTGGCGGAAACCGCCAGGAATATTTACCATTGTCCATGGCTTATGAGCTTCTAAAGCTGTAGCGGTCATAGCGCTACGCAAATTTAGCCCTAAGCCATAGCCAGCTTTATAAAAACCATAGCGGGTTAGGGTAAGGTAAGCACTGTCGCTAAGTTGTTCGGCCAAAAATAAAGCAATTACAAAACCTCGTTGGGCCCGCTGCGTCATGCCTAAACCCCAAAAAGCTCTAGCTTTCAAGTAAGCTTGACGCAATAAAGCTTTTTTGCGCTCGGTTAGCATCCTGATAATGAAAGAGGCTTTCAAATATTGCAAAGCCGTTTCGAAGCGGTCACTTTTTTTGAGCAACCAACCTATACGGTAGGTAATTTCCGCTTGTTTTTTATAATCGGCTGTATGGTAATACATTTTGAGAGCTTGGCCGTAAAGTCGGGAAGAATCTTCCGCATCGCCAGAAAATTCACTATTGTTGGCCATTTGTAAAAGTGTTTTGGCTGCTAGCGTAGGATCACTAAAAGCTATCTTACGACTATCTTCAATTTCGGGAGTGGCCAGCGAAAACATAATCGAAACGCAAGTTAAATCCGATTCTGAATATTGGCCTTCGTCATAAAGAAGTGAGGCCTCGTTAAATCTGGCGGCCAAGGCGTTGGACTGATCGTTTTGATTGTCAAATAATTTGTTGGCTTTGCGAGTAAGACGCAAAGCTTGCGAAGTTTTGCCAGCTCCAGCGTAAGCTAAAGCGGCATCTAAACATAAAGCAGCCAAAACGGAATCGTCGCGTTTTTTCTTAGGCAAATTTTGATATTTGCGGCAAGCTGCTCCCCAGTGTTTGGCACTATGCAAGAATAAGCCTTGGGCTTCTAGCCAATGGCAGCGCTTGCGCATAAAACTTTCGGCATATTTGTCAAAATGATTGTTTACTTTATCGCGTTGACGCAAAGCATAAGCTAAACGCTTGCCTAGGCGTAACAAAATATCGGCTTCTTTAAAGCAATGCTCGGCAATATGAATATCGATATGACAAAGTATATCTTCCAGACAATCTTTTAAGGAGGCGACATCCAGACTTTTAATAATGCCGCGTAAAATATACTTATTTCCTAAGTTGGCAATTAAATTGCGTAAAATGTTTTCAATCATACTTTTATGCCGGTTCAAAAGCTCAGTTATTCTTCAGCTCCAAAGATTATAACATAAAGGGAAAGAGGAGGAAAACGCCTTCTGTATTAGAACTATGAAGGGCTTTTTTTTGTATATCCGGGGGAATGATAGCAGAGAGTTTAACCAGGCCTGGAGCCTTTTAAATATTGAGATCTGCATGAAATTGGATCTTTATTAAAAGCCGAGGCAAATGTCGCAATGGTAAGAGGAATGATATCGTGAACCAGACAAAAGTTCTCATTAACCTGGTCATTATCTTTTTGATTACGGCAGCAATCCTATACGGCTTCTTCGGTACTTCGGAAGAAAACCGCTTGAAGCTCAAATTAGGTCTCGATCTCCGAAGCGGTACACATATTGCTTTGCAACTCAAAGAGGTTGAGGATCCCGTTACTCATCAAGTTCAAAAGATCGACCAGGAAACCTTAAATCGCAGCATTCAAGTTTTCACAAAGCGCTTGAACGCCATCGGTACTTCAGAAATTTTAATTGCCGCCGCTGGCAAAGATCGTATTATCATCGAAATTCCTGAAATGACCGACTTAGAAAAAGCCAAGAATATGGTCAAAAAGGCCGGACGCTTGGAATTTAAAGAAAAGGTCTTCGATCCTACTACTCAGTCTGCTCAATACAGAACTGTGATGGATGGTCGTTATTTGACTAAAGCTAGCGTCGGCCGCTCCGGCGTAGGCGAAGATGCCTGGTGCGTAGAGTTCCAGCTCAATAAAGAAGGTAGCCGCCTCTTTGGCGATATTACCAGCCGTATGAAAGGCAAGCCTTTAGGCATTTTCTTTGATGGTGTTATGCACAGCGAGCCTGTGGTACAAAATGCCATTACTGGAGGAAGTGGTCAAATTACCGGTCACTTCACTTTGGAAGAAGCCAACGAGCTTTGCAATATTTTGAACTCTGGTGCTCTGACTGTAGACGTTCAAATTTTGGAAGCCTATACTGTCAGCCCCACATTGGGTGAGCAATCCTTAAAGAGCTCCCTTACTGCTGGTTTAATCGGTTTGGCCATCGTAATGCTTTATATGATTGGCTACTATCGTTTGCCTGGTTTGGTCGCCTCTATTGCTTTGGTTATTTACGCTGTTTGGGTTGTCGGTTCTATGGTTATTCCCGGCCTCGAATTCGTACTCACCTTGCCCGGTATCGCCGGTGTCGTATTATCTATCGGTATGGCTGTAGACGCCAACGTTTTGCAATTTGAGCGTATTAAAGAAGAACTTTGGAATGGTAAGTCCGTCAGAAGTTCTTTGGACGCCGGTTTCGAACGCGCTTTTTCATCTATTATCGATGGTCACGTCAGCACTTTCTTGGGCGCTTTGATCCTCTTCTGGTTCGGTGCTTCCAGTGTTAAAGGCTTCGGCGTTACTTTGATGATTGGTACCGCCTTGAGTTTGGTAACCGCTATTTGGGTAACTCGCCAGTTGCTCCATTTCGCTACCGATTTCCTCAAGATCGATTCCAACAGAAAATTGTATGGTGAATAGGAGATAGAGCAGTGGGTGCATTAAACGTAACTACATCGGATGCGATTTCCTTAGCCATATGGTTCGTTATTTTGGTCGGCGTAGTACTCTGGGGCCATACTTTCAGAGTCCGCCACCGCGATATTATTGGAAATCGTAAATATTACTACATTGCTAGTACTGTTGTTTTAATTTTCTGCTTAGTCGGTATTTTCGGCAAAGGCCTCAACTATGGTTTGGACTTTACCGGTGGTACTATCTTAGAGCTGGGTGCTCCTAAAATTATTGACAAGGCCCCTGGTGACATTGTCAATATTGTCAAGGCCAAGCACCCCTCTTTCGACGTTACTGCTCAGTTAGGTAATGGCTTAACTACTTCTGGTGACGGAAAAGCTTACCAAAAGATTCTCGTTCGTGTCCGCAGTGACGAAAGCACTAAAGAAGTCGGCCTCACTTCCGCGCAGGCTATTGAAGTTCGCGCCGAATTGGAAAAAGGTCTCAATGTTGGCCCCTTAGCCAATATTTCCGAAACTACTATCGGCCCGACCATTTCTTCCGAGCTTAAAACCGGTGCTCTTAAGGCTCTCTTAATTGCCTGTATTTTACAGCTCATTTATATCACTTTCCGCTTTGGTAATCAGTTGCGCTTCGGTGCTTCGGCTGTAATCGCTGTATTGCATGATGCTATCATCATGATCGGCTTCTACGCTTGGGCCGACTTGCCCGTCGACTCTAGCTTTGTAGCTGCTTTGCTGACTATTACCAGCTACTCCTTGATGGATACAGTGGTAGTATTCGACCGTATTCGTGAGCATCAGCACAACGACGTTCAGGATACCTTTGAAGTTATTACCAACCGCTCTGTTTGCGAAACTATGACTCGTTCGATCAACACTTCGTTGACCACGATCATTGTCTGTATTTGCTTGTACTTCATGGGCGGCGAAAGCTTAAAAGGCTTTGCTTACGCTTTGTTGGTCGGTGTTATTACCGGTGCTTACTCTTCCATCTTCCTTTCCGCTCCTTTGCTTGTCGATTGCAACGCCTATGCCAATAAGCGCGACTTGGCTCGTGAAGATGAGTTGCGCAGAGAAGCTGAAGAAAATGCTAAACAAGGCAGCACCAACACTAAGAGTTCTGGTCGCCGTCCCGTGGCTCGTCCTCGTCCTGCCGCTCCGTCCGCTCCCGCTTCTTCCGAAGCTGCTGCTTCCGATAGCGCTCCGAGTACCTCTGCTCCGTCCGCGTCTGCTGCTCCTGTAGCTTACGCTCCGGCCCGTCCGCGTCGCCGCGTCAAAGGCATGAGAAGAAAATAAGTTTTAGCTTCTAAGCTAAAGCTCATATAAAAGCTCCTTCATTGGTTGCTTATGAAAGCATAAGTTAGAAATGGAGGAGCTTTTTTTGTTGATTATTTCGTGCTATAAGATAGTGCCTTTTCGAGTGTTGCTAGACAAAAAAATTGAGCCTGCCTTCATTATAGAAGAGACAGGCTCATTTTTTTTACAGATTTTGTTTTTGCTTTTATAAAACGACGGGGCGACCACCAAAGGAAGGGAGCAGCATAGGCGTTTTGCCGATAATATTAATCATATCGTCGCGGACATAGCCTATAAAGTAAACATAATTGGTCGTCTCGGCGTAGGGAGGCACTTCACCTTTAAGCTTTTTTACAACGGTAGGACCAGCATTATAAGAGGCTAGCACTGAAGCGTAAGGATTGGAACCGTCTTTCCAGGCATTCAACAAATTATCTACCATTTTGCTGCAGCCTTCTAAATTTTGTAAGGGATCGAGCGCATTTTCTACTTTTAATCCGGCTGCCGTTTTAGGCATAAGCTGGCCTAAACCTTGAGCCCCAGAAACCGAAACAGCGTCGCTATCCCAAGCCGATTCAATTTGGATTAAACCAGCTAACAAACTGGGATCGATATGGCGCTGGACGCATTTTTGCACAAAAGTATTAGCAATAGCTTTCACTTGCTGGTAATCCATATCGGGATTGTGGAAAAGGATGCGCCAAGCAATAAAGTTTTGCCAAGAATGTTGGCGGCCATTAAGCCAGCGTTGGTAGCTAAACTCTAAAGGCGGCTCTAAAAGGATGCAGCTTAAACCGGAAAGAGCTTTAAATTTGCCATCTTTAAAGTGCAAGTAACCTTTTATGGCTACGCGGTAGCCAGTACGATCAAATTCTAAATTGCGAGCTGGGCGTAAATAACTTACAGCGATATTGCCTGCCGGAGTGCCTAAAAGGAGCTGACTTTTCCCTTGATAAGTAGATTGTTTGAGAATGCGTCCTTCCCAAAGTACCACTTGGCCTTCTTGTTCCGGCTGGGGGTGTTTCAAAACTCGAGCCGGAGTTAAATAAGGATTGACCATAGCTTTACTTTCATGAGTAGGGTAAAACCAGTGGGAGGGTTGCTCAGTAATGCTTAAAGCATGTGAGCGGGTCGGAATAAGGTGTTTTATAGCCGGAGCTTTCGCTTGAGTAGCTGTGGCAGCTTTGTCAGTTGCAGGAGCCGCCTGCAAAGCGGAAGTGCAGGAAGCGCCAAAGACTAAACCGGCACAAATAGCAGCAAAAATAGGGTAATAAAAACGTTTCACGCCGCCATCTTCGCTTTAGGCTAAAGTTGGCCCTGCCAGTTTTGGGCTTATCGGTGGAAGACAAGGTGCGAAGGGGAGTTGGATTTTGCTTATTGGGTTGCTCCAAATTCTCAGGCGGGGAGTTTAAGTGTCGAGCGCGAAAGGCTCGGGGCTGCCACTTAAAAGATAAAATATTGCGGCAGCTGAAAGGGAGCCTACGCTTATGCAAGAGTTAGGCCGCATTCAGACAGCCCAAAAGATCGCTTGCCCACATTGTCGGGCTCTGCTTGAAGATACAGATTTGGAAAGGGCTTTAGAAGGCGAAACCGTTAAATGCCCTCATTGCGGTGGGCCGGTAAAGTTGCCTTCCGATCTAGTAGAACGTTATTTGCGCAGTAAATATGTGGGGCGCAATCTTGATATTACCTGTTAGGAAGTATAGCTTATGCATAGTTTATTAAAAGCTTTTTCTAAAAAGTTCGTCCTTTTAGTGAGTATCACTCAAAACGATCCTAATTTGGCTCGTATCGCCTTGGAAAACGGCGCCGACGCTGTAAAAGTCCACTTAAATTGCGCCCACTTTGCTAGTGGCACCGACTTCGGCTCTTGGGAAGCCGAAAAAGAAAAAATCGCCAAAGTGGCTGAAGTTGTACGCCCACATATTCCTTTGGGCATCGTTACCGGCGCTGAAGTAGTGCCTGACGCTCAAGATTTGTCAGAAATTCGCCAATTCGGTTTCGATTTCTGGGATTTATTCGCCAACCACATTCCTCCGGAATACTTAAAGTGGAGAGAATTGGCTCATATGTCGGCTGTCGGCCCCGATTGGACTCCTGAATTTGTGCAAGATTTAGTCAGTTTGGGTGTAGACGTTATCGAATCTTCCATTATTCCTCGTGATCTTTATCGCACCAGACTTACGGCGGCCGACCTTTGTCAATATAAGCGCTTAGTGCGCAGCGCCGGTGTTCCTGTAATTGTGCCTACTCAGAAAAAGATTCGCCCTGACGAAGTGCAGTATTTGCAAGAAGTTGGCGTCTCTGGTTTAGCTATCGGCGCTGTGGTGACAGGATTAGGCACCGCCTACTTAGGCGAGCGTGTGGCTGCCTTCCGCAAAGCTATCGACGAAATTTATCGTTAAAAATAGAAGAACATGCGCAACGTTGTCTTTCTCCCTTTAGATGATCGCCCTTGTTGCTGGCAATTTCCGCAGCGCCTAGCTCAAATTGCCCAGGTAGATTTGTTGCTGCCGCCAAGGGCTCTGTGGGGTGGAGAAGACAAGCGCCAACCGGAAAGGGCCAATCCAGAAGGCCCAAAGTTGCTCGCCTGGCTCAAAGCGGCTTCCACTTCAAGCTTTAGTGCCAAACAAAACGGCGCCGAGGAAGCGCCTAGCTTGTTGGTCTCAGCCGATGCTTTGTTTTACGGCGGCCTAGTGGCTTCACGTAGGCCAAGGCCGCCGTACATGGTTGCGCCTCTGCTGCAGCGTTTGCTTGTTGAATTGACAGGTTGTTCGCTTTATCTTTTTTCTGTAATTATGCGAGTAGCTCCAACTCAGTATACTGCTGCAGAAGTAGAAGGTGCTTTGCGCCTAACTAAATTATCCCAGCAATTTGCTCAAGAGTTGGAGCAGTGTTATGCTGCCGCCGAGCAAACTGAGGAAAGTGCGGCTACGTGCACAACTGCTGTTCATAGTGAAGATGCGCTTGTAGTAGCAGCAGTTTCACAAGTTGCGGCAGCTGAAGTAGCGCATACAGAAAAAAACTACCGTGAACTAAATATTCGCCGTCGAGCAGCAGAGGCGCAAGTGCTGTCGGCCAGAAACTGGAGCAGTCTTTACGAACTGGCTCCGGCTTTCTGGCAGCAATATTTAGGCTTCCGCCGCCGCAAAGATGAAATAAATGAGCTTTTGCTTGAAGCTTGGACTAAACGTGCCCAAACCGAGGCGTGCGGCGGTGGCTTCTTGGCGCTGTGCCTGGATGATAGCAAAACTAGCGGGCTCAACCTTTGGGAAGCTAAGTTCTTGCAAGAACGTTTAAATAGTTGCTCTTCAGCTTCGGTGGGCGTAGGCACAGACGAAACGGCTACGCTTTTACTAGCTAGAGCTGTGTGTGGTCACAGTAGCCTGGAAATTGTTTGGCCTTATGCTGGAGCTGAAGAGCAAGTTGGGCGCTACGAAGGCAAAAACTTAGCGCAAGTGTTAGCTTCCCAGGCCCAGTGGCTCAACGCGGTTTTGCTGCCAGAAGGTCAAAGCGGCCCAGGCTCAGCTGTGCCCCAGATCTTTATCTATGCACCTTGGCAAAGCCAGCTAGAAGCTTGTAGCCAAGCTGACGCTAAAGCCGATTTACCAGAGCCTTTGTGGTCAGCTTGGCAACAAAAAGTAGCCGCCTCTTTAGAAGCAGGCAAACAAGTCTATATTGCCGATTTAGCCTATGCTAATGGCGGCTCGCGTCAGTTGGTTAGCTGGCTTATTGAGTCTGGCGCTGTCGCCAAAATCGCCGGCTACAGCGCTTGGAATACGTTGGGCAACGCTTTAGGCACCATCTTGGCCTGGGCCGCTTTAGCCTCTTGGCGGCGGGCTTGCCCTAAGTTTAAGGCTTCGCCAGCTGAGCAAGCCCGCTTGGAAAAAGAGCAGCGCCGCTTCTTGCTTGAGCGCTTATTGGATGATTATTTTTATCAGACGCTTATTCGTCCCCAATTAAGCGCCAAAGTAGGCGGCGCTTTTGTGCTACTTGGCAAAGAGCAACAATTGGCTTTAGAAAGCGAAATTTTAACGCAAGAGAAGAGCTATTTGGCGCAACTTGTGCAAGCTTGGCCAGAAAAAAAATTGAGCCCGAGCCTCAAAGTAGAGTTGCCTTGGCGGCGTCTCTTTGAAGTCGGGCTAGAAGTGGAGCTATAGCCAAGCTTTAGCTTAACATTAGTCGAATTTAGCTAACAACTCCGGGAGAAGTATATTGTAAACTTCTTCCAAAGTTTTGTCGTGGAAGCGGCAAGCCGCCGCCTGATCGTGGCCGCCGCCTTCGTGTTTAGCGGCAATATCATTGATTTTGCGTCCAGTTGAGCGCAGCGAGACGCGCACTTCTCCCGGAACCACAGCTTTGAAGAAGGCGAAAATTTCGCTGCCGCGCAACACATTGAGGCGTCCTAAAAGCATTTGAGTGTTGTTTTCGTCTACGCCACAAGCTTTGAGCATCTCTTCAGTTAAAGAAGCGGTCACCAATTTGCCATTGGCATAAGTTTGCAAAGTTTGCATACACATAGCTTGCAATTTCAAGTCGTTTAAAGTAAAACCACTGAAAATATTATTGTGTATATAACTAATATCGCCCAAAATGCTCAATAAATGGGCCGCTACCTGATGAGTGCGCGAAGATACTTTGGAAAAACGGAATGAACCCGAATCTGACACTATAGAAGTGTAGAGCGCTTCGGCACAGTCGCGATTGATCTCTGCATCCATAGCTTTAAAGACAAAATAGAGCATTTCACCCAAAGCAGCAAAACTGGGATCGATCCAATTATAGTCCGCTTCCAGCTTATTCATGGGATGGTGATCTAAGTTGATGATCTTTTGGCAAACTTGGCGCAAATTTAAGTCTTGCGGCAAACGGCTTTGCTGGGGACACTCTAAAACTAAAGCCACATCAAACTGAGCTTGGTTAGGCAACTCAGTATGAATTTCAGTAGTGCCTTTCATAAAACGGAAAATTTCCGGCGCTCCGTCAGGACTGTATAAATAGTAATTTTTGCGTAAGCTTTTTAAAACTTGCGCACAAGCTACCATACTACCTAAGTCGTCACCGTCAATATTGATGTGAGGCACTACCAAAATATTGTCACTATGCAACAGCACCTGAGCTATATTTTGACATTCGGAAGGAATTTGGTAACAGAAATCCATACCTTAGAAATCCTCTTCCTTGTGACTTTCGTCACTGCTGTCTGCTTTAGGAATATTTAAGCTTTCTAATAAGCTAAGCATATGTTCGGCCTTTTCCTGAGTCTGATCACGGAAGAAAGCTACCGAAGGTATATTCTTAATGCACAGCTCTTTAGCCAATTCGCGGCGCAAGAACCCTTTAGCTTTATTTAAGCCGTCAATAATAGCTTTCTGTCTCTCTTCAGGAGCCATAATGCTGACATAAAATTTAGCCAAAGAAGTATCGGCGCTCAAATCTACATCTGTTAAAGTAATGATCTCTTGGCCTTCTTTATCGGGAGGGAAGACGGCGGGATCTTTCACACGATGGATAATTTCGTTACCAACCTCTAAAATGAGGCCGCGCAAACGCACTAAATGATGATTCATATAATTGATAATGTCCTTATTTAGTAATTTGTTGTTGATAGTTTAAAACCAAAAGCCCGCCGCATCCTGCCAAGCAGAGGAGGATTATTTACTGCCTCCTTCGCTCTTCAGAATTTGACGGCGGGCCCTAAGCTCAAATTACAGTTCGCGCTGGTGCTCTACCTTTTGATAGCACTCCACCACGTCGCCTTCCTGTAAGTCGGCATAGTTGGTGATTGTTAAGCCGCATTCGAAGCCTTCCAAAACTTCGCGAGCGTCATCTTTGAAGCGGCGCAGAGTGTCGATAGTGCTTTCGTAGATAACCACATCGTCACGCAAGAGACGGCAGAGACCACCGCGCACCACTTTGCCTTCGGTAACGTAGCAACCGGCCACTTTACCGATCTTGCTAATCTTGAAGACTTGACGCACTTCAGCTTTACCCAAGACAACTTCTTCGATGTCGGGAGTAAGCAAACCAGACATAGCCTTCTTGATATGCTCGATAACTTCGTAAATGATACGATAGGTGCGGATTTCCACTTCTTCCATATCAGCCAAGCGCTTGACCATGGCACCGGGACGAACATTGAAGCCGATAATAATAGCTTTGGAAGCGGAAGCCAACATGACGTCGGTCTCAGAAATAGCGCCTACGCCAGAGTGGATGATCTTCACAGCCACTTCGTCAGTACTGAGTTTGTTCAAAGACTGAGTAAGAGCTTGCAAGCTACCATGACTCTCAGCTTTAACCAGCAAGTTGAGATCTTTGGCTACGCCGTTTTGCAAGTCGGCAAAGAGGCTTTCCAAAGTCTGACGGCTACCGGAATTGATACGAGTATGCCTAGCCTTAGCAGTACGAGCTTCGGAAACCTGACGAGCCATCTTTTCGTCTTCGACCACTTGTAAGTGATCGCCGGCGTCAGGAACAGCTTCCAAACCGACAACTTCTACAGGGATGGAAGGACCGGCGCTCTTAATGTTTTTGCCTTTTTCATTAAGCAAAGCGCGCAATCTGCCCCAAGTCTTACCTACAACTACGGTATCGCCAACTTTCAAAGTACCGTTTTGTACCAAGACTGTAGCGACCGGGCCTTTACCTTTGTCGATAGAGCCTTCGATGATGGTACCTTGGGCCTTGGTATTGGGGTTGGCTTTGAGCTCCATAGTCTCGGCCTGAAGAATAACCATTTCTAAAAGGTCGTCCAAACCAATATTCTTCTTGGCAGAGATCTTGCACATGACGGTGTCGCCGCCCCATTCTTCGGCCAAAAGTCCGTACTCGGTAAGTTGAGTCATAACTCTGTCAGGGTTGGATTCGGGCAAGTCGATCTTGTTAATAGCTACGATAATGGGCAAGTTGGCTGCTCTGGCGTGGTTGATAGCTTCAATAGTTTGAGGCATAACGCCGTCGTTGGCAGCTACTACCAAAATGGCAATATCGGTAATGGCAGCACCGCGAGCTCTCATTTGGGTGAAAGCTTCGTGGCCGGGAGTATCAATAAAAGTAATCTTTTGACCGTCGTGAGTGACAGTGTAAGCACCGATAGTTTGGGTAATACCGCCAGCTTCACCGGAAACTACGGAAGTACGACGGATAGCGTCCAAGAGGGAGGTCTTACCGTGGTCTACGTGGCCCAGTACGGAAATAACGGGAGGACGAGAAACGAGCTTGCCCTCATCTTCATCGATAAGCTCCAAAGGTACGTCTTCGGTAGACATTTCGCCTACTTTGTAACCATAGGAAAGAGCCAAATCGCGGGCTTCTTCGTAGGAGAGAGCTTGGTTGATGGAGACCATCTTGCCCTGGCGCACGAAGGTGCTGATAAGGTTGTTGGCCGGACGTCCCATACGAGTAGCCAAATCGGCTAAGGAAATAACCTCGGGGATAATGATGGTCTTTTCCTGAGGCTGAACGACAGGCTGCTGAGGCTGGGAAGCGTGACCGCCGCGCTGATTATTGCGCTGGTTACGATTATTCTGCATACCGCCGCGCTGGTTGCGATTGTTTTGCATACCGCCGCGTTGATTGTTGCGATTGTTTTGCATACCGCCGCGCTGATTGTTGCCGCGCTGGTTATTGTTGTGGCCTTGGCCGCCGCGATTATTTTGCATTCCGCCTCGGTTAAGTTGATTGTTGTTGTGTCCACCTTTTACTCGAGGAGGACGACCTTCGCCAGAATTGCGATTGTTGCGACCACTTTCGTAATTGACAGCGCCGCTGCCGAAATCGGAAGAGAAAGCGTCTTCGACAGAAATTCCGGTAATGGGAGTAGAGAGAGAAATGCTCTCATCTTGTTTTATACCCATCTCTTCGGGAGAAATGATAGGCAAATCGACCATTTCTTTTTCGTTTTCTTCGTCGTCATCGTCCTGACGCCTGTTGGTGGAACGCTTGCGATTTTGCTCTTTGAGGGCAGCTAAGCGTTGGGCCTCTTTTTCAGCAGCTTCTTTTTCGGCTTTTTCACGGGCAGCCTTTTCGGCAGCTTCTTTAGCAGCCTTTTCGGCGGCTTCTTTAGCGGCTTTTTCGGCAGCTTCCTGAGCGGCCTTCTCGGCGGCTTCTTTAGCAGCTTTTTCGGCGGCTTCTTGAGCACGTAAAGTGGGACTAATGTTGCGAGTAATAGGACGAATGCCGCCTAAAGTGGTGCGGCGGAAAGCGCCGGCAGTCTGACGTACTTTTACGTTGCTGGTACGAATGGGGCGAGGATTGCTATTTTCCTCGTTGCGACTGATTTTGCGCTCGATGAGAGCTTGCTTTTCTTCTTGAGTGGCACGTTTGGCAATGCGTACAGCGGGTTTGCTGGCAGCAGACTTGGCTTGAGCCTCTTCTTCTTGGGCTTTAGTTTTGGCCTGAGCTTCGCGACGCAATTGCTCCAAATGTGGAGTTACGGTTTCGCGTACTTTCTGCACAGCCTCGTTGGGAATGCTGTTGGCAGCAGTTTTGACAGGATAGCCCATTCCCCTGAGGATATTGATCAGAGATTTGCTGTCTTCGATGCCTAGCTCGCGGGCCAATTCATAAACGCGAATTTTGCCCCCGGCATTGGTATTACTACTCATAAATCTTTCACTTCCTCACTACAAGATGCTGCCGCAGGTTCGGTCTGGTTGGCCTCTTGGCGCTCCAATTGTTCTTTTAACCACAGAAGCGCTTCCTCAGATAACTTTGTGCTGAAATTCTTACGCAGCCGCTTGTCTTTCTCTAATTTTTTTAGACACTCGGCGGAGCGGCAAATATAAAAGCCCTTGCCACATATCTTGCCATCTTGGTTGATAACGATAGCTCCGCCGTCGGTAGGTCTTACAAGGCGAAACAGCCCGTCTCTCGATCTCATACGACGGCACGCTACGCACATGCGCTCAGGGATTCTGGACGAGCTGGTTGACACGCTTATTCTCCTTCTTGTTTGGCTGCTTCGGCGGCTTGTTTCTTGGCCGCTTCGGCGGCAGCGCTGGATTCGCTCTTAATGTCTATATGCCAACCGGTAAGTTTGGCAGCCAGACGGGCATTCTGTCCTTCGCGACCGATAGCCAAAGGCAATTGCTGATCGGGGACAATAACCACAGCGTTATTCTGTTCTTTGTTGGGAATAACTTTGGTTACACGGCTGGGTTGCAAAGCGTTGGCAATAAATTCTTCAATATTGTCAGACCACGGAATAACGTCGATCTTTTCGTTGCGCAGCTCTTCAACGATACCTTGGACGCGGCTGCCCTTGGGGCCTACACAAGCTCCTACGGGGTCTACGTTGGGATCGGTAGAGCGAACAGCAATCTTGGAGCGCAAACCGGCTTCACGAACGACGGCTTTGATCTGGACTACGCCTTTTTCGATCTCAGGAACCTGGGTTTCGAAGAGGCACTTAAGCAAACCGGGGGAGGAACGAGACAAGATAATTTGCGGACCGTGCGGGCCGTCCTTAACTTCGAGGACTAAAGCTTTAATGCGATCTCCGACGTGGAAAAATTCGCTATGGGCTTGCTCGGAAGGAGGAATAATACCCTCGGCGCGTCCCAAATCGACAGTAATTTCACGGCGCTCGTGGCGGGTAACTGTACCGCTCATAAGTTTGCCGCGTCTGTCGCTGAATTCGTCGCGGATAATGTCACGCTCAAACTCGCGCATACGTTGCAAAATAACTTGCTTGGCGCTCTGGGCGGCAATACGACCAAAGTTTTCGTTGGTAGTTTCGATATCGATCTCCATACCTACTTCGACGTTGGGAGCCAGTTGCTCGGCGTCTTCAAGCTTAATTTCGCGGTTGCTGTCCATTACCTCGGGGACAACAGTTTTGCGCAACCAAATGTGCAAGTCGGCGGTATCGCGGTCTAATTCGACGATTACTTGTTGATTAGTTCCGTAGTTGCGCTCATAGGCTTTCTGAAGGGCGTCTTCAATGGCCTCTATGATCTTCTCTTTAGGTAATTTGCGCTCGCGCTCGAGAGCATCGAGGGCCGCTAAGAGTTGTTCCCTTTGATCTTTACTCATCATCTCTGACATGATAACTGCGCTGCTCCTTAGTTTGGTTCAGTTCCGGCGGTCTCTTCGCAAGAATCGGGCGATGCGCTAGAGCCGGGCGAGGAAACTTCTAGATAGTATGTGCCTTTTATTGGATCCAACTCGTCTAAGCGCTTGGACAGAGGACGGTGCACTCTAGTGCAGTCTTCCAAGGTAACTGGAGTTGTTTTCTGAGAGGGATCTTTTGCTTCGTGATCCACAGTCACTCTTAAATACCAAAGGCCGTCCTCACGCACATACTCAACGTTTTTGATAACTAAGCCAAAAGGCTGAGCAATAAGGGCGGCTTCCGTACGGATTAAGTTTAGTGTTTTCTCGCTTATTTTCGCCAAGTGGAACTTCCTTCAGAAATGCAAACAATTCTCAACCCACCACCTGTGCCTGCTAGCGAATTTCGCTTACAGAAAAAAAAGAGCGGACGAGCCACTCTCCTCATAAACTACAGAAGGCAAATTAAGATAGCTAAACTATATCACAGAAAATTGCTAGGTGCAAGGTATGAAGTTTGTCGGCAGAGTCCAGAAAATTCTATTATTCTTCTAACGCTTAACCACTTGTTTTGTGCGGGGCCAGCGGTTATAAATTATAGGCGGGGGAGAGCGCTTAGAATACGCTCGCAGAGATTGCAATATGTAGTGGAGGAGGCTTGAGGTCTCCTTTTTTATGATAGATGCAGTCTGGGAAGCAAAAGAAAAGCAGCTTTTAAAGCTGTAACGGGGGAGTGTTTTGGGGAGCATGAGCGTCCCAGACAATGGAGGTAAGAAAATGTCCAGTATTCGTCCTTTAGGCGAGCGCATTATTGTAAAGCCCGCGCCTTCCGAGGAAAAGACCGCCGGTGGTTTGTATATTCCCGAAACTGCCAAAGAAAAGCCCCAAAAGGGTGAAGTTATCGCTGTGGGCCCCGGCCGCAAGTCCGAAGACGGCGAGTACCTTCCTATGGAAGTAAAAGTTGGCGATAAGGTTCTGTACGGTAAATATTCCGGTACCGAGCTCAAGTTAGACGGTGAAGTCTATCTTATCATTAAAGAGAGCGACATTCTGGCCGTTCTGTAATAATTGTCGCTGCTGGGGGAGAACGGCTATTGTCAGAGCCGATTGTTAGGCAACATTTTTTAATTACAATTTACAATTAGGAGACAAGTTATCATGGCTGCAAAGCAGATTCTTTATTCTCAGGAAGCCCGCAAAGCTTTAGAGCTCGGCGCCAACGCCGTAGCCGACGCCGTAAAGATTACCCTCGGCCCGCGTGGTCGCAATGTGGTTTTGGATCGTAAGTTCGGTTCTCCCACCATCACCAACGACGGCGTCACCATTGCCAAAGAGGTAGAGGTAGAGGATCCTTTCCAGAATATGGGCGCCCAGCTCGTTCGCGAAGTGGCTTCCAAGACCAACGATGTATCCGGTGACGGTACTACCACCGCTACAGTGTTAGCTCAGGCTATCATTCGCGAAGGCATGAAGAACGTTACCGCCGGAGCCAACCCTCTCTTCATTAAACGCGGTATCGAAGCTGCTGTAGAAGCTATCGTTGACGAAATTCACAAGATTGCCAAGCCCGTCGAAACTCGAGAAGCTACCGCCCAAGTGGCTATGATCTCTGCCAATAACGACAAAGCTATCGGTGATATTATTGCTGAAGCTATGGCTAAAGTTGGTAAAGATGGCGTCGTCACCGTCGAAGAGTCCAAGACCATGCATACCAACCTCGAGTATGTCGAAGGTATGCAATTTGATAAAGGTTACATCTCTCCTTACTTCGTAACCGATACCGATAAGATGGAAGCCGCCTTCAAAGAGCCCTACATCCTCATTAGCGAGAAGAAGATCAGCTCTATTGCTGATATCGCTCCTATCTTGGAGAAAGTCGCCCGCTCCGGTCGTCCTATCGTTATTATCGCTGAAGACGTCGACGGCGAAGGCTTAGCCGCTTTGGTGCTCAACAAGTTGCGTGGCGTACTCCAAGTTGCTGCTGTTAAAGCTCCTGGCTTCGGTGACAGACGCAAAGAGATGCTCAAAGACATCGCTATTTTGACCGGTGGTCAGGTTGTCAGCGACGACTTAGGCATTAAGATGGACAAAGTTACTTTGGAAATGCTCGGCCAGGCCAACAGCGTACGTATCAGCAAAGAAGATACTACTATTGTTGATGGTCGCGGTGACAAAGAGCAACTCAAAGCTCGCATCGAGCAAATTCGCCACCAGATTGAAGCTTCCGATTCTTCCTTCGACCGCGAGAAGCTCCAAGAGCGTTTGGCCAAGTTGCTCGGCGGCGTAGCCGTAATCCGCGTCGGTGCCGCTACCGAAACCGAGCTCAAAGAGAAGAAGCACCGCATTGAAGATGCCCTTTCCGCTACCCGCGCTGCTGTTGAAGAAGGCATCGTCCCTGGTGGCGGTTCCACTTTGGCTCACATTGCCAGCATTTTGGACAATGTCAAACTCGAAGGTGACGAAGCTGTTGGCGTAGATATCGTCCGTCGCGCTTTGGATGTGCCCGTTAAGGTCATCGCCGAAAACGCCGGCCACGAAGGTTCCGTCGTAGCTGAAAAGGTTAAAGAGTTGCCTATGGGCCACGGTTTCGACGCCGCCAAGTGCGAATACGTCGATATGATGGCTGCTGGTATCGTAGATCCGGCTAAGGTCACCCGCTCTGCCTTGCAGAACGCTGCCTCTATCGCCGCTATGGTTCTCACTACTGAAACCTTAGTTACCGATCTTCCCGAAGGCAAAGAAGATAAGTGCCAGAAGGGCGGCTGTGGTTGCGGTTGCGGATGCCACTAATTAAATAGCTAGCACTTCCAGGCGGTCAGTCGCTTACATTTAAGGTTCGCCGTGTGGTCGAAACGTAGCTAAAAAAGAGGCCGTTTCTGTCGGTTTTACTACCGGTGGAGGCGGTTTCTTTTTTGCGTTTTTTCACAATGAGTCGGCGTCGCTATTGGCTATTGTTTGATACTAAATATAGAGTATGTGAAATTTTTGTCTATATGCACAAATAAACTTAAATTTTATGTATATGGATAAAAATTTGTCGTAAAATTGGCGGTCGACTTAGGGGGAAAATAGTGACAATAGCAAAAGCTTTTGCTTTGAAAAATTTGTAAGTTAATCTTTTTACCATATATAAAAACAGATAGAGGAGGGGGCTTTTATGCCCAAACTTTCTAATCATGTAGCTGGGCGCCGCCCTTCGGCCATTCGCAACGCCAGTGCAAAATTTGCCGAGCGAAAAGACGGCTGTGAAGCCGTCAATGTGGCTATTGGCAATGTCTCTTTGCCTATGCATCCGGCTATGGTTGAACGCCTGAACAATTTAGATCGCCCCGATAGTCCTTTTCGTAGCGGTGTAGTTTGTTATGCACCTACTGTAGGTATGCCTGAAGCTCGCCAAGCTTTTGCTAATGTTTTGCAATGCAGCGGTTTTGATGTAGAAAAATTGCATGTGCAAATAAGTGACGGAGGCAGCCAAGGCATGGAACTGCTTATGACTGGCTGTTGTGGAGATATTGGCTCAGAGGATCGTCCCGTCTTATTAGTAGATGCTGCTTATACCAACTATCGCTCTTTTGCTCAGCGCTTAAATCGTCGGGTCGTCTCTATGGCTCGCCGTTTAGATAGCAGCGGCCATTTCAATTTGCCTTCTTTGCACGAAATTGAAAAGATTATCGTTAAAGAAAATCCTGGCGCTTTGGTAGTTATTCCTTACGATAATCCTACTGGTCAGTTGTATACTCACCAAATGATGGTCGATTTTGCCAAGCTTTGCGTTAAGTATGATCTGTGGTTTATTTCCGACGAAGCTTATCGCGAATTGCATTATGTTGAGGGAGTAAATTCTCCTATTAGCGTTTGGGGTATTACTGAAGAGGAAGTGCCTGGCATTACTGGCCATAGAGTTAGTATAGAAACTACCTCTAAAGCTTGGAATGGTTGCGGCTTGCGCGTAGGCGCTTTAATTACTGATAGTGAAGAGTTGCACAAGCGTTTAGTAGCAGAAAATACGGTAAATTTGTGCACTAACACTATAGGTCAATGGATTTTTGGCGCTATTGCCCATTTAAATAGCGAAGAAATTCACGCTTGGTTTAACAAGCAGCGCCGTTATTATAAGCCTTTAATGCAAAACTTTAATCGCGATATGCGTCAAGCTTTGCCTGGAGTAATTGTCAGTCGCGCCGACGCTTCTTTATATGAAGTGGTTGATTTTCGCGAAATAGTCAACGAAAAGTTTAATACTGACGATTTTGTAGTGTGGTGCGCTTCCGAAGGTTATGTAGAGCGCGAAGGCAAAAAAGTAACTTTGCTTACCGCGCCTATGGCTGAATTTTACAATGTGCCCAAACTGGAAGATAACTTGGGACGCACTCAATTGCGCGTAGCTTTTGTAGAAACGCCGGAAAATTTGGCACGAGTTCCCGATTTACTTAGCAGCTTGTTCCGCGAATATATGCGCTTACATCCTGAATTGAAGAAAAAGAAAAATTATTAAAATAGGCATGATGTTGTCGCCACTTTGGGGGCCGACAAACTAGCCACAGCCCGTCTCGCTAAAAAGCGCAGATGGGCTGCTTTTATTAATCTTCTTTTTGTAGCAATTTTTTATAGCTCAACTCTAAACACAATTCGCCAAGTGGTGAAGTTAGCAAGATAGCCAGTACAGCTACCGATAAAATAATTTGGCCGCAAGGTAGGCCTACAGCTAATGGTACTGAGCCTATGGCGGCTTGGATTGTCGCTTTGGGGATGTAGGCAAAGGCACAGAAAAGGCGCTCTTTTAAGTTAATGTCGGTGGCCATCAAACAACAATATACGCCGATAGCACGGAAAATAAGAGCAATAGCAATCATAGCTAAAGCACTGAAGCCTGCAGCTAAAGCGTAATTTATATCTACGGCGGCACCTACCAACACAAAAAGTATTAACTCGGCTGCGAACCACAATTTGCCAAATTTTTCTGCTAGGCGTCCTGTTACTTTCGAACTTCCTTGCTGTTTCAAAATACAAGCCATGCTTACTATGGCTAATAAGCCGGAAAAAGCTACGTATTGTTGCAAGCAATTTTCCAAAGACACTAAAGCAAAAGACATCCCCAGTACTACAATAACTTTCAAACTGCCGCGCATATGATGATGCTTTTGGTAAGCCGCTTCGAAGCCAATATTCAAAAGGTAGCCTAAGATTGCGCCTGCCAATATGCCTGTAATTACAGAAACTGGCATTTTAGCTAAATCGACAATATGCAAACTGCCGCCTTGGGCTATGCTTAAGAGTGTGGAAAAGATAACCACAGCAAAAATACCGTCACAAGAGGCGCTGGCCAAAATAAGTTGAGGAATGCTTTGTGCTGTGCCGTATTTAGTTTCGATTAACTTAACCATCTTGGGTACAGTAACAGCCGGCGAAACGGCCGCTAAAACAGATCCCATGAGCGCAGCTTCTAGATAGTCTATTTTGAAAAGATAAGGCCCAATAAAAGTAAAAGCCAAAATTTCCAAAGTAGAAGGCAAAAAAGCCATCAGCAAAGCCGGGCGGCCTACTTTTTTTAGATCTTGTAAATTGAGAGAAAAGCCTGCTTTTAATAAAATGATAATAAGAGCAATTTTGCGTAAATCAGCTGAAATAGCCAAAATGGACGGATCGAGCCAATTAAGCAAATGGGGGCCTAGGACAATGCCTACAGCTAACAAGCCGACAATAGAAGGCAGTTTGAATCTTTGACAAAGTAAAGCAGCTGCCAAGCCTAGTAAAAATATGAGAGCTAAAGAAGCCAACATAAAAATTCTCCCTTAAACGCAAAAAAGCCCATGCTCTCTGCGAAAAATCACAGAAGTCATCAGCTTAACGGTAAAGCGGTTTAGGTTGCCCAAGGGAGAACTTCATTCCCTACAAGGCGTTATTTTAAGTCTTGGTTGCCACTTTGACAAGCTAATAAAAGTGCAATTTTTATGTTATAACTAGCATTTCAGGCGCTGTGTGAAAAATCTGTGCGTTTTTGGCTCATATCTTATTGACAGTCGAGCCTACTTTGTGTAATATACTCCACGTTACGGGTACGTGGCAGAGTGGACAATTGCATCAGACTGTAAATCTGACGCGCGACGCGCTACAGAGGTTCGAATCCTTTCGTGCCCACCATATAAGAAAAGGAAGTCCGAGTTGGCAAGAGCTAGCCCGGATTTTTTTTCGTTTGTGGCGTAATTGAACTTGAAGCAATTTCTCTCACCAGTGGTGAGAGAATTAGATCCAGTTTTGGTGGGAGAAATTTCCTATAGCTAGGGGAACGCGAGCATGGATAAAGATTTAGTTGTATCAGGACAAAATTTTGACGATGTTTTAGCTATTATTAGCGGCGCACGCTTGCGAGTTGCCAAAGCTGTAAATGCAGAACTAATCAATATGTATTGGGAAATAGGCTCTTACGTAAGCCAACGGGTCAAAAATATGGGCTGGGGACGCAGCGTCGTAGCCGATTTCTCTGCCTTTTTGCAAAAGCACGATCCTTCTTTTTAGGTTATAATAGCAGCGATAAAAAATAGGGCTTGGTAAAAATTATGCTGCTTAAAGAATTGCAAGAAAAATTGGCCGATAAGTTTTGGCCTGCTATTGGTTGGCTGGCTTTTTTAGTTGTTCTGGTTTTTACTTTTGATAGTTGCGCCAAACAAAATAGTCAAGAAGAATTTGTCGCTAAGTTGCCGCAAATTAGCAATCAAGCCGAATTGGCAAAGGCTTTGCAAGGGCAGCCTGCGCTTTATGCTGTACTTAAAGCGCCTCTTAGCGGTCAAGCTTCTAGCGATCCTCTCCATCTTTTAGCCAACCCTCAAGTAGCTATTTATTACCAACATGAAGAATACCAAGCTCACGAAGAATACGACTCAGAAACTGATAGCTATGAAGATAAATTTTATAGCTGGGACAAAGTAGGCCAAAGTTGGTTGCACAAATCTAAGCAAGCTTATATTTATGGCCAAATTCCTTTAGATATAAGTCCTTGCCAAATTCGCCAATGGCAAGCAATTCGCAGCCTTAAAGAGCTTAGGGCCGACTTTAAAGAAGCTGATAAAAAGATCGATTTTGCTAACGGCAATTTCTTCTATCCCCAGCGGCGTGGCGATTATGAAGATAACGAGCGTTACGCTATTTTTGTAGTTAAACAAAATACGCCGGTTAGCTTTTTAGCTCAAGTAGGTCAAGATCAAATTAAAGTTTGCGCTATTGGCAAAGATGGACAGCTTTTATTTAGTGCTAAAGATGAGCCTACTATTATTGTTAATGGCGAAAAGAAAGATTTAGCTTACGAAGTAAATGAAAGCAACATCGGCTGGATCCTCGGCGCTTGGGTCGCTTGGGGCTTTGCTGTAGTTATGTATAAAATTTTGAAATAATAGGGGCTTTGAAAAATAATCTGCCGGTGTTTAGCTAAAATGCCTAATAAAGGAAACACCTTTTCGTGCAGAATGTTGGCTGTCAATTTAACTATAGATATTTATTGAGGAATAAAACCATCATGGCCAGGGTGAAAAAAGAGAAAAAACAAGCGGAGCAAAGCTTTGAAGCTACACTTTGGGAGGCCGCTAACAAGCTGCGCGGCAATTTGGATGCCCCCGAATATAAAACGGTCATTTTGGGCTTAATTTTCTTAAAGTATATTTCCGATCGCTACGAAGCTAGACAAGCTGAAATAGAAGCTGAAGGCGGAGATATTAATGATCCAGATGAATATTTGGCCGCCAATGTTTGTATCGTTCCCGAAAAAGCCCGCTGGCCGTATGTTGCTTCTTACGCCACTCAAGAAGAAATAGGCCAAGTTATTGACTCGGCTATGCAGTCTATAGAAGAAGCCAATGGTCAATTCCGTGGCAGAAATATTCTGCCTAAAAATTTTTCTCGCCCAGAATTAGATAAGGCTCGCTTAGGTGAAGTAGTAACCACTTTTGATAATCTTCCTTTGCACGATCCTAAGCAAGAGCGCGATATTTTAGGTCGCGCCTACGAATATTGCTTGGCAAAATTTGCCGAGGGAGAAGGCAGAAAAGCCGGCGAATTTTATACTCCCGCTTGTATTGTGCGCACTATTGTAGAAATTTTACAACCTTACAGTGGCCGTGTTTATGATCCTTGCTGCGGCTCGGGCGGTATGTTTGTCCAATCGGCTAAGTTTATTGAAAAGCACGGTGGCCAGAGCGACGATATTTCTATTTATGGCCAAGAGAGTAATTCTAATACCTATAAAATGGCCCAAATGAATTTAGCTATTCGCGGTTTAGAAGCTAATATTCAATGTGGCGATACTTTTACTGATGATAAGCACGCTGCGCAAGAAGCTAAAGATAGCCAAGAGGGTAAGCAAGCCTTAAAATTTGATTTTATTATGGCCAATCCGCCTTTTAATATGGATGATTGGCACGCGGACAAGTTAGAAAGTGATGTTCGCTTTAAAACTTACGGTACACCGCCCCAAGGTAATGCCAACTTTGCTTGGTTTGAGCATATGATCTATCACTTAAGCGATAAGGGGCGCTTAGGTTGCGTTATGGCCAATGGTTCTCTTTCTTCTCAAGAGAGTGGAGAAGGGGAGATTCGCCGCAACATGATTAAAGCCGATTTAGTAGAAGCTATTATTGCTTTGCCAGCTAAGCTTTTTTACACTACCCAAATTCCCGCTTGTTTGTGGTTTTTAGCTAAAGATAAAAAGCAAAAAGGCAAGACGCTCTTTATTGATGCTCGCCAATTGGGCCGAGCTGTTACTCGCAAATTATCAGAACTTACCGAAGCTGATATTCAAAAAATGGCCGATACTTACAAGGCTTTTGCTGAAGGTAAGTTAGAAAATGAAGTTGGCTTCTGCGCTGTAGTTTCTACTGAAGATATTGCTAAGCAAGATTATATTCTTACGCCCGGTCGCTATGTAGGCATAGCTGAACAAGAAGAAGACGGCGAACCTTTTGCCGAGAAAATGGCTCGTTTAACTAAAGAGCTGAGCTCACTTTTTGCCCAGTCGCACCAATTAGAAGCAGAAATAAAAGAAAAGTTGGGGGCTATTGGCTATGAAATCTAGTTGGAAGAAAGTTTGCCTAGGAGACATCATCAGCATAAAACATGGCTGGGCTTTTCCTGGTATTGGAATAACTTCTCAAAAGTCAAAGAATGTTTTAGTTACTCCTGGAAATTTTGAAATAGGCGGCGGTTTTAAATACAGCGATAAGAAGTTTTTCAACAAAGATTACCCGGAAGATTACTTACTTAGTCCAGGTGATCTTATTGTTACAATGACTGATTTAAGCAAAGAAACAGATACTCTTGGATATTCAGCTCTTGTGCCAAATGATGGTAGAAATTATCTTCATAACCAACGAATCGGTCTTGTCCAATTAAAAAATTGTGAAGTTGACAAGCTTTTTATATATTGGTTGATGAGAACAAAACTATATCAGCGTTTTGTTGCAAATTATGCTCATGGCACTAGTGTCAAACACACATCACCATCTTTAATTGGCAAATTTTGTTTTATGCTCCCTGACATTGCAGAGCAGAAGAAAATTTCCAGTATTCTTTCAGCTTTAGATAAAAAAATTGCCATCAATAAAGCGATAAATAAAAATTTA
>DHKB01000043.1 GCA_002407045.1 Candidatus Bruticola papionis | reverse complement strand
GCCACCTATAACCACAAAAGCGGCCATTAAGGTAATAACTGCCGCCTTACGAAAAGCTTCGGAAGGAATAGCGTAACGAAAAGCTTTTTCGGAAGTGTTGGTAGCTGCCGACTTAATGCCTTGCCAAAGCACAAAAAAAGTAGTCGTTTTGATGCCGCCTCCAGTAGATCCAGGCGAAGCGCCGATAAACATTAAAATAATCATTACTAATAAACCGGCGTCGGTGAAATTGCCAATATTGTAAGTAGAAAAGCCAGCCGTTCGGGCTGAAACGCTCTGAAAAAGAGCCCCCAGCCAAGAAATATCTTCTGTCAACTTAAAAAGTACGGTACCAGCGATAGTCAAAAAAGCGCTCGTAGTAATAACAACTTTGGAATGCATAGAAAGCTTACGCCAATTAAAGCGCATAGCCAAAGCTTCATGGATTACCCAAAAACCGATACCGCCAAAAATAATTAAGACACAGGTAATTATATTTAAAGGTACATTGTCGCGATAAGGAATTAAGTTTTGCAAATTGCCTAAAATATCGAAGCCGGAATTATTAAAAGCAGCTACAGAGTGAAAAAGACTAAGCCAGGCCGCCTTCTTCCAAGGGTAATCCTTAATAAAAACGCCAAAACTAAATAAAGCGCCAATAGCTTCGAAAGTAAAGGCAGTTAAAAGCACACTTTTGATAAAGCGTACCAAGCCTTGACCAGTAGTTAGATTGAGCGACTCGCGAATCAGACTGCGTCCTTTAAAGTTTATCTTTTGGCCGATAGCTAAGATAACGCCTGCGCCAACTGAGGTGACGCCTAAACCGCCTATTTGGATCAATAGACAGAGAAAAAATTGTCCCAAAGGAGTAAAAGTATCGTGAGCGTCAACAGCAATTAGGCCAGTTACGCAAACAGCACTAGTCGAAGTGTAAAGAGCGTCTATATAGGATAAATTGACACCTGGCCTAACGCAACAAGGCAAGCTTAGGAGCAACGAGCCCAGAAAAATAGCTAAAATAAAGCCTAAAGCAATAATCCTACCTGGAGGTTGCTTTTTAATCCACTCAATCATATATGTCGCTTTCCTCCCGGTTTTAGTCCTTTTTTTCAGAGCTACTTAGCCGACTAAGAAAATGGCTGAGACTTGCTTTTCTATGCCTCGCCACATGCCATATTTATGAACGAACCAGTCCCATTTTAATATTTTTAATGTAGAATGTCACCATATAGCAAAAATCCCGCCCTTTGGAGGCGGGATTGGAGATAATTGTTAGAGCCTGAAGCTCAACTTAAAGCACTAAAAAAACCTGATATAAAATTATTCAGACCAGCAAAGTTCTTCCAATAAATCGAGCAAGACCGACTCGCGCTGTTCTTTATTTAAGCCGAAACCATTAAACGAGGAGCGCAACCAATGGCTCAATTTTTGTTCAGCTTCTTCTTTATCCTCAGGCAGCGGGAACAAGCCTTCGATATGCCACAATTCTAGTTCTAAGCAAGCTCTTACTAAGCGGGAAGCGAAAGTTACAGAGTTGTCTCTCTCCCATTTGCTTAAACTAGGCAAATCAAATTGTAAAGGCAAAAGTTCAAACCAATATTTGGCGTCAGCTTCTGGCTCTAAAGCATACATTTCAGCTAAAGCGCTGGCCCAGGGACTGAGTTTTTGCGCTCCGCTATTAGGATAAAGACGGGAGAACCAACGGCGGAAGAGCTGATTTAAAATAGGCACATAATCTTCGCTATTTTCGGGTAAGTCTTCGGCTTTACCGCCAAATTGCTCAGCTATACGTCCAGCCAAACGGCGGCGAAAAGTTTCTTCATAACGCGCAAAAGCAGCGCGAGCTTCTTTGAGCCAAAGCTCAAAACGCTCTAACTCTTCTCCTTGAGGCAAACCTGAGAATCCAGCCTTTTCAAGAAGATCTTGGCCAATAAATTCGCGAGCAGAGCGCTCCTTCTGAGAAGAGAATAAATTGTTAAGTACGTAAGCAGGCTCGCCCACTTTAGGCTCTAAAGTGAGTGCCAAAGGAGACAACCTATTATGCCAAGCTTGCAAAGAGTCGGCGGCTATCTCCCACAAATCACGTATATTGCGACTACTAGCGAAGCCAAAGCTCTCAATAATATGGTGCAAAGCCTGAGCGCTTCGATAGGGAGCTTGAGGAGTGTAAAGCACTTGACAATGGGCAGCAGCACCCCAAGCTTGACGAAGAGCAGTGCTATCTAAGCGCAACTCTTCACCGCGTAAGCAAAAGCTTAAAGCTGGATAGTAACGGCGCACAGCGGCAGCTAGCAAAATATTTAAGAAAGATACGTCTATGCCGTAGGGACGTCGGGAGAATTTGTTATAAAGTTCTTGCAAACCACAACTAAGCTCTTGGCATCCTTCGCCTATAAGCATATACAAAAGGCGGTTCCAAATGGAAGCTAAAGGAGCCTCGTTGGCGATAAAACCATTTACTTTGTAGATAGCATAGCTGCCACAATCCTCTGTAGCTGAAACTACGCCACCTTTAATAAGAAAATCGCGAATAACTTTATAACCGCCACTCTTATCCAAAGTAATAAATTGCAAAGGTTCTTTAGTGTTGAGCAAAATATCTACAGCTTCGCAACGATCGCGCATACTGCCACAAGCTTTAAGTTGGGGAACTTTGGTGTAGATAAGTTCTAAAACATTGGTAAAGAAAATATCGCGGCGCCTACTCTTAATGTCATCGCAAGAAACGCCTTTATAGAGCCAGTGGAAATTGTTGGGAGTGAGTTGTAAACGCAACTTTTCTAAAAGTTGGCGACGCACCATTTGTCGGCGACTTTGCAATAAGTTTTGCGCATTGCCCGGCACCGTGTAAGGTTCCTGAACGGCCAGTATGTTGAGAGCTTGCAATTCTTTAAGTTGAGCTGAACCGGGTAATGGTTGCTCAGGTACACCTACAATAACATCAGAGCCTACTTTGGTATTTTTCAATAGCTCGGTAACATCTTCGGTTTCGCGTCTAGTAAAGCCTAAGCCCATAATAGCCAGTAAATCGAAACCAGGCGGACAATGTACGGGAATTTTGTCATTGGGGCCGACAAAAATACATTTTACTCGGCGGGCTTTCAAATGGCTGTCTTTATAGCGCAAAGGAGTAAGAGGACGAGCTGGATAGCAAGTTTCCAGTACTTGCGGATAATTGAGCTTGCCTTGCTCAGCTACCACACGAGCAACGTCCTGATTTAAATTAGAGCGATTAAACCCCACTGATGACAACATGCCCTCGCCCATAGCTAGCCAAACCTCCGCGCACAGTAACTCTATATCCGTAATGTAGATAAATTAGGAACAAAAACCCCATCATGTTCGGAGTTTTTGCGGTTTTGTCCTCTTTTGCCTAGTTTGGTAAGCGTCCAAAAAGCTTGGCTTGGAAGAAGCTTAAGCAGCGACTATTTTTCCAATAAAAGCTTGCCAAGCAAAGGCTTTAGGGCTCAGCCTGTAAAATGCTTGGCAGTTATGTATAGTTTTATTAAAGCTGACGTACCTATCAGCACTCTGACTACTTTTGAAATTGGCGGCCCCGCACAATGGCTGGCCGAACCTTCCACCTTGGAAGAATTAAAACAAAGCATACTTTTTGCTCGCGAACACGCCTTTAACATCTTTCCTATCGGTTGCGGAAGTAATATTTTGGCCTCTGACGCTGGCTTTAAAGGCCTACTCATTAAGCCAAAGATGCAAAAACTTACCATAAATACAAAAAACGAAGAAGCTATCGTTGAAGCTCAAGCGGGCGTTATTTGGGATGATCTTGTAGCCAAAACAGTAGAGCAAGACTTGGCCGGTCTAGAATGTTTAAGCGGCATTCCCGGACAAGTTGGCGCTGCGCCAGTGCAAAACATAGGCGCTTACGGTCAAGAAGCTGGCCATACTATCGAGCAAGTCCAAGTTATCGATTTGGAAACTTTGGAAACGCTCAATCTGTCGGCGTCCTCTTGCGCCTTTGCCTACCGCACTAGCAATTTCAAAACAGCTTGGAAAGGGCGCTATATTATTACCTCTGTCACCTTTAAGCTGAAAGTGCATGGCCAAGCCACTATGCGCTACCAAGATTTGGAGCGTTTCTTTGCCGACAAAGTGGCCGCCGACTCTGCCTGGCGCCCCACTTTAGCTCAAGTGCGCCAAGCCGTCCTCAAGGTGAGAGCTTCAAAGTCTATGCTTTATGACAAGGCTGATCCCAACCATCGCTGCGCCGGTTCTTTTTACTTAAATCCTATTATTCCCCAAGCTCAAGCCCAACAGTTAAAAGAGCGCTGGCCCAATATGCCAGTATACAATACCGATAATCCCGAAATGTGCAAAATCTCGGCAGCTTGGTTAGTAGATAATGCCGGTTTCCATAAAGGCTTCCGCTCTGGCAAAGCCGGCGTTTCTTCTGCTCACACTTTAGCTTTAATCAATCCCGGTCAAGCTTCGGCAGCCGATATGCTGGCTTTTTCTGATTTAGTAAAGGCCAAAGTAAAAGAAGTTTTCCATATCCAACTTAAGCCGGAACCAATTATGCTGGGATTTTCCGATCATTAATTATTGAGGAGGCCGTGCAAAAAGCATGGAGGCAGAAAAAGTCTACTCAACTGAAGCAAGAAATTTAGCCCGCCGTTTGTTGCGTCTGATGCGTCGCGAATATAGCGACGGTTGCCGAGGCAATATCGACATAGAGTCGGCTTGGCATTTTTTTTGCCTCCATGCTAACGAGCTGGCTAAAGATGAAGCTTTTAGCTTGCGCCAAGTGGGCAAAAAATTGGCCGATTATAATTCTTTGCCGCAGCGCGTACGCCAGGGTAGCCTGGTGTTAGTTGGTAAAGCCTTAGCCTTAATTGCTGAACCTGACAAGCTAGACCAAGCCGCGCCTTCTGCCAAGCCAATTGCTTCTGAAGAAAAAGCTTGGGCTATCAATGCCTCCTCTATTGATAAAACAACAAAAAGCAGTGCCAATGCTCGAGAGGCGGCCTCTGAAAAGTCAGCGCCTAATAACCAAACTGAAAACAATTTTTTACTTACAGCTGAGCAACGACGCCTTATTTCCTTCGCTCCAACTTTGTATAAGCTGGATACACCTGTCGAGAAGATTCGCAGTATTGGTCGCACCAAACAGGCTATTTTCAATAATTTAGGCATTTATACCTTAAAAGATTTGCTCACCGACTATCCCAGACGTTGGGAAGATCGCCGCCAAGTACAGAAAATAGCCGATTTGCGCCCCGGCGCTTTTGAGCAAATAAAAGCTGTAGTAGCTGAAGCCAAAACTATTGTCACCACTAACCGCAAGCGCCTTTTAGAAGTAGAAGTGCTAGACGAAAGTGGTAGCCTAAAATTAGTCTGGTTTAACCAACCTTATTTAAGCGCTAAGTTACGCCCAGGCGTACATATTGTCGCCTTTGGTAAAGCCGAATATGATCGCGGCCCCAATTTGCGCATGGCTTCGCCAGAATTTGCCGAGCAAGCGGAAAATTCACCTTCCTTTGGCCGCCTGGTACCGATTTATAAGCTAAGCGCCAAGCTCTACCAAAGCTATATGCATAAGCTGATGTTTAAGCTAATACCAGCCTGCGCTCAGCTTATGCCAGAAAGTTTGCCTCAAGAGCTTTTAGATAAATATCATTTTTTGCCTAAATCGTTGGCCACTATGTATATGCACTGGCCAGCCGACTACGATCAATTGTTTAAAGCGCAACAACGTTTAGCTTTTGAAGAACTTTTTGCTTTGCAATTGCGCGTAGTTCATAAGCGCACTTGCAGACAGAATCAGCAGCGCAACGTTTTTTATCACGATTTGCCCAACCTTGAAGCTGAATTTCAGAAGTTATTGCCCTTTACCTTAACCGGTGCCCAGCAGCGTGCTATTAAAGAAATTGCTCACGATCTAAGCTTAAACCATCCTATGAACCGCATGTTGCAAGGCGACGTCGGCTCAGGCAAAACCGTAATTGCCGCTTATGCAGCTTTTGCGGCTGTGCGCAATGGCTACCAGGCTGCCATTATGGCTCCCACAGAAATTCTGGCTCAGCAACATTATTTAAAGTTGTGCCAGCTCTTAGAACCGGCTGGCTTGCGTATTTGTCTTTTAAAAGGCAGCCTGAGTAAGAAGAAAAAAATGCAAATCGCCGCGCAACTTAAAGCTGGTGAATTTGATTTAGCAGTGGGCACCCACGCCCTCATTCAAGAAAGCGTAGAATTTGCCAACCTAGGCTTGGCTGTCGTCGACGAACAGCACAAATTCGGCGTTTTGCAACGCCAAGCTTTAAGCCGCAAAAGCGGAACCCACTTAAATTGTGACGTTTTGCTAATGACGGCTACACCTATTCCACGCACCATGTCTTTAACTATTTACGGTGACTTGGAACTTTCCAAATTGGACGAATTGCCGCCGGGCCGCCAGCCTATTAAGTCGCGCTGTGTACCTTTTCAAGAGGCCAACCGCGCTTACAAATTTATCGCTTCCCAAGTTGAAGAAGGCAGACAAGCTTACATCGTTTGTCCTCTTATCAACGAAAGCGATAAACTGGAGGCTAGCGCTGCTGTACAAGAAGCTGAGCGCTTAAAAGAAGGCGTCTTCAAAAAATATCGAGTTGGCTTACTCCATGGCAAAATGAAAGCTGCTGAAAAAGAAGCTGTTATGGAACAATTTCGCCAAGGTGGCCTCGACATTTTAATTTCTACTACAGTTATTGAAGTGGGTGTAGATGTAGGCAATGCTACGGTTATTTTAATTCAAGATGCCAACCGCTTTGGCATGGCTCAGCTCCATCAGTTGCGCGGACGCATTGGGCGCAGCCAATTGCAATCTTATTGCCTATTTTTAGCTTCCAGCGATTCGCCTTCCAATCGCAAATTGGAAGCGGTAGCTCGTCTTTCCGACGGTTTTGAAGTAGCCGAAGAAGATTTGGAAATTCGCGGCCCTGGCGACTATTTTGGCACACGCCAGTCAGGTTTTCCCGAATTGATTTGTGCCGATTTGCTGCGCGATCGCCATCTTTTGGAATTGGCCAAACAAGAAGCAGCTATCTATGCCGATCGTTACCCCCTTGAGGAAGACCTAAACCAGGAAGAGAGCGACGAGGAAGAAAACTAATTCTGTTATAGGAGCAAAATAAATATCATGAATAAAAATCCCCGTCTGCCTTCACGCACTTGGATGCGTCCCACTACCAGCAAAACACGCGAAGCTTTAACGGCCACTTTACGCCCTTATATCGACGAATCTAGTAAAGTACTAGATCTATTTGCCGGCACCGGCTCTTTGGGACTAGCTCTTTTGGAAGAAGGCTGCGCCGAAGCTACTTTTATCGAAGGCGATCGTCGCTCACTGAAATTTTTACATGAAGCAGTCGAAAATAAAGGCCAAATAATTTTTGGTCAATTGCCAAAAGCTTTAGAGAAGCTAAATGGTCGCCAATTTGATATTATAGTAGCTGATCCACCCTACAACAGCGAAGCTGGCCCACAAACGCTAGCTTTACTGGATAAATATACAGCTCCAGGCGCTATAGTCGTCTTCGAATATCATCATAAAGAAAATTATCCCCAAGATTTTGCCAATTTTAAGGTAATAAAAGATAAACGCTTTGGCGAAACTTCACTGACATTTTGGCAAAAGCAAGAATAAATCAACTAATTTTTGGTAGTTGTAGGCTTAAAAATTGTGCCGTAGTTTATGGCCAATTAGGAAAGTGTCAAAAGTAATATGGATAAAGTAAACCAAGACTTAGCCGCACCCTCTTCAAGCAAAAGAAATAATAGTCCAGCTAAAAACGACGAATTTAACCAATACTTAGCGACTTTGCCTCCCGGAAGCGGAGCTCTTGCTAAAACGGCCTGGAATTTTGTGCCTGCCGATTTGCGCAAAGAGCTCAACCTCAACATAAGACTTTTTAGCAACATCGCCCAAGCCAATCCGGCTGCACTGGGCGATATTATGGAATTGCTCAAGCGTCAAGCCGGGCCAGCTTTTGCCCCGATTTCTAAAATAGCTGTTTTAGGGCCAGTCAATGTAGGCAAGTCAACGCTTTTTAACGCTTTACTTAATGGTATCGGTGAAGCAGCAGCTGTCTCCCCTATTCCCGGCACTACGGTAAAAGCTCAAGATGTTGCTGCTGGCGCCATATCCCTTATCGACACTCCAGGATTTAACAACGCCACTAAAGATGGCCAATTGGAAAGCGCTTTAGCTATGCAAGAAGCGGAAAAGGCAGACTTTTTAATTGTGCTTTTTGATGCTACTCGAGGTATTACCGTAGCCGATCGCAATCTTTACAATACGTTTAAGAGTTTAAATAAACCTTATTTAATAGCTTTAAATAAAATGGATCTTATCGAGAAAAAGCTTAGAGATAAGGTCAAATTCACCGCTGCTGCTGCTTTAGGTTTATTACCTGAGCAACTTTATGCTATCTCTGCGCAAAATAAGGAAGGCGTTTATGATTTGCTCTTAGCCGCAGCTTATACAGAACCGCGCTTGTTGGGAGAAATGGGCAAGCTAATACCCACTATGCGCCAAAAGTTAAGCTGGCAAGCTATTCGCCGAGCTACCGTTATTTCTGGCGCTATAGCCCTAACTCCATTGCCTTTTGCTTCATTTATTCCCTTAACTGCCAACCAAATTGCCATGGTGCTGAACTTAGCTCGCGTCTATGATAGACCAGTTACTTATAAAATGGCTTCAGAATTATTGACTACTTTAGGGATAGGCTTTTTAGGGCGCACTTTGGCCGGTCAGTTGAGTCAAATAGCTGGCCCTCCAGGCTGGTTAGTTTCGGCTTCTATTGCCGCTACTTGCACTATAGCTATAGGTTACGCTTGTATGCTCTGGTTTGAATTTGACATTAAGCCATCAGGCGAGTCGTTTAAGCGTCTTTTCAAAGCTGTGGGCGACGCCGTCTGGGCTTCCTTGAGAAATATCAAAAGCCAGAAAGCAGACAAGCCCAAACTTGACGAAGCGGTACAAAAAGCTATCGATAAAGTTACTTCTCAGCTAAAAGATGAAGAGTTTCAAAAAATGATTGACGAAGCTCAAGCTAAAGAAGCTGCCAACCCAAAACCTTAAACAGTTCTAGTCAATTTTTTATGAGACGGGCAACCTTGAAGCCAGGTGTAATTTTTCAATCTAGCGAAGGGGCCCCGCCTCTAAGCCCTAACAGAAAAGGAAAAACTTACTGCTATGCATATTAAAAACTTGCTTCTTAAAAGCGCAGCCGTAGTTTGCTTACTTTGTGCTGTAGGCTGCTCCGGCCCGCAAATTTCTACGCAGCCTCAGAATTATAAAATTAACGCTAAAAGCGTAACATTTGCTCCTCCGCCGGCCGAAATTTGGCGTCAACAAAAGAGCGCCCAAGAAGCTAAAGAGGGCGAGCAAGTCGTGCGCTATACGGCTATCAAAGACCCTGAACAATTTGTCAGCGTTACTTCCGTAAACTTAGGCACGATGACCAGCTGGAGCGAAAATCCAGAAGCTACTGCCGAACTTACTAGAAAGTTTCAAAATCAAATTTTGAAGCGCTCTGAGTCGGAAATTTTGAAGCAAAAAGAAGTTAAGCTCGATGGCGAAATTGCTTTGCAACTTACCTACACCTATTTGGAAGGCACTACCAAAGTTTGGGGACAACAACTTTACGCTTTCCACGACAAATTGCTCTGGAATATTGCTTGTTCTTCCTCTCAAGCCAATCAAGAAGAAGCTGAAGCCGCTTTTAAACACGTAGTTGATACCTTTAAGTTCAACTAAGTCGACAATATGTTTACCACTTAACAAAAAGGCCGTCCGGATCTTACCGAGACGGTCTTTTTGTGTGTTGTTCAACTAGAACAAAAGATGATTACTTGGCTTTTTCGCTTAAGTATTTGATAGCGTCGCCGACATTGGTGATCTTGTCCTGATCTTCGTCGGGAATCTCAATGCCGAACTCGTTTTCGAAGGCCATAACCATCTCTACAACGTCCAAAGAGTCAGCGCCCAAATCGTTGGTGAAAGAAGCGTCATCGGTTACGCGATCTTTAGTTACACCCAGCTGATCTACGACGATCTTGGCAACGCGCTCTCTGATGTTCTCAATATCCATTTTTAACAGACCTCCAAAAGTAATAAAGAAAAACTACAATGTTTGTGCCTTGAAGCATACCACCAACAGCCGCTAAAACCTTTTTTTTAGCTGACTGCAGGATTTTTTTTACATAGCCATACCGCCATCTACACAAATAACCTGGCCGGTCAAATAGTCAGCTAAAGGAGAAGCCAAGAAGAAAACGGCTTTGGAAACGTCTTCGGGCTGACCGGGACGGTTGAGAGGTACTTGGCTGAGCATAGCTTCTTTGGCCGACTCGGGCAATTTTTCAGTCATATCGGTTTGAATATAACCGGGAGCGACTGCATTTACGTTGACGCCACGAGAGCCAAGCTCACGAGCCAAAGACTTAGTAAAGCCGATTAAGCCAGCCTTGGAAGCGCAATAGTTGGCTTGTCCAGCATTTCCCATAATGCCTACAACAGAAGAAATGTTGATAATCTTACCATGACGCTGTTTCATCATAGCTTTAGTCACAGCTTTAGTGCAAAGGAAAGCTGAGCGCAAGTTGGTGTTAATAACAGCGTCCCACTCGCTTTCTTTCATGCGCAGCATTAAACTGTCGCGGGTAATACCGGCGTTATTGACCAAAATATCAACTTTGCCCAATTTGGCATAGATATTTTCAAATAATTCTTTGACTTGATCGGCGTCAGTTAAATCGGCTACAAAAGCATTAGCCAATTGGCCGAACTCCTCATTCAACCCAGCGGCGGCAGCTTCGACTAAGCTTTGGTTGATATCGACTAAAGCAATAGTAGCTCCGGCTTTGGCTAACTGACGAGCGATAGAAAGTCCGATTCCGCGTCCGGATCCGGTAACAACAGCCACAGAACCTTCCAAACTAATGTTTTGCATAAATACCCTCGCATTAGCTGTTCGCAAACAGCATTCTCTCCCATTTTTTCAAAAAAAAACGACACAGCTACAAAGATTTTTACACACCGCCCTGTTTATTTTCCCTTGCAAGAAAATAAACTACGGCGGCGCCTAGCTCTTTGTATCGGTGCCGCAGTTAAGCATATATTCGCTATTAGTTCTCGTTCGCGTCGTTGGAAGCTAAAACTTGTCTTCCATTGTACTGACCGCAAGCTTTGCAGATGTGGTGCTGAAGTTTGGGAGCGCCGCAGTTAGAGCAAGCTACTACATTGGGCATCACCAAAGCGAGATGAGAACGACGCTTACGGGTCTTTGAACGGGGGGTTTTATATTTAGGATTGGCCATCTTGAATTGACTCCTCTTATTTAATGACTACAGCAGTTACGGCTTACATACCCAGAATTACACCGGAAGCTTAACGCCGCTTATGTTAAGGTTCCCTCATTGGGGGGAGCCTGACGAAAATTTCTTAAGAGCCCCCCAGCGAGGATCGACTTCTTTCCCGGTAGATCCGCACTTGCAGGTTTTCTCATTAAGATTCTGCCCACACTGAGGACAGACGCCCCGGCATTCCTGACTGCACAAGGGACGATAAGGAAGACTGGCGATGATATTTTCTCGCGTCAATTCGTCAATCTTGAGCTCATTCTGATCATATCCAAAGACACAGAGCTCGTCAGCATCGACTTCGTCATCACGCTCCAACTCCGCAGAACCTTCCGGAACAAAACGCTCATCAACATCTATGTCTAAAGGCTCGGAGTATTCAGCCGCACAGCGTGAACAAGTGAGGATAACCTTTACTTTTATCTTGCCATGCACAGATATCTCACCATTACCTGCGCTGGTAACGGTGAGATCGAGCTTGACGGGGCCATCTAAATTCAAACCGTCAAAAGACTCAACTTGACTAGTATGAATTTCTTTAGAAGCGCCGACGTTGCTGACAATATCGGATATGTCTAAATTCATAGCCATTAGAAAAAACTCCACTTGCCAACCAAAAGTCGTCAAACGACTCTGACAAGGCGGACAAACAGGAATGGGGTTATTATTAGCCTGGATATTATAAGTAAATAGGGGGAAATTGTAAAGAGGTTGAACTACTCTTCGCTAATTCGCTCCAATTGCAAAAACTCCCAACGACAGGGACTGCCAGCACTAACTTCGTGCATAGTACGTTCGCTTATTTGCCATTTCTCGTGGGAAAATTCTGGGTAGAATGTGTCGCCAGGGAAATCGGCTTGCACTACGCTTAAATACTGACGTTGCACTAAAGGCCATACAGAAGCAAAAACTTCGGCTCCTCCGATAAAAACGATCTCTTTTTCTTTAGCATAAGCTTGTAAAAGACTGTCTAAATCGTGAAAAACTCTCACGCCTGCAGGTGCGGTAAAAGAAGTGTCTCGAGTTAAAATAGCATTCTGACGTTTAGGTAAAGGCTTGCCTATAGATTGGTAGGTTTTGCGCCCCATAACTACGACTTTACCCAAGGTCAATTTTTTAAAATTGGCTGAATCGTCGGGAATGCGCCAAGGAATTTGGCCTTGATAACCTATAGTACGGTTGAGAGCAACAGCGCATATAACAGAAATTAAAGGCTTAGGAGAACTGGTAGCTTTATTCTCTTGGCCATTTAGGTCGGAAATATTGTCTTTACTGGTCATGGTTACATTTTTACTTTTCATCTTCTTCGGCATCCTGAGAGTCCATTAAACCTCTAACTGCCGAATATTTGGGGTAATTGCTATCTAGCCCCATAATTTTGTGATAATTGCCTTGGCAAGAAAGCGTATAAGCATTTTTAGGAGCAGAAACTACTTCATATCCTTGCAAATAAGGACTATTGTTGCCAGCGACCGGACAATTGGGAATTGTGCGCATATAAGCGTGGCCATTAGTATCGACAGTAGTAAGAAGATCTAGCCTTTGTGGATACATGCCAGAATTGTCAGTAGCATAAATTTCCATAGCGGCAGCGATAGCACGCAAGTTATATTTGCAACTGCTAAGTTTGGCTGCGTCTCGACTTCTCATCATGTTGGGCAACATAATAAGACACAAAATAGAAATAATAGCTATTACGATCATCAGCTCAATGAGTGTAAATCCCCAATGGCGAGCGTACACGGAAGTATGCTTCATAAAAAATGCTCCAGCTTTAGAAGTAGCGCTTTCAATTTCGCTTTCTTGGCAAGTGGCCCTTTTTCCCCTACAATGCAGGCTTAATTCTGACCTTATGGCCACTATAGGCGATATTTTTGTCTTCTAAGCTTTATTTATCTGGGAAGGAAGCCATCTAGTAGACAAGGAAGGCTGGCCCCAATTTTTTGAAGTGAATAATTTATTATGGCTAAATTATATTTCCGTTATGGTGCTATGGGCAGTGCCAAAACCTTAAATCTTTTGGCTGTCCGTCACAACTACGTCCAGCAAGGCAAACGCGTACTTTTAATTAAACCGGCTTTAGATAATCGCTTTGGAGAAAATATTATTAAATCCAGAGCTGGCTTAGAACACGAAGCCGACATGTTAGTAACGCCAGACACTGTCTTAAACGAAGACGATTTCAAAGGGCTGTCTTGCGTTTTGGTCGATGAATGCCAATTTCTCAGCCCCCAAGTAGTCGACCAATTGCGCGAACTGACTCGCACTTTAAATTTGCCAGTTATTGCTTACGGTTTGCGTACCGATTTTCGAGCTCACCTTTTTGAAGGCTCCAAACGCCTTATGGAAGTAGCCGATTCTATTGAAGAAGTAAAGACTACTTGTCGCTATTGCAACCGCAAAGCCGTCTTCAATTTGCGCCACAACGCCAAAGAAGAGGCTATTATCGACGGCCCCACCGTCTTGCTAGGCGACGAAGAGTTTTACTCCCCTACGTGTTATCCGTGTTACCACGAAAAGATAACCGCCGCTAAAGAAAAGCTAAAAGCCCAACAAAAAGCCGCTGCAGACGTCGCCCCAGTTAATGCAATTAGTGAAATACAGTAGCAATTGTGAATAAAAAAATCCCGCTCGACTATTTATTTATGGAAACAGTCAAAGCGGGATTTAGTGTTTTTTAGGCTAAAGTGAAACGACAGTATAATTATTATGGAAGAGTAATAATGCCTGAACTCATATAATTACCATAGTGAGAGTTCTGCCAATAAGCTTCACCTTCAACAAAGGATGGCAAATTAGCTGCCTTATAAAAACTGTTAGTCCATATTTCAAGGGAAGTATAATCATAACTGGAGTAGCCGTACCAACTTGTTTCCAAAAGATATTTATTAAAGCCAGAAACTACCTGTGTCAGATGAGTCTTAACCATGCTAGCTCCTCCTCCTCCAGCCGTAGAACTAGGATAACCATCGGCAGGTAGAAGTTCTTCAGGAATATCACAACAGAAACTCTTAGTACCTCTGCAAATTACCCCTTTTAAATAAAATTCTTGGCTAATAACTTTATTAGGATAGCTTGTCACCCCACAGTTTAAACTGCTCCCCTCATATCCCTCATCTTTGAAATACATATCTAACTTATCAAATTCATAGCTAACTGCTCTATAAGTACCATCATCTTGTTTTATAGCAAACGCAGTATGCGCCCACCCAAGGACAGGCTCCAAAAAGATACTTCCGGTAATTTCTTTACCATCAACATTGTATTTTCCGCTAACACACAGTTTACTATCTGAAGTCCAATTAACTTGATGATCACCTTTTAACCCAGTTATATCAAAACTTGGTTTTATAATGTTGTCATTAACTGCTACATTAAGAGGCAGAGCATTAGAAGGCTTAGAACTGGTAACATCTTCAACAGAGAAAGTAGTTTGCGCAGTCACGTCAACTTCGCTAGGAGACGGACCTTTTTCTCTGTCATCGTCAGTATACGAAGCTAAAGCCAACATAGGCTGTTCATTGATAGGGTTTACTTCCTTTAAAGCACCATGCTGGCTAAAAATTCCTACTTTTTGGTTAAAAGTCTGATGAACTGTCTGGCCATTTATTTCTTCCGGCAAATAAACAAGAATGAAGTAGTCATCGCTATATTTTTGAGGCGTACCATAATCATGTACAGTAATTGCCTGACCATCGATATCGGCCGGGACGACTCTTATGCTTTCTACATCTTGATCGGTAACATAAACCGGTTTATCAATCTGTACAGTTTGCTCACCGGAAGGAGTGGAAGCAGTAACGGAAATTTTATCAGCCACGCCACCGTGTTTGCCTTTGTAGCCAACCGCTTCATATTGACCGCGAGCGCCACCTTCAGCACCCTTAAGTACGTCGCTATACACATTGCCGAAAGAAGCTAAATTGGTTACATCGATACTGCTGCCATCATCGGAAAGCAACAAGCAAGTAAGTTGCACCTTTTCCGAAGGCTTAACGGCATATTTGTCAGCCTTAAGAACAAGCTTAGCATCTTTATCTAATTCAGTAGGATCGCTGCTTTCGACAGTGCCAGTAGTATTGCCGTTTTCGTCCTGGTTCCAGTCGATGTCTCTTTCATCGGAAGCCACAAAATTACCATCTTTGTCAAGATAAATAATGACAACTTTGACAGCGGTACTAGGAGCATCTTTATCTTCTACAGTAGTAGTGCTGGAAGTTCTATCGATAGTTTCCGGATCGGACTTGCCAACTTGGTTGCCTTCAGAGTCGTTGTAAATATATTGAATATTGGTAACGTTAGCGGGTAAACTATCGGCAGCTACTATAATTTTTACATACTTGCCATCTTCGCTGGTAGTGCTACCAGGATTATTATTGTCGCTACTATTAGGATCTTTATCGCCGCTATTGGGATCCTTGTCGCCAGAATTATCAGGATCTTTATCGCCAGAATTGTCGCTGGGGTTGTTATTGTCGGAAGGGTTGGTGGTGGAAGCTCCGCCAGTGTAGTAGTTTACTGTTTTATCATCTCCGCAACCTGCAGAGAACATGGCTGTTCCTAGGACTAGAACTAAAGCCATGTTAGTAAAGTTCATGTAGAACTTTTTGCCAATAGACATAGACTAAGCACTCCTCTATTTAAATGAGAGTAAGACGCCTAAATAAGCGCTTAAACAAGCATTGCGTGTTCGTTGGAGTTGCATTTATCCCTGTTACATAAATAAGCAATACAAAAAGTTTAAAAATAATATAAAGGTACCATAGCTAACAATAAGTACATTTTAAGTATATGTTTACAAAAAAAAAGCCCGGCTGGTTGTTCTTTTAAAGAGGCAACTAGCCGGGCTCTACATTAGTCTAAATCGACCTAGATTCAGACTCGTCAGCCTACTTTAGCTGACCTTTTCCGGTACGAAGTTCAAGCCTTCGCCAGATTTACTGACTTCAACTTTAACCTTTTCACCGGGTTTAACTTTGCCTTCCAAAATTTCCAGAGACAACTTGTCAAGCAAGTAGCGCTGAATAGCTCTCTTGAGAGGACGAGCGCCGAAAGCTTCGTCGCAACCTACGTTGGTCAAGAACTCTTTAGCCTTATCTTCCACGTCCAGAGTGATGTTCTTATCCACCAGACGTTTACCCACATTCTTCAACTGAATGTCGACAATAGACTTGAGAGCAGTCTTATTCAATCTATGGAAGTGAATAATTTCATCGATACGGTTGAGGAATTCGGGTTTGAACTTACTAGCCAAAGCTTCATCGATGCGTCTATCTACTTCCGTATCGCTAAGATTGTCATTTAACAACCATTCTGAACCGACATTGGAAGTCATAACCATGATAGTATTGCGGAAATCGACCGTACGTCCTTGACCATCGGTCAAACGACCATCTTCCATAACCTGGAGCAGCACATTAAATACATCTGGGTGAGCTTTTTCAATTTCATCGAAGAGCACTACCGAATAAGGACGTCTGCGCACAGCTTCGGTAAGCTGACCACCCTCGTCGTAACCGACATATCCAGGAGGAGCACCAATCATTCTAGCTACAGTATGTTTCTCTTGATATTCCGACATATCCAGACGTACCATAGCTCGCTCATCATCAAAGAGGAAGTCGGCTAAAGCGCGAGCCAATTCGGTTTTACCTACACCAGTAGGGCCTAAGAAGAGGAATACACCTACAGGACGGTTGGGATCAGCTACTCCAGCTCGAGAACGACGCACAGCTTTGGAGACAGCTTCTACAGCTTCATCTTGGCCAACTACGCGTTCATGCAAGCGATCTTCCATATGGACCAATTTCTGAATCTCGCCTTCCATTAAACGAGTGACAGGAATACCAGTCCAACGAGAGACGATAGAAGCCACATCCTCTTCTTCAACTTGCTGCTTGAGGTATTTGCCATTCTTTTGCAACTCTTGGAGCTTCTTAGTAGCTTCTTCGATTTGCTTCTTAAGCGTAGCAGTAGTACCGTAGCGCAACTCGGCGGCCTTAGCCAAATCGCCACGACGTTCAGCTAATTCGGCATCGTTGGTGGCTTGTTCTAATTGAGCTTTCAAGCTGCTGATTTGCTCAATTTGCTCTTTTTCCATGCTCCAACGAGCCTTCATATGAGCAGACTTTTCCTTGCACTCAGCCAACTCGGCTTCCAACTTATCTAAACGCTCTTTAGAAGCTTCGTCCTTCTCTTTGGCAAGAGCCTGACGCTCGATCTCCAATTGAGTAATACGGCGCTCTACTTCATCTATTTCCATAGGCATAGAGTCGATCTCGATACGCAACTTAGAGGCAGCTTCATCGATAAGGTCGACGGCTTTATCGGGCAAGAAGCGGTCGGAGATATAACGGTTAGAAAGAATTACCGAAGCTACAATAGCCGAGTCGGTAATGCGCACGCCGTGGTGCACTTCGTACTTTTCTTTCAAGCCACGCAAAATAGCAATCGCGTCTTCTACGGAAGGTTCACCGACATAGACGGGCTGGAATCGACGCTCTAAAGCAGCATCTTTTTCAATATACTTGCGGTACTCGTCTAAGGTAGTAGCACCGACGGTACGCAATTCGCCTCGAGCCAAAGCCGGCTTAAGCATATTGGCCGCATCGACGGCACCTTCAGCGGCGCCAGCGCCTACCAAAGTGTGCAACTCATCGATAAAGAGAATGATCTGACCGTTGGAAGAGGTGATTTCTTTCAGAACAGCTTTGAATCTATCTTCAAACTCGCCTCTAAACTTGGCGCCAGCAATTAAAGCGCCTAAGTCGAGAGCAAAGAGCTTGCGTCCTTTTAAGCTTTCGGGCACATCGCCAGCTACAATACGACGGGCCAAACCTTCTACAATAGCGGTTTTACCTACGCCAGGTTCACCGATAAGCACAGGATTGTTTTTAGTACGACGAGACAAAACCTGAATGCAACGGCGAATTTCTTCATCACGACCGATAACAGGATCGAGCTTGCCACGCCTGGCCAACTCGGTAAGGTCACGACCATAACGGGACAGAGCCTGATATTTAGCTTCAGGGTTTTCATCAGTGACGCGCTGCGAGCCACGCACTTCTACCAAAACGCGCAACAAACGGTCGGGAGTGACGCCAAATTCGCGCAAGATACGACCGGCAGGGTCATTAGCATTGTTGACCATAGCCAAAAGCAAATGTTCAACAGAAAGGTATTCATCTTTTAAACGTTCGGCTTCTTTCCAAGCCTTATCGAGCATAGTCTCTACCGACTTGCCCATGTAAACACTGCTTCCAGCTCCCTCAACTTTAGGAAGCTTGCTTATAGCTGTCTCTACAGCCTTCTCTATCTGAGCAGCCGGAGCTTCAAGCTTTTGCAAAATAGGCAAAGCCAAGCCGTCATCTTGCTGCTTGAGCATAGCCATCAAAATGTGAGGAGTTTCCAGCGACTGCTGTCCATTTTCTTGGGCGATAGACGTAGCCGTGCGGATAGCTTCTTGTGTTTTCAAAGTAAAACGATCTGTACGCATAAATGCAACGCTCGCTCCTTCCAAATTTTCTCTTCTTAGGTATCAGTATAAACAGCAGACGTTATTATCCAATATGCATTGCGTTATAAAAACGTTATAATTTTTTTTGCTTGCGTATACAAACAAAAAAGCGCCTATAAAAGACGCTTTTTATTAATCATAAATATGGCTGCTCGGAAGCCAGAACTAAATAAAATTGACCGTTTTTACCATCTTATCGAATGATTTTACATGTTTATTATAAGTATCAGGCTTACTCATGTACAAGAAGCTGTAAGCCCTTTTGCCTTTAATAAAAAGGACATTGGTCATTTGCATATGGTGTTCGTCTTCTTGAGCTCGAAAAGTAAGACGATGGCACCAGTGACCATTTACTTTAGTGTCAGTTTCGCCAATAAGCTTGAAGTGAGTAAAGCGCTGTTGCAAAGCGGCCATATATTTATCGGAAAGTTCGTCAGCCATTTTACCTTCAGGCTCGGCTGCTTCCAGTTCAACTACTTTTAAAGAGATAACGGAGCGGTGGCCCACTTCTTCTGGAGCAATAAAAGTAGCTTCATGCTGTTCATCGTCAATTTGCTTCCAATGGCGCGGAGGGATAAAAGAAACTCCCAAGCGAGAACTTTTCCAAGCTAAGCAAGGCGCAGCCAAAGTTACCAATAAAACCAAGCTTAGGGCAACGGCCCAAGCCGCTTTACTTTTTTTAGTTAAGCTAATCATATTCGCTCCGTTTCTAACAAAATTTTATATAAAAAAAGGAACCGCGCTGCTCGGAGCAGCCGCAGCTCCCCTACTTCACATAGGCGCTAAAATCTGGCGCCGTTACGCAAAATATTTTTTAGATAGTACCAAAGATGCGGTCGCCAGCATCACCTAAACCGGGTACGATATAGCCATTTTCATTGAGCTTTTCATCTACAGAAGCGGTATAAATTTGCAATTGCGGATAAGCTTCAGTGAGGTTTTTAATACCTTCGGGAGCCGAAACTAAACAAAGGAACTTGATAGACTTAATGTCGGCTCCGCGCTTAATTAAAGCGCCAATAGCGGCGATAGCTGAACCGCCAGTAGCCAACATAGGATCTAAGAGCAAAATTTCGCGCTCAGTTAAATCGGCAGGCATTTTGCAAAAATATTCTACTGGCTCTAAGGTTTTTTCGTTGCGGTACATACCAATATGGCCAATTCTGGCTGCCGGAATCAATCTTTCGATACCAGAGACCATGCCCAAGCCAGCTCGCAAAATAGGTACCAGAGCCAATTTTTTGCCACCTAAAGTTTTACCTACGGTAGTAGTTATAGGAGTTTTAACAGTGACGTCTTGCACAGGCAAATCGCGGCAAGCTTCATAGGCCATTAAAGCGGCGATTTCCGAAACTAACTCACGGAAATCTTTAGAACCGGTGCGCTCGTCTCTCAATAAAGTAATTTTGTGCTGAATGAGAGGGTGATTTAAGATATTCACAGACACTGTAAGTAACCTCCTTATGCGCTTGCCTCAGCCAAAATGCGCTAAAGCACAACGCATAAAAAAAGCTTAAGAGAAATGCTCTCTCAAGCCTTACTTTTTCTTAATATAATTGGCAAAAACTTGTCTAAAAGTTTTAGTTTGAACCAAACTGACTAAATCGAAGCAGCCGCCCACGCGCTTACCATCGATCAAAACCTGAGGAACAGTAACATGACCTTCACAATGCGCAGCCATATCGGCTCTTTCCTCGGCTAGACCGTCTATCTTATGTTCGGTATATTCTATATACTCGCCATCTTCTAAAGAAGCTTCGCCCGGATCGCCTTCCAAAATGTGCTTGGCACGCTGGCAATAAGGGCAATGTTCCCAAGTGTAGATCTCTACGCCTTTGCCAGTGAACATAAATTTAGACACGCAAGCCGCCTTTCTACCCGCCCGAGCGGGGACTTGCAAAATTATGCAAAGTCTGCTCTTTCTCCTGCTTTTGTCGATTTTGCCATCACTCTGCCGCTCTGTTTACAAAAAAATGCTCCGCAAACTTCCATGTTTGCAGAGCATTTTTTCAGTCACCTTTACGGTCACCTAGTAGCCAGGCGGCACTACCTCTTCGTCGGTTACATTGGTGTTGGCCTCGGGCGCGTTGGCTGAAGGCGCAGCTTGATTTTCCGGCGGCGGTACCTCTCCGTAAAGTGAAGAATTGCCCTCTACTGGAGGCACAGCGCTCATATTGCCGCTATTGTCGTTGTTAGGCGCTGGCGCAGCAGTATTGCTTTGGGCAGCAGGTGCTTGAGCATTCGCTTCCGGCGCAGTGGTGTTGGCCGGGGCATTAGTTTCAGTGTTAGCGCCTTCATTTTTAGGACTAAGCGGAATATTAAAGTCGCTACTGCCACTATCGCCACTATTGGCGTTATCTTCAGGAATACTTTCTACCGTCGGTTCGTCAGCTTCGTCGCCTTGAGGCAAAGCACTACCATCAGTAATGCCTTCTACAATGGCTCTCCCGTCTGGGCCCACAATATTGATTTGCGTTTGGCCGTCGGTGCTGCCGCCTTTATTAATTTTCAGCTTGATGCGCGGTTTGACATATTTAGTGGGATTATCGGCAAAAGCACGCATGTTTTCTTCATTTTCAAAGACAAAAGTCGTCCCGTAAACTTCCAATCTATAAGGCGAATTGTTGGGTACAGCTTGTTTGCTGACTGGATCTTTGGAAGTATATTCTTCCACTAAGGCAGGCGGAATTTCGTATTGCTGTTGTTCTTTGGCTTGAGGCATGTTTTCGCCCACTACAGCTTGATGATTTTCCATAAGTAAAAACACAGCTATCGCCAAGAAAAGAATGCCCGCTACCAATACCCAAGTAACCTTGGGAATGGCGCCATCCGTCTCCTTGCGCTTATCCTTGCCCTCCGGCGGAGGCACAGTGCTGCCACCTTCTAAAACTGGTGCTTTGCGAGCATATTTAGCAGACATGGCGCTGCCCCACTCCGCCGAAGCGCTCTTTTCCGAGGCTGCGCTGCCATTAGCTGGCGCAGAGCCCAAGCCTGCTCCGGGCGCCGCATCGGAGCCGTCGCCAATTTCTACAGAAAACGGCCCACTAAGCGGCGCCCGGCCGTTAGGCGAGCCGCCTGCCAAAGGCTGCCCCTGCCCTTGGATAGGTGCGCCTGGCATAGGAGGAACTGGCGCTCCCGAAACGGAGCCACTAGAAGTGGCATGGCCTTGGCCCATAGGCGCAACTTCGGGCCTTCCGGGCACAACCGAACCAGGCGCACCAGGAGCAGGCATAGGCTGAGGGGGCTGCCCGGGAGAAGGCGGCATACCAGGACGCGGCGGCCCACCAGGCACTGTGGGCCGCTGTCCAGGGGCTGGCCTGCTAGCAAGCTCTGCGCTCGGAGCAGCGCCTTTAGGCTGCGGCTGCCCTACTTCGGGGGCCCGGCCGACAATAGTTTGCTGCTCAGCCATTTCTGGCAAAGGAGAAGCAGCCACCTTGGCCTCCGCGCCGAGCCTAGGCGAACTCTGGACAGGCTCGGCGCCTTCAGGCGCACGGTTGCCGGGCCCCCCAGACGCTGGGGCAGCCGCTGGCACACGCTCAGCCTGCGCCTTAGAGACAGCCTGCCGGGGCACAGCATTGGTAGCAGCGCCACCGCCGCCAATTAAACCATCAGCTACAGCTGCAGCTTGGGCAGCAGTTTTTAACGAAGAATTGGCGGCCACTAAATCTTGACCGAACTTGGGGCCGGCCTGCTTAAAGCTTAAATCGAGCGGCCCTTGTCCAGCCGCAGCATGAGGCCTGTTGTAATATTGCGACTGACCGTAACCGGGAGCAGGCT
>DHKB01000031.1:36391-36604 GCA_002407045.1 Candidatus Bruticola papionis | reverse complement strand
AAATAAGTATTCTTTTTCGCTTTCAGTGCTTGACATAAGTTACGTCTAAGCATATACTCTTCATGCGCAAGGCGGGGGTCAAGCGTAGTTCTCGCGAGGATAGCTCAATGGTAGAGCTCCAGCCTTCCAAGCTGGATGTTGCGGGTTCGAGCCCCGTTCCTCGCTCCAAAAGCTAAATGCTGCATAGGATTTATGCTGAGATAGCTCAGTAGG
>DHKB01000031.1:0-36182 GCA_002407045.1 Candidatus Bruticola papionis | reverse complement strand
CGAGCCTGTTTCTCAGCTCCATGTATTGTTTTGTTAATCGCAGGCTACTAGAAAGTAGTCTGTGGTCAGCAAAATTAACGGTCAGAATGGGAACGACTTCGGTTGTTCTTTTTTTGACGGGTGGGGCCTCTAGTGAAAAAGGGTTCTGGAGTGATCTGTGAAGCCATGATATGGCGGGATTACTGTCAGGGCTCTTTTTTAGGTTTACCGCCAAATAGTTGACAAGGAGAGTCAAAATGGCCAAGAAAGAAGTGCGCGTAATCATCAACTTAGCTTGCCAGAGCTGCAAGCGCCGCAATTACGCGACTAAGAAGAACAAGCAGAACGATCCCGATCGTATGGAGATCAAGAAGTACTGCCGTTTTTGCAAAAAGCACACGCTTCACAAGGAGACTAAGTAGTCGTGGCTAGTTCCGGTAGCGCAGCGCGCAATAAAGCCCGTCGCGGCGGAATTAAGAAAGACCAATCCCCTGCAGCAGGTTCGACAAAGTCTCAAGACACCGGCAGTTCTAAAAAGAATGTAGCTTTACATGAGACCACCGGTTTAGTCGGCCTTTACGATAAGATAGTCAAGTTTTTAGTATCTGTGAAAGATGAGTGGGGGCGAGTTTCCTGGCCTACAGCCAAAGAGCTTCGCGCCGCGACCATCGTAGTGTTGGTTACCTTGATTATGGTTTCGTGCTACATGGGAATTGTAAATAAAATACTAACCGCGTTGTTTGGTACAACTGAGGCTTCGGTTTAACCTGACTGTATCTGGAGTGAAAAAAACTCCGATCGCGGAATGCAGATTCTACTGGAACGACAGAAAAAGCTAAAAGCTTAGTTTGATTGCTCAAAGGTGTATGACCATGACAGAAGATAAAATAACGCAGACTGAGGATTTTGAAGCCGAAGAGTTGTCCTCTGCTTCAGAAGAAGAGACCTCGGAGAAAGCAGTCGAGAGCGCTCCCGAATTTGACGAGAACGATCCTGACGCTCCTAAGTGGTATGTAGTTCATACATACTCCGGATACGAAAACAAGGTTTCTGAGAACCTCACTAAGCGTATTTTAACTCAGAATATGCGCGACCAGATCTTCCAAGTTCTGGTGCCCGTCGAGGAGGAAGTCAGTTTTAGTACTGACGGAAACAAAAAGCAAAAGCGACGCACCATCAAGAGAAAGATTTATCCCGGTTACGTTCTCATCCAGATGAAAATGAATGACCGCTCTTGGTACGTTGTCCGCAACACTCCCGGCGTCACCGGTTTCGTCAGCCCTGGCTTAAAGCCAGTTCCCCTTCCCAAAGACGAAGTGGAAAAAATCAAGCAATTGATGGGCTTGTCTGCACCTAAGAAAATAAAGCTTGAGCTGGAAATTGGTCAGACGGTTCGCGTTATCAGTGGTGCTTTACAGAATCAAATAGGCGAAGTAATCGAAGTTAATCCAGAGAGTGAGAAACTCGGTCTTAATGTCGAGATGTTTGGTCGCACAGTGAAGACCACTCTTGAATTCGGTCAAGTTGAAAAAATCTAGCAGCTGCTTTTTCCCTATGAAGCAACTTGATGTTGTTTTTCGAGAAAAGTACAGCTTCAGCTACAGAGGTGTAGAAAATGGCGAAGAAAGTAAAGGCCATCATTAAATTACAAATTCCTGCGGGTAAGGCTAACCCCGCCCCCCCTGTTGGTCCTGCTTTGGGTCAGCACGGCCTCAACATCATGGAGTTCGTTAAACAGTATAACGAACGCACTTCCAAAGATGTAGGAATGATCATCCCCGTAGAAATCACCGTTTACGAGGACAAGACCTTCTCCTTCATCACCAAGACCCCTCCGGCCAAGACCTTGCTCCTCAAGGAAGCCGGTATTCAGCACGGTTCTGCCGAGCCTAACAAAACTAAGGTCGGCACCGTAACTTCCGCTCAGATCCGCAAAATTGCCGAGATCAAGATGAAAGACCTCAACGCTAACGACATCGAAGCCGCCATGAAAATCATCGCCGGCACCGCTCGCAGCGCTGGTATCGTCGTAGAGGGCTAATTAACCAAAATTACGTACACGCCGAACAAAAAAAAGAGAGGCGTCAGTGGGAGGGTTGAAATATTTATCAACCTGCAGCACCACATTGGAGGTTTAAAGTGGCGAAGAAGAGTAAGAAATTCGCAGAAGCATTAAAGCAAATCGAAAAAGGCCAGATGTACACCCTTACCGAGGCCGTAGACTTAGTAAAAAGACTCTCCTATGCTAAGTTCGATGAGACCATTGAGGCTCACTTCCATCTCGGTATCGATTGCAAAAAGTCCGACCAGAACATCCGTGGCACCATCGTATTGCCCCACGGCACTGGTAAGACCCTTCGTATTTGCGTAATCACCAAAGCTGACAAGATCGAAGCCGCTGAGCGAGCCGGAGCTGATGTAGCCGGTTTCGAAGATATTATCGCCAAGATCAAGTCCGGTTGGTCCGATTTTGACATCTGCATTGCTACTCCCGACGTTATGGGCGTCATTGGTAAAGAGCTCGGTCGTGTGTTAGGTCCGCGTATGCCTAACCCCAAGTCCGGCACTGTAACCCCCGATTTGCCCAAGACCATTTCCGAGTTCAAAAAAGGCAAACTCGAGTATCGCAACGACAAGCACAACTGCATCCACAGTATTTTGGGTAAAGTCAGCTTTGACGCTGAGAAAATCGAGCAGAACTTCCGCACCTTGTTCGATGCCATTTTGAAGGCTCGTCCCGTAGCTGTCAAAGGAACCTATGTTCGTTCCATCTATTTGACCAGCTCCATGGGCCCCAGCATTAGCGTAGACGTTCTCAACGCTACTCAGTCTACCGCTGCTGCCGCTCGCTAGAACAAACTTGACTAGCTAAAAAAAGTGCCGTTCCTTTCTCTTTTGGAAGGGGCGGCACTTTTTTAATATCGTTTTTAAGCTATTCGTACCTGAGCGTCTATTTTTCCAGTCTTTCTTTATATAAAAGATGTTTTTTGTTTCAAGCTATTGACATTTATTCTTTATGAGATATAATAGCAGCGTTCCCGGGGTTATAGCTCAGTTGGGAGAGCACTTGCATGGCATGCAAGGGGTCAAGGGTTCAAGTCCCTTTAGCTCCACCAAATATATAAAGAAACGGAAAAAAAGTCTCTTCTACGGGGGCTTTTTTTATTTTTAAATATTCTCTAACCTCTTGCCATAGTTAGAAAAAACCTTTATCTTTAGCAGTAGTCAACCTTTGCCAATACACATATACCATTTTTTGTGGAGTCTATTCTAATACAAGGATAGGTAACCGTATGTCTATAACAAAAAATCTCTCTGAAGCGCGTCCTCACGATGCCAACTATCGGCCAGAAAATTCACAGCTAACTATTCATCCTGAATACGAAAAGCTTAAAGAAGACATTCAACAACTCCACACACAACTCTCAATGTTAATTTTAGAGCATGATCAGCTCTTATATAAGGAATGCAAAAACATTGAAACTTTTTACTTAATGCACCTCGGCGGCCTAGAATACAAAGCTTATGACTTGCAATGTCAAGTTTTGCGTGCTAAGCGAAAAATGACCCTTGTGCAAGCTAAGATAAATAGACAAGAACCTATAGACTTGGAGGAAATAGAAAAAAGACTCGATCTTGAACTTGAGCAATACCAGAAAACTCTTAATGAAAGGATAGATAAAATCAATCGAGCTCTCGAACGCAGTAAATCACTCTATATCCTTTCTGATAAAGATCACAAAGAGTTAAAGAAACTTTATAGACAAATAGTTAAAACCTTGCATCCAGATCTTCACCCCAATTTGACAGAATCTCAACTAACTCTCTTCCATAGAGCCACAGAAGCTTACGCCCGAGGAGACTTAGAAGCCATACGCCTTATTAGCGAAATGATTTCTGAGCCCTCACTTCCACCATACAATGATGACGACAGCCTAACTTTGCTGCGACAAGAAAAAGAGCGTTTGGAAGATATACTCAAAAAAACCGCTGCCAAAATTGCAAAGATCAAAAGCGAATATCCTTACACTTTAAAGAAGCTGATTAGTACACCAGAAAGAATCAAAGAAGAGAAGGAAAAATTGCAAGGCATTATTGCCGATTTTCAAGAGTTATTAAAAGCTTATCAAGCTAAAATTAGTGCTTTGCTCACTGCTTAAGGGAATGGCTACAAGAGAAAAATGAGTGAATTAATAAAAAGTCAACAGTCAGGCCTTATAAGTTTGCTTCATAGCAACAGCCAAGGCCTCTCCATGCCCAGGCCTTTTGAAAAGGAGATATTCCTCTTAGACACCCATGTAGCCGGCACGTCATTTGTAGAGGGGATTATCGATTTAGCTCCTTCTTTACACACAGGTGACAAGCTCAATTTTTTCCGAGAGCCAGACAACCCTTACGACGACAAGGCCATTATGATCCGCACTCAAAATGGGATCAAAATAGGTTATATTCCCAAAGCCAACAATCTTATTTTTGCCAGGCTTATGGACGCAGGCAAACTTTTATTTGGAAAGATAGAAAGCAAAGAAATGAGAGAGACCTGGCTAAGGATTGAAATAAAAGTGTATTTACAAGACTAATCATAAAGAGATCTTTGTCTTTTTTTCGGCATTCTGCGATAGTTGCTTTAGGTTTACAATCCAAAATTCTAGAGTTGGGCGCAGGGGATTCCACTTGCAACGGCGAAAATATCCTAATATTGTGCATAAAAACGCAGTATTCTCGATATTTTGTCGGGAAGGTGCTTCTGACGTTTTTTTAGTCATAAGCAAAGTAGAAGTTGTGCTTCGTCGGCCGTTTTTCGGCTACAAACGAATGCCAACCAATTTCAGGAGACGTAGATATGGCATATAGGCCTTGCAGATTCCGCAGCTCAGTATTAGGCATTTTCCAATGTGAAAAGCATATGTTCCAGCACTCAAGCCCCGAGATTTACAGTGAGCTATATGAGTTCTGTTACGACAATGTTCCTGATCGTTTCTGCGGTTACGTCGATTTCGGTTTCAGCTTAGAAGGTGAAACTCCCAGGATTTTCATAAACTGCACTCACCCGTACCAGTCTCGTCCTATGCAAAGTTTCAGAGACTGCTTAGAAGAGTGTGACTATCACGACAAAGAAGGCGAATCGCTCGGCTAATAGGCGTCTTTGTGCATAAAGACAGAGCAAGGGTAGGTTTGGGGTTCTGTTGTGTGCCTAATACCTCTGGCTTTTTTTTATCGATGTTTTTCGGATGACAAACTTGCAGGCAGAATTGAGTAAGATAGCGGAAGCTCCATACGTTTTGCGACGCGATTCGTTTGGTTGCGTTCTCTATCGTAGATCATCCAAAGACTACATTCTTTGCGATAAAAACGCTTTAGATATATTGTCAGCATGTCAGCAAGAGGATGCTTCTCGTGCTTACGACATTTTGCCAGAGGGCGTACGCGCTCAACTTAGTCGTGTGTCTTACGATCAGTTCGTGAAGTTATGTTCTTCTGTCGATATCCTCGAGGGTGGGCGTTTTAAAGGTTGCATTCTAGACAATGACTTTGTCAATTCCAAGCACCATCTCAGCGCTCCCCTGAGAGTTCATTTGCAATTGACCAGATATTGCAACTTAAAGTGCCCTTATTGCTGGGCCGACGCTGGCACGCCTCAGGATCATGAGCTTACTTTGCGCGATTTGGACAATCTTTTTGCTCAATTCTGTGCTATGGGTGTATTCATCTTAGATATAGGCGGAGGTGAGCCCTTAGGTCGCAAAGATTTTCCAGAGGTAGTAGCTTTAGCCAACAAGTATGGCATGTGTGTAAATGTGTCTACTAATGCAGCCTTGGCAACTAAGTCTATTGAGGAACGCCTTTCTAGAGTAGATATCAACTCTTTCAGAATCAGCATGGATGCTGGAAGCGAAAAGATCTACGATAACATACGCGGCGTTCGTTCCTATCGCAAGGTCATGCGTGGAATTGCTCACTTGCGCAATGCCTGCCCTACTGCTGGTATTTATTTTCATGTCACAGTCTTTAGAGATAACTGTTCCGAAATACCCTCAATTGTCAAAAAGGCTGAAGAACTTAAAGTCGACAAGTTGATTTTCAATATTGCTCTTCCGGTAGGACGTGCAGCTGCTTTTCCCAGGCAAGTTCTAAAATCAGAAGAGGTCGCTAAAACTATAGAGATTATCAGCAATATTTCTCAAAGCAATCCTCTCAATATAGAAATTGAGTGTTTAACACCTCCTAGACGACCTCAGCGCCGTGCCTTTGAAGGTCTTGGTTGCGAGTGCGGACGCACCAGAGTGCATATATCATCAAACGGTTTCGTCTATCCCAGCGGGCTCCTGAGCATGTATCCTGTCTGGAAAGCCGGGGACGTGCGCAAGACTCGCTTTTTTGACATTTGGAACAAATCGTCAGTATTGGAGACGTGGCGTTCCGATGCAATTAGTCGTAAGTGTAAGACATGCTCGAAAGCAGCTTCTTGTCGCGGTGGTTGCCGTACCAGAGCTTTCATTTTAACTAACGATATAAAAAGTAAAGATCCTTTCTGCAATTTTTCTGACGACGATCAAGTCAAAGAGAGCAGATAGTTACCGCTTTTGACATTTCCACCTATAGCATTACAACCTAGCTTAGGCAAGTTACCAAGTCGACTCCAAATGGTTTCCGTATTTCCGTAACTTGCTCTGCGATTTCCGAAAAATGGCTGATATGATTATCAGCTTTTTTCTTAAATGACACATTTTGCGGAGTAGAATACAGAGTTGCTGACATCTTGCTTTTATGCCACGCTAGCTTTTTCGGGATTGGGACTTTTTAACTTGTTAGGGGCTTATTTTCTCACCATTATGTGGGTGATTTTGGCCGCCTCACTCGTTGGAAGCATACTCTGTTATCTTCGCTTTGATAATTTAAGGCTGTGGTACGCTTCCTCTTCTCTTCTTTGCTTATCGTCTTTTTCTATAGTCTTAGCTACTGGCTCTTTAGATAGTAAGTATTTTTTGCTTCTCTATTTGGCCTTATTGGTAACTTCACTTAAAGGGAAAATTTGGCTTACTTTAGCTTTTTGTGCCATATCTTCTTTTACGACCTATCTTCTTTCCGGACGCGGGTTAGCTATCTTTAGTGACGTAGCCTCTCTTACTGAGCTAACTCTATTGCCTTTCTTTACTATTATTGCTTTCTTCGTCAATTCAGCGATCAATAAACCTGTATCCGAATTAGAAAAGCGCAAAGATGAGCGCGTCGAAGAAGCTTATGCCATAGCTCGCTACCAAGTTGCCGAAAAAGAAGAAAGTGAAATTCAGTTTTTCGACCGTCAGCGCAAGCTTTACAGTTTGTTGCAACTTTTTCAAAAGTTATCCAAAGAGCGCTCTTCTAAAGTAGTAGAAGACAGCGTAGTCTATTTTGCTAGGGAAGAAGTAAAATCTCAGGTCTCGTTTGTAGCTTTCAATGAAGATGGTAAATGGCGCACACCGCGTTTTTTAGGTATCAGCGAAATAATGGCCAAAACTATTTCGCAAAAGATCGAAGCGGGCATTTTTCAAAAAGTTATCAGCAGCGGCGAGATTATCAATTATAAAAATGTGGAATATCATACCCAAGGCAAAGTAACGACAGAAAAAAAGCCCTTCGATAGCAATAGTATGTCACTGCGCAATCTTTTAGTCGTACCATTGCAAGACGCTAGCGGCAACAAACCTTTTGGCGTTTTAGCTGTTGCTAATAAGCTTATTGGCGCTCAGTATGATAAAACAGATATTGACTATTTAAGCTTGCTAGCTACAGAAGCAGCCATTACTTTAAGTAATATGAAGCTCTATAGCAAACTGGAGCGTTCATATTACGAAACTATCTTGGCCTTAGCCCAAGCTATAGAAGCCAAAGATCCTTACACTCATGGTCATGTTTCCCGTGTAGAACAGCTTTCTGTTTTTATTTGCAAATGTATTGGCTTAGATCCTGATTCAACAGAGCTAATTGCCAAAGCAGCTATTTTACACGATGTGGGCAAAATTTCTATACCTGACAGTATTTTAATGAAAGCTAGCGCTTTGACTGATGAAGAGTTTGAAATTATGAAGACCCACACCAGCAACGCTAGAAATATTCTCAATAATATTACTTCTCTGCCAGCAAGCGTAGTAGACATTGTAGTGCATCACCACGAACGCTATGATGGCAGAGGCTACCCTGACAGGCTCCAGGGACGTGCTATTCCCTTAGGTTCTCAAATTATTGCTGTAGCTGACTCTTTTGACGCTATGGTAACTGATCGTCCTTACAGACGCGGCCTAAGCTTTGAAGAGGCCATAGACAGATTAGAGCGAGGCAACGGTACTCAATTTTCTCCCTATATTGTAGAAAAATTTTTGCAAAATATTGGAGATGTGGAAGATATTAACGCTCTTCCTCACTATTATGATTGTTAAAGGTAGTTTTGCGTATCTGCAAAAGTTGCTCAAGAACAATGGATACTTCTAAAATTTCAACTTATTTTTTGCCTATTTTGCCGATTTACGGTTCTGTTTGCCGCCCTTGGCAAATGGTCACTCTCAATTTAAAAAATCAAGATTATTATGCCGAGCTTTTTAGCTATACCAAACAACACACCTATTCCCAAATAGCTATTGGTTATCTTCCTGGACCGCGCACTAAAAGGCCAAACTTTTATCGCTATATGAGCATAGCCCATCTGGATAGCGCGACTTGCTCTGGCAAGAAGCAGTCGTCTTTGTGGAAGTTGCAACTTTCCAACATCCAAACAGCGATATACGATCCGCAAAGCCTAGACTCTGCTTTGCCTTTTTGGCGAGCTAGCCTGACGACCATGCCAGAAGAGAGATATTACCCCAATGATCATTCACTGCGATCCCTATTAAAACTTTGGATAACGTGCAGACAAATGGTAGCTAAAGAAGATGACTCCTTTACCGCTGTAACTCCTTCGCGGGGAAATCGCTATTTTAAAGGTTACTTTCAAGATCTACCTAGATTTTTTGATCTTCTGTACACCAAGTTGCCTCTGACTTTTCAGCAACGTGTAGAATATTTAGGCGCTTCTACTCTAGACGATAAAACTAACTTTATGCTAGAAAATTTAAATATGTTAAGAAAAGCAGGATTGCGTTTAAGAATAGTTCCCAGCGATTATGCTCACCTTTGTCGGATCAATAAAGATGCAACCGACGCTCTTTTGCGTTGCAATTAACACTTTTTCAGTAAAAAAAACAATAAGGCTAAAGCTCTTACAGTAGAGCTTTAGCCTTATTAGTTTATGTAGGAAACATCTCACGTTAAAAAGATATAGCGCTTGGCTAGTATTTGCTATTGATGGCGCAGAGTGTTGGCACCTTGCTCTTTAATCCAAGCCACCAAACGTTCCATACCTTCAGCGACAGAAACTTCCGGAACATATTTTAAGTCTCGCTTGGCATTAGCTATATTAAAATAGTGAGAAGTAGCCAACTGAGCAGCCGTAAAGCGAGTCATCTTGGGCTCATCTTTTTTACCAAGCAACTTATAAACAAACTCTAATGTAGCTCCCAAGCCCCAGGTAACACCATAAGGGATGGAAAGAGTAATTGGCGGAGCTCCAACTTTCTCCAAGAGTTCGCGCACCCAAGCCCATAAGTTTACTGGCTGACCATCACTAATAAAGTAAGCTTTACCGGCACAACTTTCCATGTGTAAGAAAGCGTCTATATGAGCTAGAGCAGCATTATCTATATAGGTAATGTCTACTTTATTTTTGCCATTGCCAACTTGGAAAAGCTGACCAGCGAAAGCTCGCTCTACTAAACGAGGAACTAAGTGAGGGTCTCCAGGCCCATAAATTAAATGCGGACGCAAAGCGACAGTAGCCAAGTCGGCACTGTTGGCTTGCAAAACTTCCCTTTCAGCCTGAGCTTTAGTTTGAGCATAGGCGCACTCAAATTCTTCTGGGTAAGCTACATCTTCTTGGATATTTTCGATCTTGGCTTTGGGATGATAAATCACGCTGGGAGTGCTGGTATAAATAAATTTTTTGACGCCATTTTGGCGACAGCCCTCTAAGAGGTAACGCGTTCCCAAAACGTTGATACGTTCATATTCCGCATAATCACCCCATATACCAGCTTTTGAAGCGGTATGATAGACAGCTTCACAGCCTTCAGAAGCTTTTACAGCCGTCTCACGTTGGGAAATATCACCACGCATAACTTCGGCGCCCATTTTTTCCAATTCTGGATAAGCGCCCCGGGAGAGACTGCGCACTTTGTCACCGCGCTCAAGAAGCTTCTTGACCAAAGCCTTACCTAAGAAACCGCCTCCCCCTACAACTAACACTTTAGCCATAATTGTAACCTACTTTTCAGTATCGTAACCAAGTTCCTCAGCAGCCCAAACGGCCAACTCTTCACGGTGAATCTTTACATTGTGACGAGGATCAACAGGGAAAGAATCATAGAACAGAACGTCTTTTATCTGACTATAAAGTTCATTTTCATCGTAACGAGCTAAGATCTGACGAGACAATAATTCTTTTTGTTTATCCTCTTCGGGAAAAGAACCGGGCTTAGGCTCAATAACCAAAACAGGAATCTGTTTTCCCTTAGGGCCTACTCCAACTAAAGCGCTGCGGAAAACGCGAGGATGGTTATTGGCCATACCTTCAACCATGACAGGGAATAAAGTACCCTTCTCGGTCTCTACGCGATGAGCTTTACGACCACAGAACCACAAGTTATGATCTTTGTCAAAATAGCCAGTATCGCCCATACGGTGCCATTTACGCCCTTGGCCATCATTCATCTTAGATAAAGCATTGGCTTCATCTTCGCGATAATACTCTTGAGTGACCACCGGACCGTGCACAACGATCTCGCCAACTTCACCATCAGGAAGAACCAAACTTTCGTCAAAATCGGTAATGGGCTCGTCAGTAATTTTAATGATCTTAACATCCATGCCCTTAATGGGTTTACCTACACAAGTACCGGCACCTTCGATAGTGCGTTCAGCAGCATGATCCACTAAATAGCTGCCAGGAATAATAGCCACAGGCAAACTTTCGGTAGCGCCATAAGGAGTGTAAATTTCGGCGCCTTCAGCCATAATGGAAAACATACCTTGCAAAAGATCGGTAGGGATAGGAGCTCCGAAAGTAATAAGCCGCTTTAAAGTGTCAAGCTTAATAGACTCATCTTTGCAATAGTTGTAAACCTTGCGCCAAATAGCTGGCGAGCCCTGACAAGTAGTCACATTGTACTCTTCAATAGTTTCCACCAACAAAGCAGGATCGCAAGCGGCAGGCTTGCTCGGATCTAAACGCGGTATGACCGAAGTCATACCTAAAGCAATGTCGAATAAAGCAAACAGAGGATAGCCTGGCATATCCAGTTCTCCAGGTTTAAAGTTGAAAAGTTCTCTTAAGTACTTTACCTGATTTTGGAAAATAGAATGGGTATAAACTACACCCTTAGCTTTGCCTGTAGAGCCGGAAGTAAATAAAATGGCCGCCGTTTCGTGCTCACTTACCGGAGTGACTGGGAAAGGCTCAGTATATTTAGGAGCCTCTTTGGCCAATTCTATACAACCAGGGAACCACTCGTTGGCAGTAAAATTGAATTTTACCGAAGCAAAAGATTTTCTATAAAGCCAGCGCATTAAGTGAGCCAAACGAACGCCAATAAAGACATCTGGTTGCACATGTTCAATACAGCGGCGTACATTATCTTTGCCCATGCCAGGATCAAGCATAACAGGCAAAACACCCATTTTAAATAAAGCAAAAACTGTAGCGATTAAATCAGGGCCGCAAGTCAAGAAAACTAAAGCCTTCTGACCTTTACTCACTCCAGAAGCCTTCATAACGTGTGCATAGGCATCGACTGCTTTGTTGAGTTGATCGTAAGTCCAAGATTGATATTCCTTTTTGACAGGAAACATGATCGCGGCCTGATTAGGACGCTCTTTGGCCATGCTGGGAAGATGGGAAGAGATGTTGGCTGCCGCAGAGACTTTAGCACCTTTGGCAGTTTCAGTATGTGTTTTACTCATAACCGATACCTGTAGTTCCAAAAAAAGATATTTAGCGAGCCAGTAATGCTCTCAAATGTTCAAATACCTGCTCAGACGCATCTTCCATTACATAATGACCGACATCGTCCAAACGATGATACTCAGCTTCAGGATAAATAGTTTTCCAATGTTGCAAAAATTTATCGTTGAAAACATGGTCGAGAGCTCCCCAGACAAAAGTCTTGGGAATAGCCGCCAGTTTAGGCAAATTGATTTCTATTTCTTTCAAAGTTTCGTATGATTTATGCTCTGGATCCATAGGAATATCTTGGACAAAGCGCAAGACAGCCACTCGATTAGCCCACGAATTGTAAGGAGCCTTGTAACCAGAAGCGATACAAGAACTGAGAGGTTTCTTAGTGCTAGTAAGAATAGCTCCCAACACAAAAGCATTGAGACCGCGCACCAATAAACTCCCCAATAAGGGAACGCGAGCCAATCTTATAGTTCCTGGCATAAAAGGAGAACGGTAAGCAGCCGTATTCAAAAAGAGAATACGCTTAACTTTTTCGGGATGGCGTACGGCATACCCCATACCAATAGCCCCTCCCCAGTCATGTACCACCAAAGTGAAAGGCTCTAGCTCCAGCTTTTCCAGCAAGAGCTCTAAATTATCGATATGACGGCGCAAGCAATAATTATATTCTTGCGGCTTATCAGAAAGCCCCATACCAATATGATCGGGTACAATTACACGATGGTGCGGACGAAAGGCTTTAACTAACTCACGGTAGTAAAATGACCATGTAGGGTTGCCATGCACACAGACAATAGGCTCGCGCTCTTGGCCCGGCTCGGCTTTGCTTTCGTCTAAGAAGTGCATACGCGCTCCAGTATTGGGTAAATACATGTAGTGGGAAGCAAAAGGATAAAGAGGCTTCCAAGCATCCGCTTTAGTTATTTTCATCTTACCAAACAATCTCCATCATAGCGCAATTCAAGCCGCTACCGATCCCCATAATGCCCACATGTTCACCAGGCTTAATAATACCGCGCTCAGCCGCAATAGCTAAAGTAATGGGAGCGGCAGCCGGGCCAACATTTCCCAAAAAAGGAAAAGTCTGGAACGATTTGGTTAAATCTAAGCCTAAAGTTTCAAAAAGCAAACGATAGTGGCGAGCCCCAACCTGATGACAAATGTAATGTTTCAATTTATCAGCACTCCAACCCAAAGTTTGCTCAGCAACTTTCCAAGTGCGACTAGCCAACTCAATACCAGCTTTCATAAGGCTAGTTTGATCGGTAATAATATTAGTAAAGCTGCCAATGCAATGGCGACAATACTTCGTGTCAGCCAATTGAACGTGACCTAAAACTTTATGAGTAGAAGTAGCTAATTTTTCATTACAAATTACCGCAGCCACAGCACCAGAGCCCAAAGTAAGACCGGCAAAACGCTTGGAGAAAGTGTTCAAATCGGTATCACTACGCGCTAAATTGGCAATGGTATTTTCCATTACTAAACGCGAATTTTCTACATCTACAATAAGAGCGGCTTCGTATATTCCCTTGTCAATAAGCTGGCCCATATAAGAAATAGCGTTAATGAAGGCCAAACAAGCATTAGAAATATCGTAGCTCACCGTCGTAGGAGGAAGTGCTAAGGCGTTATGAACCATACAAGCCATAGAGGGCTCGATAAATTCCTTAGATACGGAAGTACAAATAACGCAGCCGATCTTTTCTAAGGGAATAGCAGCTTTTTCCACAGCTTTCTTGGCTATTCTGGCAGCAATATCTGGAAGCTCGTCGTCGACTTTCCAAACTCGACGCTCATTCACACCCGAAAGAGCACTAACCCAGCTGCAAGGGATTCCCAAACGCTTAAAAGTGGCATTCAATCTGGCATAAATATCATCAGTAGTTACAACATCAACAGGCAGTTCATATTCAAGGGACTGCAAAAAAACATCGTTATGGATCATTATCTATTCATACAATCTGGCATATAGTTTATTGGGTATAGTACATTTAAACATTGCTGTTGATAGCGCTATGGCCTAATCTTGCATATTCCGCCTAATCAATTCGGCAACCTCAGCTAGCTCTTCCTGAGAGGCTTCTTGGGGACGTTTAAATAAATCAGCTTCACTCATAATGGGCAGCAAGTGAATATGAGTATGGGGCACTTCCAATCCAGCGATCAAAACTCCAATTTTGTTCGGAGTAAAAGTTTTCATTAAAACTTTGCCTATTTTTTGGGCTACGGCAAAACAATGATTCATATCGTCGCTACTTAAATCTATCCAATGTTCGACTTCACTGCGAGGAACAACCAAAAGATGACCACGAACAATAGGAGCTATCGAAAGAAAAACTCCACATTTTTCATCTTCATAGACAAAGTGCCCAGGAAGTTCGTGGTTCAATATTTTTGTAAATAAAGTCGACATAATATAAAAACCTCTAGCAGCTGATCAGCCGGTTATTATAGGTGTCGTTTGCTATTTTTGCCTTTTGTCAAAAGCACTCCGGTGCGATATTTTACTAAGATTTTAAACTTTGCAACCGAATTGCAGCAACCGAGAAAACACCCCGCCTTCGTTTCGCTTTAAAGCTCAAGTCTCCTAGTATAAAACCGCTTTTGCTATTATAATGGGAAGCGCTACAAAACTGGTTGTACCTACTCCAATTCGAGCAACCTTGTTTTTTAGTAGAGCAACTCTATTTTGCTCAAACTTCTCGTGCCAATGTCAGGGTCATCTATGCCAGATGTTACAAATGTAAAAAGCGAAGTTATAATCTTTACCGACGGTTCTTGCTCAGGCAATCCGGGACCAGGAGGTTGGGCAGCCATACTAATACATCCCAAATCAGGTACAGAAAAGCACATTGTCGGAGGCGAAAAATACACAACTAACAACCGCATGGAGATAACTGCCGTCTTAGAAGGCTTACGGGCCATAAAGCGTCCAGTTTCTATTACGGTCTTTGCCGATTCACAATACGTATTAAACGCTTTCAAACTGGGATGGCTCAAAAAATGGCGTTCTTCACAATGGATAAATTCACAAAAAAAGCCCGTTGAAAATGCAGATTTATGGAAACAATTGTGGGAAATAGCCAATCGCCACACCATCGATTGGCAATACGTACCAGGCCATAAAGATCATTACTATAACGAGTTGTGCGATCAACTGGCTCGGAAGCAAACAGAAATTTACAAAAAAAGTTAGTTTTACCTACGAATTATCTTGACAGTTGTGTCGTTTATGATAAAATCCGGAGGACGTCTAGCCTGTCCTTTAGACAGGTGGTGATCTTAAGCGGAAGTGGCGGAATCGGTAGACGCGCAGGACTCAGGATTCTGTGGGGTTAAACCTGTAAGAGTTCGAATCTCTTCTTCCGCACCACATAAGAGGTACGAACGACTGCATACTAAGCCTGGCTTTTTTGTGCAGTCTTTTTTTTTGTTTTATTGAGCGTAAAAGATTTTCTTAATACATGTAGAACTCCGCCAATCATGTGTCAGGAAAATATCGATAAAAATTCTCAAATTCAAAAGAACGATGCCGCCGAAACGAACAATAAATATAAATTTAGCAGAATGGTTCGCAATTTTTTCTTCAGGCGACGCAATGCCAAAGGCACAAATGAGCGCCCAGCCGTACAACCGAGCGCTGAAAACTTATCCACAAACGGCGAACCGTCTAAAATAGTCAAGTCCAATGGAGCCAGCAAATTTTTCGGAGCAGCTAAACGAGCGGTAGATAAAACTATCGATGGTTTAGGATTTTCAGTTGCTTTTGGCACGGCAGCTATAAGTTCGCTACTCCTCTTTCGTGTTCTGAATAAAACTAAAGTCTACGGCTTAAAAAATGTTCCTTCCGAACACGAAAACGTACTTTATTGTATCAATCACAATTCTTTGGTTGATAATTTCATTTTCGAAGCGGCAGCTTATGTGCCTAAGATTTTTTTCCAACACAAATACTTGCCTATCAATTTAGCTGATCGCAAGAATTTCTTCGGCGATCCTTCTTCCAAGAAATTGCGCGACAGAGTAATGCGTATTTTGGGGCGCCATTTTTTCCGTCACTTGAAAGCTTATCCAGTAGATCGCCGCACTGGCAATATGGAGCAAGTAGAAGAATGGCGTAAGCTTATCAAAGACAACATTATGATAGTGTATCCCGAGGGAACTAGATCCCGCACTGGCAAGGTTGGCCATGGCAAGCCTGGTGTAGGCAAGCTTATACATGAAGCCCGCCCTATTGTTATGCCAGTTTTTATGTCTGGCACAGCTCAAGTGTTGGGCGTAGGCATGAAATTCCCGGCTGTTTTCAAGACAATGAAAGTCTATATAGGCAAGCCTATGGATTTAAACAATATCTTATTGGATCAACTCCCTGAAGATAGACGTAGCCAAATGCTTTATTACACGAAAATTTCCGAAGCTGTTATGGATGAGATTCGCAGTCTCGATCCTGACTATCGTCCCTCGGAAGAAGAACTTCCTGCCGTGGAAGAAAAGACTCACCCTACTTCCTCTAAAGAGAGCGAACACTAACTCAAGTGCTCCGGCTACATTTTTCCGGCACCTTATTGATACTGTTGCATTTTTACTCGAAGAGAGGCCTATATGTCGGAGAAAAGCGGCCAGCTTAATCTTCCCCTGGGCTTGGAAGAAACTCCCAGCAATACAACCAACATAGCAAAAATAAGCTTAGACGATTGCCAACGTATGCAAGCTTTTTGTTTGCTTATTTTAACTTGTCTTACCTGTGCAGCGGCGGCTTATTGGCTGAAGTCTGTATTGTTGCCTTTTGTATTTGCACTCTTTCTTTGCCTAACTTTACGCCCTATCGTAGGCTTTCTCCACACTAAATTTCATTGTCCGCGTTTTCTCTCTATTATTTTAACTTTATGCCTAGGCGCTTTCTTATTGGTTGCTTTGACAGTAGTTGTATCCAATTCAGTAGTCGATATAACTTCTAATTTAGATCTTTACGAAAAGCGTTTTATTAGCCTCATAGACAATTTATGTAGCAATGCTTGGATGCGTCGTCTGAATTTTAAAAGTGCAGACATTTTATCAACTATAGGCACAGAAGCGACCAATAGTGTAGGCGACGCCTTGGCAACTATCTTTAATGCTCTTTTTTCTTTCGTTTCCAATATCGTACTAGTAGGAATTTACTTAATCTTCCTAATGTTCGGTTCTTCAATAAGCAACGAAAATGAAGAGCATACCACACTCTTTCAAGAGATATGCAAAAGCATAGAATATTACGTTTTGGTTAAAGTAATACTCTCGCTTATAGTAGGTTGCCTAACCTGGCTAATTTTAACTATTTTCGATGTTCCTATGGCTTATGTGTTAGGGATATTGGCCTTTGCTCTCAATTTTATTCCCAACGTCGGCCCTATAGTAGCTGTAATTTTGCCTTTGCCTCTGGCTTTGCTCGATCCGGAAATAACTGTAGGATCTTTCAGTATGGTCGTTATTTTGCCAACTATAGTACACTTAATTATCGGCCACTTAGTAGAACCCAATGTATTGGGTGGCTCTTTGGAACTAGATCCTGTAGTTATTTTGCTGACCTTGATGCTAGCTGGCGTACTTTGGGGGCCAGTGGGCATGCTCTTGGCTACACCTATGACAGTAGCTGGAAAAATGGTCGTAGATCGAGTAAATTGGGCCAAACCCCTCGTCAGTTTGCTTTCTGGGCGACGCTCGGGACGCCACTGTAACGGCGACAAATCAGGAAAATCGGCAACTAAAGATTTATCCAAAGTTGCTCTTCCTTCAACCAATCAGGTAAGCGAATCAGCAACAGCTTCTCAACCAACATCTAAGCCAGAACTCACCTAGGCAACAATCCAGCCTATTTGGAAGCTTTCTGAGAGCGTAAGGCTAGAAATTCGCGTTCTTCTTCGGTGAGAGACTTAGATCCCTGAGACGCCAGCTTGTGCATAAGGGCGTCCAATTTATTTTCCTCGTTGCGCTGTTCAGCTGTACGCTTTTTTTCTTTACCATTAGGTGGAAGCAACTTTAAAGAAGTGCGCGAGTGCCCTTCTGAGCGAACTTCATCAGTAATCGCTTTGCCAGCGTGCCCATTTAAACAGCTAAGACGGCGGAATCTCCTCCTCCGCTTCCAAGCCAACCAGCGTTTTTGCATTTTGCTTTCCCATTTGAGCACGTTGGCTTTTTCTAATAACATAGTGGCTATAGTTCCAAAGACAAATCCACCCAAATCAGCCTGAATGGCACTATAGATGCTATTTCCCAATAGCATCACCACTAGACCTATGGCAGTAAACCACCACAAAAAAGCCGCTTTGATAGGAATAAGTACCAAAAGCCAAATATGAAAAATAGCTTCCGGGTCTGAACGGATTAAGTAAGCCAAAGTCCCCAAAATTCCAGCGCCACTGCCCATAACTAAAGCCGAACCGTGTCCAGCACTTAGTAAAGCACCTGTACAGAAGGCAGCTATAGCGCCAGTAAAAATACTACCCAAATAAATAAGTAAAAATTTTACGCTTCCCAGACGTTCTTCTAAGGGCGAGCCTATAAAGAGCAAGGCTAAAGCAAAAAGTAAAAAGCTAAACGCTCCAGGATGTAAAAAAGCATAGGAAACAAAACGCCATATTTGCCAAGCCGACTCCCAGCGACACACCAAAGCCAAACAGCTTTCAGGCATCCCGCCACCAAGAAGTTGAGCTAGGTAAACCAAACCGTTAATGATCAGTAAATATTTTACTGCCGGAGTTAATCTCATAATGGCTTGATTCATACTTGTTTAGCTCTCCATTCCAGGCAGTTTGGCAAATATGGTAACGATTTTGTCTATTCAGCTTTGTCACCGAAAATTACAATATCGATTACTTCTTCGGCACGTTTTACAAAATGGAACACGATTTGCTTACGTATATCTTCCGGTATTTCCTGAAGATGACGCCTGTTCTCTTCAGGCAAAATAACTTCACGTATATCGGCATTAAAAGCAGCTAAAACTTTTTCTTTAACTCCTCCTATAGCCATAACTCGGCCAGTGAGAGTAATTTCTCCAGTCATAGCCAAATCTTGGCGGGCAGGTTTATCGAGAGCAGCAGAAATAAAAGCACTAGCTAAAGTAATGCCAGCAGAAGGGCCATCTTTGGGAATGGCTCCTTCAGGCACGTGTACATGAATATCGTGTTTATAATAATCGAACTCTATACCTTGAGCATTTAGGAAACCACGAGCCCAAGTAATAGCCGTCTTCGCCGATTCTTTCATAACTTGGCCCAAGTTGCCGGTCAGAGTAACTTTGCCTTTACCAGGGATTATGTTGGTCTCTATAGTTAGCATCTCGCCTCCTACCTGAGTCCAAGACAATCCTTGCACGCAACCGGGCATAGGATTAGGATCGATATTGTCAGTCTCTGAATAAGGAGCTACACCTAAAAATTCATGAACATCGCCAACAGTTAAAGTTTTAAACTTAGTACGAGGTCGGCGTGATTCGGTAATTTTACGAGCAACTTTGCGGCACAAACCAGCAATTTCACGTTCTAAACCGCGCACACCAGCTTCTCTAGTATATTCTTTTATGACGCAGCGCAAAGCGTCATCTGTTAAACTGAAAAGTTTGGCGTTTAAGCCATTTTCTTCGCGCTGGCGAGGCAGCAGAAAACCTTTGGCTATCTCCATCTTTTCTTCCAGAGTGTAACCAGACAAGCGTATAATTTCCATACGATCCCGCAAAGCAGGAGGAATGGTGTCCAAAACATTGGCAGTCATGATGAACATTACCGAAGATAAATCAACGGGAATGCCATAATAGTTATCCTTAAATTCACTATTTTGTTCAGGATCTAAAGCTTCCAATAAAGCAGCTGAAGGATCACCTCTGTAGTCAGCTCCAAGCTTGTCTATTTCATCTAGCATAATAACTGGATTACTGGAACCAGCATTGCACATAGCTTGCACTATGCGCCCAGGCATAGATCCAATATAGGTACTGCGATGGCCGCGTATTTCAGCTTCATCGCGTACGCCTCCCAAAGAGGTGCGATTAAACTTACGCCCCATAGTATGAGCAATAGAACGTCCTAAAGAAGTTTTACCTACACCTGGCGGGCCCACAAAGCAAATTATGGAGCCACGATGGTTTTCTTTTAATTTGCGCACCGACAAAAATTCCAAAATGCGCTCTTTAACTTCTTTTAGTCCATAATGTTCTTCATCTAAAATAGCCGCCGCTTTTTTTAGATCCAAACTATCTTGAGTCGACTTATTCCAAGGAAATTGCAAGAGACGATCTACATAAGTGTAAATCATATTGTAGTCAGGAGAAGCTGACGACATACGACTAAGGCGCTTAACCTCTTTAGAAGCATGTTCGGCCGCTTCTTTGGGCATACCACTAGACTCAATGCCTTCTTTCAGCCTCTGAACGTCGGCATCTTCATCTACTCCATCTCCAAGCTCTTCTTGAATAGCCTTGAGCTGTTGACGCAAGAAGTATTCTTTGTGTCCTTTGACCATCTCCATTTCAGCTTTATTCTGAATTTTATTCTCAATTTTGAGAATTTCGATCTCTTTAGAAAGTAAAAGAGAGACTTTATGCAAGCGGGCACAAACGTCATCAATATCTAAAACAGACTGTTTTTCTTTAGTGCTCAGACTCAAATTGGCCGCGACTAAATCGGCAATTTGGCCCGGATTATGTACGTTAGACATAGCCATAACTAATTCGGGCGAAATGTTGGAGCTTAGAGAGGCGACCTGGCGAAATTGGTGAGAGATCACTTGCACAGCGGCTTCGGTTTCCGAGCTATCGCTATTAATGTCATTAACTACTTCAAGCATGACTTTGGCAAAAGGTTTGCGTGAAGTAATTTTTTTCACTCTAGCCCTGGCAATGCCATGTAAAACTAAGCGAAAACTGCCATTGCTTAAGCGTAAAGCCTGAACGGGAGCACAAATACAACCAGTTTTATATAAAGTGGTCTTAGCTACATTTACTTGATCACTCTTACGCCTAGTAATTAAGAATAAAGGCACATCCTTGTCGATTGCATATTCTACCGCTTTGATAGCACTCTCGGTCTCAATAGAGACAGGTAAAATAACGTTGGGAAAAACTACCAGTTCTGGGATAGGCAACATTACCAACTCTTGAGACTCAAAGAGCGAGAAACGCTGTTTTTGACGTTCAGCCTCAAGTTCGGCGTCATTTTTTTTCTGCTCCGGCTCGGAAGCACTACCTGTGGGGGTAATAATTTCAAAATTGGTTGGCATATCAGTAGCAGTTGCAGCGGCTTCTTCTTTAGATTCTTCAGCCTTTCTTTCAGCATTTCGCTTTTGCCAATCGCTAATGATAGTCTCCGTTAAGCGCTCTAAAGCATTAGGTTCCTCAGGTGCATCGCTATCAACAAAGACGAAAGCTTCGTCGTCAACAGATTCTTGATCCGCATTGGTAACTTCTTTAGCAAGCGTCTCTGATTTTGCCTCTGCTTGGTTTGCCGAAGGCTCTATTTCATCATTGACAGATGACTCTTTTTTGAGCATCTCATCTTTAGCGGAAGCTTCTTCTGGAGAATTTACTACACATTCTCTGTGGTTATCTTCTATATTTGTGTCTTTTTTAAGTAAGTCAGAGTTATTTTTATCGTTTTCGGTCATGGTCTGCCCTGTTTCTATGCTCGCAAAAGGCCTTCCTTTTTCCGCGTAAAGATGGCTGTATTGGAAACGACTAACTTGTGCAGTATAATAACGAATATGCTCAAGACTACAGCAGAGAAGAGTTTAGGTCTATTTATGGAGAAAAGATTGGTAGTGTGCGCCAATAGTCTCGATCAAAGTTTCGGAAATGAGTTGGCTTTGAAAGCCAATTGTTCTGAAGATCGCTAACCAAGCACCAGTTAAGCAATCATTCGGCCCTTAATGTTAATTGAAATTTAACCTATAGGCACGTTTATGCTTGACAAAATAGAGTAGAATACTTGTATACAATGGCAGATTTTTTGCAGAATTGGCTATTTTCAATCAGGAGGGTTGTTTATGCTCAATAACATTCAGCAAGCAATGAATCGTATAGAGCAAATTGAAAAACGTCTGGACAGAGAGCCCGAAGTAAATTCGCTCGCCTTTTCTCAGATGTTTGAGCAAGTGAATAAGGCTCCTATGCCCAAAGCTCTCGCTCAGCCTCAAGCTCCTATCAATTTAAATGACATTCAGGGCGTAAATCCTCAGTTGTGGAGCTTAATGAATAGTCAGAATACTGGCGTTATCGATCCTTCAAACTTTGGCAGTGCCAAAGCAGGTGAGATGGGAGTTAAGCCCCTGGCACAGAATACTTCGGTTTCTTGCGGTCAGACCAGCGTGGCTATGGCTGTCAACGCCCTTACTGGTCAGAACTTAACTGATTATGATATCAACAATAAATACGGTTTCGAGCTTCTCAACGCCTTAAATTCTGAGTGTAGCAAAGCTGGCTACAATTGGAAAGATGGTGGAGATCTCAATGCCGGTTCTTGGGAGCTCATCGATCACAAAGTCAACCAAGAGAAAACCCCTGTTATCGTAGCTTTGAATGGTCCGGAGTTCTCCCCTTCCGGCCGTGGTCATATTGTGACTATCGTCAAGACCGAAGGTGACACCGTAACTATCGCCGATCCGGCCACCGGAGAATTGCGTACTACCACCAAGCAAGCTATGAACACGGCTCCTCAGCATCCCGATGGAAACTTCGTTTTCTATGCCAATAGAATTGAAGCTCCTCAGAGTGATGTTTATATGGCTTCCGCTCAATAGTAAGACAATATCAATTGATAAAGTGAAAGTCCCACGGATTTTATCAATCCGTGGGACTTTCACTTATATCGGCAAGCTTATCAATTAAGGTTCCGCCAATAATTTCACGATAGCTTCAATTTCTTTATCTTCCGGTTTGAAAATTTTAGCCGTTGATAAAAAACACTTAGCTTTGCTAAAAGCAGAAGCAGCTTCGGCTTTACGACCAATAGCCTTAAGTTTTTTTCCTTGTTCCAGCAAATAGAGAGCCGCCTCTTTCAGGTTGTTAGGCAAAGACTGTTCCAATTTACAAGCTTTAAATAAATACTTTTCGGCCTCTTTTTCATTGTTTTCCAATAAAGAGAGCTCAAAGCGTTGTAAATAGCACGACACCAACTGATTTTTAATATCTTTACAACGGAAATCAAATAAATCGTCGTTAGTCAAAAGTGCTTCAGTAAAGACTGAAAAAGCACTTTCTAGAACTCTTTTTGCTTCTTTAGTTTGATTCTGACGTACATAGACACGTGCCAGATTAGCATAAGAGGCAGGCGAATTTTTTCCATCTAAATATAAAGAAAACTTATAAGCCTTCTCAGCTTTAGACAAATCGCCGCTAATTTCGAAAGCTTGTCCCAAAATACTTTGTACAGAGGCTCTGTGGGGATCAGCAGCTGCTGCTTGCACAGCGCAGAAGCGAATACTTTGCCCCAAACTTTTGGCTCTCTCTTCACTATCACATTGATTTAGAGTAAGTACAGCCATCTGTCTCCAATATTCGCCAATTTTAGGGTCGTATTCCGAAGCCCAGCTGTAACATTGCCTAGCTTTCTCCGCCTCTCCCATGTCAAGATATATTTTACCTATCGTGCTGTAATATTGTCCTCCCCAAGCTTGTCCAGCCAGGCAAAATGCTGCCACTAAAATAATTACAGGCACACAATTACTGCCAATAAAGTAACGCGAGCCATTGCTCCAACCATCTGAGCAATTGTTTTTTTCAAATTCCCACTGGCCTGGCATTCCCCAAGCCACGCCGAGCAAAGTCACTCCCCATACAGGCAATGTAAAAACATGGTTGTCTATGTCGATTTGGGAATGTAAAAGCAAAACCAAAGCGCCTAAAGCACAAGATAGCCGGGCAAGACGCAAACGAGGAGAATCATCAGGCAATTTTTTAAGAATATTGCTGAAGATAAAAAATGCCAATGAGTAAAATATTACAAAGGACAACGCTCCGCCTTCAGCCAGCAAATCGCAACTTAACGAATGGGAACGCTTGGAAAACCAGCGGAAATCAGTTTGAAAAGCGGGATAAAAACGCTCAAAATTGCCTGCTCCCACTCCCAAAACAGGATGAGTCAAAGCCATTTTCAAAGAAGCTTTGTAGAATTGATACCGCGACGCCAGTGAAGAGTCGTTGCTGCTGCCCAACTTCCTTAAATGCTGTGCTCCTTTGGAAGCCATAGTGTCGGCTTGGACAAAGGAAACTATGCCACAGATAAGCGCCAAGCAAATCCCACAAACCGCAGCTAGAGTGCGTCCGCCACTTCTCCCCCGGAACAGTTTACTACAGGCCAAAACAAAAGCGGCAACGATACAAGCAAGTGCCAACGATAAAAAACGCGTCCAAAGAAAAACTGACGCAAGCAATAGTATAGTGACAGCTCCACCAAACAATACAGCAGAACGCTGACTGATTTTTTTATCGGATAAGTAAGCAAAAAGAACAGCCCAAACCACCAGCAGTAAGCAGAACAATACTAAACAAGAACGGCTATAAGTAAGGATAACTAGCGCAGAGGCAGAGACTGTAAATACGGACTGGGCACAAACTTTAGCTAAGGCACCATTGCTCTTTTCTACTTCCAACTCACGGCAAGCCTCAGCTAAACGAAACAATCCGCTAGGAAGGATCATCAGTAAGAAAACGGATAAGATATTTTTGTTGTAAAAGCTGCCGGAGATGCCATCAGAAGCAGGATTGATAAGATACAGGATCCAGGCGCCAATCATCACCAAAAAGGCGACTACTTGCAAAAAGTTAAGAGCAAAATAGGCTGTTTTTTCTGCGCCAAAATTTTGAAGAGATGGTGCACCAGCAATGCTCCCTCGCAAAGAAAATTCTCTAACTAGAGAAGCAACTAAAAAGAACAAAGCAGCTACCGACGCATAAGAGCAAACGTCTAATAAACTTTCATAAAAACAGACACTAAAATAAGCTGATAAACAGTTCAAAATGAGCAAAACAGCCACGCCTGCGCCCACAATCAAACCATATTTAGAGCGCAAGCGAGCCACAGAGAGCCACAACAAAGAGGCAATAAAAATGAGCATGGAGAGCGCACCGCGCCCCATACTCATCATCGCTCCTGAATCTGAGTCTAGAAATACATGGCTCCAGAAATTGAGCACCCCTATTTCCGACACCGGAGGTGAGCTGAGCGCACCGTTACTGTAGGCCTGGGCTAAAGACGTTATAGCGGGGAAGGCTAAAACTCCCAGGACGGCCATCAAAGCACCATACGTGCTTATATTAAAAACAATGCGCTCTGCTTTCAATTAACAAAAACCAGCCAGTTCTGCCCGGCACCGCTCCACTCGCTGACGTAATACACCAAGGGTAATAGAGCGACCGTCGACTAATATGTAATAAGAATCGCTAATTTGCTGCATAATAATAGAGCAAGCCTTACTTTCGCTAATTAAAACGGAAAGGCGACTCTTTCCTTGGCAGCTCATAACTTTTAAGCAATCAGCAGCTTTTATAGCTAAAGCCTCAGCACCTTCAAATTCACCTTCAGTAGCTACCAAACGACCATGCGAAGTGAAAATGATAGCTCTGACGGTGCCTTTAATACGGCACATGTTAGCCAAAGGCTCGGCGAACATAGCTTCTCTGGCCAGATCTTCTTCACTAGGAATGTCTATCTTAGCTTCAGCTTGAGCCTCTTCTGCACTAGCGACAGCAGCTTCAACAAGCTCGGGTGTTTCTGTAGCACTCTCCAGTTCACCCTCACCACTGCTCTCTGTACCTTCAACGACGTTAGCTTCATTACTGTCAGCTACATCAGTTGCAGCAATAGAACTTCCCTGGTTGTCAGATTCAATCTCAGTGTCAGGAGCAGTCACAGTCTCAATATTTGAGCTTTCGGCAGCTTGTACAGATTCAACTTCAGGTTCAGAGGCTTTTTCGTCCGCAGCAAGTTCTGGCGCAGAAACAACCTCTGTGAGCTCAGAAGAAGGTGCGGACAAAGCGACCTCAGAAGCGGCCTGGGACTCTTCTTTACGCTCAGGCTCATTGCTTCCGGAAGTTTGGGCTTGGTTGTGACGATTCTCCTTGTTGCGCTTACGTCTGGATTTTTTACCACGCTTGGAATGTACTTCTTCTGCTTCAGGTTCACTTTCAGAAGCAGCCTCAGCTTCTTTAGCACTTGAGCTGACAACGGACTTCTCTGCCTCAGTAGGAGCAGGAGCATCTTCGACGGGCTTCGCAGCAGTAGAATCAGCAGGCAAGAACCCAGGCATATCTATAGCCAGAGGCTCCCAGCCATTCATTATCTCCAAATATTTATTGACACGTTCAGTGCGCTTTTGGGCTTCTTTTAAGCAATAGAGTAAAATAGGCTCAGGATCATTGACACCATTAGCGGCTATGGCCTCATATTCTTGGACTTCACGACGATACAAATCACGCTCGTTGCGTGCATTGATAAGTTCATCGCTCAAAGCAGCTCTAGAAGGAACAAAAGCTAAACGAGGAGCTAGGTCAGACGGAGCGCTCTCTTTATCATTGAGCAAATGTAAAAGCGCATGGCCCTCAATATTTATGGAATCGATCTGGAACAGACGGCGCAACTCATCATACGCTTCGTGATAAAGAGATTGCAAATAGAAGATTTTGGCCAATGCTAAACGCGCCTCGGCCGTTTCTTTTTGTTTAAGTGCTTTCTGGAAAGTGACTAAGGCCTCAAAGCGCAAATCGCGGCGAAGACAATCCAGCGCGTAGGTAAGCATCAAATCGACATTATTGGGATCGCTATCCAGTAAACGGCGATTTCTCTGAATTTGCCTTTCCAGAGTTGTCATTACTTCCATTTTAGTTTCCGGCCTCACTATTCATCATTTAGTTGTCACAAACAGAACAAAAAAACACTCTTCGCCCCAGATTCAAACTCTACATTTCAGCCAAAGCTGCTTCTATGTTCTTCTTGCTCTTACGAATTTCTAAACGTACGCGCCCCTGATTACTGCTGTCAGTGCCAGTGTAAACTACCAGCATAGCTCCGCCGACCAATTCCTCAATCATAAGCTGTTTGTCATCTAAGGTCAGATGATGTCTGTCGAGCTCAGCAGCTCCCAATTCTGAAGCTAAAGCGTCTATCTTGGGTACAAACTCTTTAAAGCTCATAGCCAAAGGATCACTTTTTACTGCCTCACTCAATTCTTCCGCCAAGACTTCGCAGTCTTTGCTTAAGATGCAAGCTCCTAAAACTCCATCCAAACGTTGAAAACTTTGTAACAGAGACGTCAATTGAGACATGCTCTCTCCTTCCAAAATTGCCTATTTCAAGGAACAAACGTGCCTCCCCCCTCGTCATGGGACAGAAGAGAAGCACTGGCCATAAAACCCTACAGAGGACGAACAGAAATATTATCTCCCTCGGCAAGTCCCATCTTTTTCATCATAGCAGGCGTCAAGCCAGCTCTGTCACCGAACTTCGAGCCAGCCTGGCACTTGTACTCATATAAAGAACCATCCGGAGTCTCGATCTCCACCGAGAAGGTAGATTTTACGTCGGCGATGTTCCATTCACGTACAATATAATTGTCTACCTTAACGACATCGTTAGCTCTAAGGAAACCGCCGTCGGACTTAACAATTAAAGTCTTGATTTTCTCGAGTTCTTCTTCTTTAGCGCTACGTTTAATATCAATTTCTTCAACACGCTCGGCATATATGCTCATAGTAGCACCGTCGCTGTCAAATTCGAAATTCAAAATACGATCTACAGCTTCGGTTCCGCTAAGGATCTCTCCGTAGTTGTAGCAAAAACGATCGCGTACGACTTCACCGTTGTCGATAGCCAAATAATACGTACCTTCGCGAGTGGACAACTTCATCAAGCCACTATAACCACCATCTTGCATTTTTTCCAAGATACGCGGCATATCACGTTTTTTCACTTCATAATCTATATAAAGAGGCTGGAAAGCGAAGATGCCAGTCAGAACGTTAACTATGCGCTTGGAAGCTATATAACTTGAGCATTTTATTTCGTCAAGCTTGATACGATTAAACAGACGTTGCTCTAATTGCAAGCTTACTAAACCAGTATCGTTGTCAACTTCTAAAACTTGAGCCACAGCTCCACTGTCATAGAACACGTAAGCAGATGAATTCTCTAGGTCTAACTTAACATAACCGGTGAAGCCGTCATTGGATAAGTTAGTTTGCATCTCGCGCATATCGTCATAAGACAACGACACGTCTTCGATTAAAATATTGCCTTTAGGAATATACAACTGGAGATCCTCCGTCGAACTTCACGCGGTTATGGGGTCTGAGCAGGCGGGAAACCGCTGCGCTTAATATCTAAAGACTGGCTGCGAGTGCCTCCGTGAGCGGTTCCTTTTTGTTCCATGCCATTAGCCAATGCTTTCCAGGATTCTCCGGAATTGGCGGGACGAGCGGCCCCAGCGCCAAAAGGTGCAGAAGGACGAGCAGCCCCAGCAGAAGGAGCCACAGGACGAGCAGCAGAGGCCCCAGGTCCCATGCCTAAGCCTCCGTGTTTAGGCGGCGCGAAACCAGCAGGAGCAGAGGCAGGAGCCTTCGGGGGAGCAAAGCCTACACCAGCACCGGGAGACTTAGGAGGGGCAAAGCCTATGCCAGCACCGGGAGCCTTCGGAGGGGCAAAGCCCACGCCAGCACCAGGAGCCTTCGGAGGAGCAAAGCCTACACCAGCGCGGGGAGACTTAGGAGGAGCAAAGCCTACACCAGCACTAGGAGACTTCGGAGGGGCAAAGCCCACGCCAGCACCAGGAGCCTTCGGAGGAGCAAAGCCTACGCCAGCGCCGGGAGCCTTCGGAGGGGCAAAGCCAATACTTTGTTGCTTGGCAGGGGCTCCGAAACCAATAGCTCCACTGGTAGTTTGACCGAAGCCTCCAGTTCTTTGTCCGGAGAAACCGGCATTGACGGCAATAGTAGCATTTCCGTCAAAACTGGGCACTTCTTTATCACGACGCGTAATAGGCTCGCTGCTATTTTTAACAGGTTCAATATTTTTGTAAGGTTCAAACTTCTTAGCACCAGTAGTGCCATCACTGGAACTATCTTGACCAGAAGAGGAAGACGAAGTTTTCTTTTCTTCCTTTTCTTCATCTGTAGAACTAGCTTTATTAAGAAGAGCTTTGAACGGATCTTCAGTTTCATCCAAAACAGGAGGCGTAAAGCGCGACTCTTTCTCCGCTTTTTCCTCGTCTTCTGGCTCAGGCTCAGGTAAGACTCCGCCATTTTGGCGCAGTTGAACAGTTACCCATACTTCCCAACATAGGCAAATTACGAACACAGCCACAGCCGCTCCGCAAACAATTTGCAAAGTCAGCATATGAGAAGCCAAAGTTTGCACGAATCCACCGTCACCGGCAGCGCTCTCAGCATCTTGGGCCCACGCCCAGCAAGATTGGCAGAAAAGTACCATAGCGGCACCTACAGCTGCCACACTCTTGCGTAGAGCGGCCCTATATGGAGCAATGGAGTAATTCATGAAAAAACTATCCCTACTCCTCTCCTTCGAAATAGTAGTACCCGTCGTCATAGCCGTTGTTTTCGCCGGAGACACCGTCGCCGACCTTTTCGAACAATTCACTCAAACGCTCGGAGACATCGCGATATTTAATATCGACAGCATAACATTCCTGGAAAGCTTGAATAGCATCATCATAGCGTCCTTCAGCTTGCAAAATGATAGCCAAATTGTAACGCAAATCGAGAAGCTCTTCATCGCTGAATCCGGGCTGTTCCATAGTCTTTTGCAATTGTTTAATAGCTAAGTCACGGTATCCTTTATCCTGGAAAGCCATAGCCAAGCTGTTGACTGCAACCAAAACTTTAGCCGGATCAGTAATAGCTTTATGGAACTCATCGATAGCTTCTTCCAAGAATCCCAGCTGACGGAAGAATTCACCCATCTTAATATGATAGGCGGCATCATTAGGCTGGCAATCTAAAGCTTTGCCATATTCCTCGGTAATCTGACCTACCAAGCCTTTAGCAAAGATCTGACGGGCCAAACCAGCAGCTTCCTCCAACTTACCATCCAAAGCGTAGATAATAGAAACACGCGAGAGAGACTGAGCTCTATCCGGCTCCATTTCCAACACTTCTTTGTAAATGGGACAAGCTTCATCACGATAACCACGCTCGAAGAGAATATCCGCAATACGCTCCACAGTCTCCGGAGAGTGATTATCATAGACGCGAACTTCATCGAAAACAGGTCGTGCAGCTTCAAGACCGCGATAATCGATTAACAAGCCAGCCATTTTGAAAGCCAACTCGACGCCGCGCTTGGTCATATCGTGATTGACAGCCAAATCTACACCGCGACGATAGTAAGCAATTCCCTGTTCAATATCGCCAAGCTCCAAATTAGCCTCGGCAATAGTAATAACCGTGTCGAGAGCCTCGCTCCACTCTTCCAGGCGCTCCATGATCGAAGCCAAACGATCTTTGACAATTAAAGCCAAATCGGTTCTACCGGCAGTAGCCAGGCGTTCTTCCAGCTCTTTAAGAAGCCCAATACCTTCAGTAACATTCTTGTGGCGGAAGAAACCATCACTCAGCTTTACAAATAGCATATCGGTATATTCGCGACGACCACGACGCAAATATTCTTCCAAAGCCTTCAGATAGTTAGCCTGGGCCTCTTTCCATTCATCAGCTTCAACTTGCTCGTCGCCTACGCGTTCGAGATACTCTAAGGCAGCTTCCCACTGCTGATTGGCATTGAAAGCTTCCGACAAAGTCTGAAGCACCTTGACCACATTTTCATGATCAGAACGCCCTTTATAAGCAGGGATAAGCTCCTCGAGTAATTGCTGTCCTTCTTCAAGGTAGCCAGCCTTCAGGAACATACCACCTAAGCACTGGCTGAGCTCGAGGTTAAGCGGTTGTAAAGACTTAACTTCACGTACACAAGTTAAAGCTTCCTCAAGTTCTCCTCTGTCAAGGTGAATCCCTAAGAGCACACGATAATTATCGATCGCTTCTTCTAAGCGCATATTGCGAGCCAACAGCGTAATCAGCTGACGACGATGCACAATATCTTTGCTATCTAAATCTAAAATTCGATGTAAAACTTTTTGAGCAACTTCGTTGAGGTTTTGGCGTAAATATTCGCCAGCCAAGAACGAAAAGTGCTCTAAAGCTTGGGCTGTTTGGCCATGCTGGGCCCAAATTTCGCCTAAGCGATAGCGAGCATTGAGGTTATCAGGATCTATTTCCAGCAAGCGAGTGTAAATATCTACAGCAGATGTTGCATTGCCCTCTTTACGGAAACGACCAGCTAAAACAAGCAAGCCCTCGCAAGCGCGTTCCAATTTGCCTTGAGCGGCAACTTCTTGACACAAGCGCATTCTAATTTCCACATCCATCGGGTGGTAATCCAGCAAGTTGGAATAAAGACGCTCAGCTTCAAGGTGGTTACCCTCTGCAGAAACGGTCTCAGCCAAGTTGTAAATTTCTTGACGCGCTTTAGCCATATTGCCAGCCGTTAAGAACGAATGGACAATGCCATCCAAATACTGTTGTTTTTCCGGCATACCGTCGGGTAACTTCACTACAAGTTCTCTCAAATTGTCAACCAAACCGTTTATCTCATATTTTTGCAGCAAAATGCGCAAGAAGGAGAGCTTCTCGGGATCGTTGGAATCGAGCAACATAATATCACGTTCAGCATCTTCAAAACGATTGCTATTAAGATAAGCTTGGATAATGCGGCGCATGTAGCGAGAGCAAATTTCCGTCTTGGGAGGTAAGCTGGCTACTTCTTGAGCGGCTTTATCGATATTACCATCCTGAAGATAAGCTTCTATAAGCTGTCCCATGAAAGAGTTGCGGGCAGGATCGCTCTCATCAAGTTCTTTTATGCAATTCATGGCGTCATTCAACCTGCCAGCTTGCATTAAACCAGATATTTGGCGCATAAAGAAATCGTGATAGGATTCATCGCCCGGAGGCAACTTGGCCATTTCAGTAGCAGCATCTTCAAAACGTCCCATTTCCTGGTAAGAATTGATAAGACGACGCTGGAAAGAAAGGCGCAAAGAGTCATCATCTGGTAAGCGATCTATCAGAGCTACAGCACTTTCCATATTGGAAGCCCCCAAATAAAGCTCCATAAGGCGAGTTACCAGCTTGTTGCGTTCTTTATCAGAGCGAGGAACAAGCGTAACTACACGATCAGCCTGAGCCAATTCGCCTAAATCGAGATAGCGCTTGAGAAGCTCTTTGTGGAAAGAGACTAAACGCTCATCGTCTGCATCCAAACCGTTAATATAATTTTCAGCTTCTTCAGTGCGATTTTCTTCTAAGCAACGCTCGATAATTTTATAAGCAAAGGCCTTCTTTTCAAAATCGTCTTCAGGAAGAATGCGAATTTCTTCCATAGCTTGATCGTAGACGCCTTGCTCGAGATAATACTTAATCAAACGCTTACGCACATCGTAACGAGCAGGATCATGTTCCAAAATAGCTCTATAAGCGGCGATAGCCTCATCCCAATGGCCTAAAGCGGCATATTCTTCAGCCAGATAGTTCATGGCAATCATGTCATCGGAGTTATTGTCAACTAAACGAGTCAATTCATTGACAGCACCGACGTGATTTCCTTGGCTGCGTAAGGATAAAGCAACTTGATAGCGCAAATCGGAAGTTTCAGGGAACATTTCCACCAGCTGATGCTGGAACTCAATAGCTTCGTCGTCCAACCCGTTTTCTTGATAGAGGCGCACAACTTCCTGATACTCGGAAAGAGCTTCCGTACCCATATCTTTGCGACGGTACTGGTCGCCCAGAAGGCGTCTAGCTTCAATATTATCCGGCTCAATCTCTATAAGTTTGCGCAAAGTGGCTATGGCTTCATCAATGCTGCCCTTATCGGTATAAACTTTGGCCAAATAGAGCTGATTTTCAGCAGCTTGCGCAAACATGCCCTTCTTGAGCAAATTGTCAACCAAGCGCACTCTAAGGCTGACGTTATTTGGATCATTATCCAGAGCTTCACCATAGATGGAAATCAGCTTAGTGCGAGCTTCATCATCTGCAGGATTGAGCTCGATAGTCTTCTCCAAATATCCCATGACTTTATCGGAGAAGCCCTCATCTTCGCAAATCTGAGCCAAAGTGAAGTAGGCCGCGCAAGCTTTCTCTACGTAACCTTCAGCAGCATAAATATCACTGAGGCGGACTAAAATATCCTTATTGCGCGGTTCAAATTGCAAAATACGCTCGTAGGCCCTGATAGCATCGGTATACTCGCCGCGCTGTACGAAGAGCTCGCCAGCATTGCGGAACCAAACAACGGTATTTTGCGGACTACGTCCGATACGTAAAAAGACCTCACCAAGCAACTCATAAGCGCTGGCAGCTTCACTACTGGCCAAGCGGACAACTTCTTGGAACTCGGAAATAGCTTCCTTATTCTTGTTGTCCATCATCAGAGCTCGGCCCATAGCCATGTGAGTGTCCCAACGGCTAGGATCCAAATCTAAACTAGGGCGCAGCCATTTTATGGCTTCCATGTAGCGGCCTTCGTTAAGATAAATAGTACCGGTCTTAGCAAAAATTTCAGGTTTTACCTGAGCTACAAGATTTTGTATTTCACTGAGCCGATCGCCACCAATACCTTGACTTTGAGCCATCTTCTCTAAGTTAAGGATATCTTTATAGCTGTCTATAGCTTTTTCGGCTTCTCCCTCGGCTGCAAACAATTCAGCCAAGGCCATATCCTGACTGATAATAACTTGGAAATCCAAAGCCTTCTTCGCAGCTGAGAGTACGCTCTCGCGTATTTTCACATCATTAGGGTCCTGACTGACCACTTGCTTATATATTTCTCGGGCCTCTTCCCAATTGCCAGCACCAACGAGTTCATCGGCCTGCTGAATAAGGGACTCCATATTGCTACGATCTGTCATTTTTTCTCCGATTCCATTGACGCTCCCCATGCCCGTAAGCAGAGGATTCTTGAGAAATTTGGCATTCAAGACGCCCCTATTCTCAAAGGACTTGCCAAAGACCCTACGCACAGCAGCACTTCACATAAGAAGCGCAACTTAGTTGGCACAGGGCCTTACAAGCGCTTGAGAGTTCAAGCTATTTGCGACGGGGAGGAACACCTCTGCCTTTAGAAGCACCTCCGCCGGCAGCTATCTTGGCTTGCAAATCTTTCACTCTAGCTTCAACGTCGCGGTAAGTAACATCGAAGGCCAAAATGCTCTTGAATTCGGTCAGAGCCTCTTGGAGGCGGTCAGTTTGGTAGAACAACATAGCCAGGTTGTAACGAAGTTCAAGGTAATCTTGTTCCGCATGTCCTTTAGTATCTAAGCCTAAACGGAACTGGCGAATAGCCATTTCGCGCATACGAGGCATCTTAATAAAGGACAGACCTAACATGTTGCGTGAGCGTAACTCTAAATCTCTATCAACGTGAGTCTTCTGGAATTGCTCAATAGCGTCGCTAATGCGATTGAGATGGTAGCAAAGCTCACCATAACTGAATCGAGTATTCAAATCAGCTCCGTCTTGAGCGATCTTGTCTAAGAAGGATTGACAAATATCATCGATGGCTTTCTTGCCGACTTCTTTATCAATAGACTGAAGCTTCAGCAACACAGACGCTGCCTCTTTAGGTTTGCGCTGATTTACTAACAGCTGGGCATAACGGCTCATAGCAGACGCGTCGCCAGGGTTCAATTCGAAGACCTTCTTGTACTCTTGCATAGCTCCACTTACGCTTTGCAATTGCTCGTCGTAAAGTCTGGCCAAGCGACAATGCAAGTCAGCACGTTCAGGAGCCAGCTCTATAGCACGGCGTAAGTAGCGGACCGCTTCGCGATATTCTCCCTTAGCTTCATGAATTTCGTCCAAAGTGAGCAACTCGCTGAGCATATTGTCACGCTGATCGTCTAAAGTATAGAAGGACAGTAACTTCTCACGCAGCTCCACAGAGGTGGGTTCCACATCGACCAAGCTTCTATACATCTCAATAGCTTGAGCATACAAACGCTCGGATTGGTAGCGCTCAGTCAGAGGCTCGGCCTGTATCATAGCCGCAGCCAAATCGCCCTTAGCCAAGTAGCAATCTACCAAGCAACGACGAGCTTCATAATGGTTGGGATCCTTCTGAACAATAGCTTCGTACAGCTCGGCCGCTTCGTCGACCTTATTCTGCTCTTTGTAAAGCCCGGCCAACCTGAATTGCTCAGCCACAGCCTTATCATAACGTCCTAAGTTCTGATACAAGCTAATCAGCAAGCGACGCTCATCAAAGTTATCAGGCTCTAAGGAGACTAACTTCTCACAAATGGCCAGAGCTTCAGCCCATTTTTCTTCCTTATTGTAGCGCTCAGAAAGTATACGATAGTAGACAACAGCTTCAGTGATGTTGTCATGTTCTTCATAGACTTTGGCTAACCGTTCTACGAAAGCGGGATCGTCGGAAAGCTCAATAAGTTGCTTGAGAGCAGAAATCGCGTTGTCGACACTGTTCAAGGAAAGAGCTGTATCCACAAACTGGCGTAAGTGATGAATTGCCAAATCGATCTTGTCTTGAGCAATAAAGCGATCAATCAAGAGACGTCTAGCTTTGAAATTCTGCGGATCTAAGCTGAGTATAGTTTGCAATACGTCAATAACATCGGCATATTGCTCATTCTTAGTGTGGAGTTCAACCAAGTCGAAGTAAACATTAACAGCTTCGTCAAAGTCCTCATTCCACAGATAGGCGCAAGCCAAACGATGGCGCAAGGCCACAGAATCAGGCTTACGGCGCAAAATCTGGCGGTACTGGTTGATAGCATCATCCATTAAGCTGAAGCGTAAATGTACGTCAGCTAAATCGGTACGCAGCACCAAATTCTCAGGAGAATTTTCAATGGCGCGACGATAGTCTCCAATAGCAGTAGTGACGTCGGCACCGACCAGTTTTTCACGCAAACGTTTAGCCTCTTCCAAATATTCGGGAGGAAGCTCAGACTCAACTGACAGTGAGCATAAACCGTCATCAACAGGCTCAACCGGCTCAGCCTCAGCTTCGGGTTCTACGTCTTCAACAGCAGGCAACTCAGGAGCAGCTTCGGGTTCAGCATCTTCGACAGCGGGCAACTCAGGAGCAGCTTCGGGTTCAGCATCTTCAACAGCGGGCAA
>DHKB01000066.1 GCA_002407045.1 Candidatus Bruticola papionis | reverse complement strand
GCTTTTAATCGCTCAGGCAAACCCGCTATTTACTGCACTTCCGTCAAGCGAGCCAATGACAATGGTGAAACTGTTCAGAAGTTCAAATTCCGCTTTGAGGGCGCTTATCCCAAGCATAGTAAAATACGCATAGAAATTTACAATTCTGATGGCACTAAGTTAGTTTCGAAAAATCGTACGGCTGGCAAATTTAAAGGCAACTACACTCTCAAGTGGAATGGCTATCCCGATAAAGGTGGTGTGATGTGCAAAAACGGCAAGTACATCGTAAAATATTGGATCGAAAACTCTAAGCCTAAGCAAAAAGAAGTCAATTTGAAGTTTTAGTTTAGCTCAGCTTTGATGATTGATAGTTAAGGAGCTGATATTTATGAATTATAAAGGTACTGTTTGTGCTTTAGCTTTAGTGACTCTTTTTAGCGTTGGTTGTACAGTTAAAAATAGTAATCAAACTGCCCCGCAAGCTCAGCCTGTTGCCGCTCAATCTAGTGCGACTGTCGAAACTACAAGCGCTCAGTCTACTGCGGAAATTGCGCAAAATACCGCAACTGCTCAGGCTGTCGCTTCTGAAATTAACCCTAATTTTAAGGGCGTTGGTTCTTATGCTAGAGAAAATAGCAGTCAATACAACAACGGCAATTTAGTTATTACCGATTTTAGCGAAGGCTTAAAGATCTTCGAATTTAACATCCTTAGCGGCAATGAAGCTACCGATTCAGCTACTACTTATCGTCTGGCCGGCATTTTTAATGTAGATGCTGGTAAAGCTGGCGTTGGTGAATTTGATAGCATTGTGGCTGGTTACGATGGCAAAATTAAATTTAAGCTCAGCGACGACGGCAAAATGATTAACGTCACTGCCGAAGGAGAAAAAAATCAGGTCTACGTAGGCAGCTACAGTTATACTCACTCTGATTTTGATATTAGCTTAGGCTTAGTAAAAGCGGTACTGGAAGAATTGCCTGGCGCAGCTACTGGTTTAACTAGGGAAGCTGGCAAATATACTATAAAATTGCTCGATAATGGCGAGCCTTTAGCTGGCGAATATTATGAAGCTGAAGCTGTCAACAAGCAAGGCCAAGTGATCGGCGCTTACGTTATTTCCAAAGATTTGCAATTAGTTTTGCGTACCGATATTGGTGCTTTAACAGCTATTCACGGCCAGCTTACTCCCGAAATTGAAGCTAAAATTGCTGAAGCTTTGCCTAAAGGCTAAATTTTAGCTTCGCACTACTACAAAGGCTCCGCCGCACTTCAATTAAGTCGGCGGATTTTTTTTTATTGTAAAATGTGTTGACACCATATATGGTTCCATTGTATCGTGGCAGTGGGGGTGATTACATGTCAAAATGGGAAAAACTGTTAGCCCGCATTTGTTCTTTATCGAGAGGGCTTAGATTTGAAGAAATTCGTAAAGTGTTGGAAAGTTACGGATATACAATAAGTGGACGAACTATTGGAAGTAGTCATTATACATTTCGTAAACCTGGGAAACAGCCTATCACGATACCTAGACATGAACCCATAAAAAGGGTTTATGTAGAAATTGTTAAGCAAGTTGTAGAAAGTGAGGTAAGCGATGATTAGTCAATTGAATGAGTATTTAGCTAAGCCTTACAAAATGGAAATAGTAGAAGATCCCTATGAGGGTGGCTTCGTAGTCTCTTTTCCTGAATTGCCAGGGTGTTTGACTTGCGGAGAAACGATAGAACAAGCTTTAGCTAATGCTGCTGATGCTAAAAAAGTGTGGCTTGAGGCGGCTTTAGAAGAGGGAATAAAAATAAACGAACCTGACAGCTTAAAGAGTTATTCCGGGCAGTTTAAATTGCGCATTCCTCGTAGTTTACACAAACTTTTGAGTGAGCATTCACGTGAGGAAGGAATAAGCTTAAATCAATATTGTGTTTACTTGCTCTCTAAGGCATTAGGTGAAACGGCGTCTGCAGCAGCGCTGTAAAGTAATATTAACAGTGAATTTTCATCGTTTTTTTTTAGCTTTGATGGCTTTTTTTTGCTAATCTTAAGCATTGCTTTCAATGTCCGAATTAGTGTCCGAATCTATGTCCGAATTGGAAGAGCAGCGCTGGGAGATTGTGGCAGCGTATTTAGCTGAGCACGAAGCTGTAAATAGTACAGTGGCTGCTGAGCTTTTGGGTGTACATACAAAAACTGCTGCCAGACTTTTGCTTAAAGCGGAAAATATTGGCTTGCTGCTCAGCTACGGCAAAACGCGGAATAAAATTTATAAGAAAAAGCAATGCATAATATAGCATATTAGAAAGGAGTGTGGCGGTGAATTTACTGGAATTGTTCTGTGGCGCCGGTGGGTTGGCGTTGGGGTTGCAAAAAGCTGGATTTCACCATACTGATTTATACGAATGGGATCAAGATTCTTGTAACACTATAATTTTTAATATTCAAAATGGATATTCAGATATTGGCGATTGGCATATTCATAACGTAGATGTAAGAACTGTTGACTATACTGCTTTTGAAGGTAAAGTCCAGGTTGTTGCCGGGGGGCCGCCGTGCCAGCCATTTTCATTGGGTGGAAAACATACGGCTAATCAAGATAAACGAGACATGTTCCCAGAAGCTATTAGAGCAGTCCGTGAAATTCGTCCCAGAGCGTTTATCTTTGAAAATGTGAAAGGATTGTTGAGAAAGTCCTTTTCAATGTACTTCAACTACATTTTGTTACAGTTGCAACATCCTGAAGTCATTAAAAAAGAATGTGAAGATTGGTTAGAACATTTAGTAAAACTTGAAGAGCACCATAAGGCTGGAGTTGAATCTGGGCTAGGTTATAACGTAGTTTTTAAACTACTAAATGCTGCAGATTATGGGGTTCCGCAGCAAAGGCATCGCGTCATTATCGTTGGTTTTAGAAATGATAGCCACTTACAGTGGAGATTTCCTCAGCAAACTCACTCCAAAGAAAGTTTACTCTATGACAAATGGGTGTCTAAAACTTATTGGGAAAAACATAATCTAAAGGCTCCTTGTGGCAGTCCTTTGACACAAAAAAAAGCTGAAGCTATTTGTGAAGTTGTCGAATCTAGTTTATTCCCTATGGCTAGATGGCAGACGGTTAGAGATGCTATTGGTGATTTACCGGATCCAAGGGAAGATAACGCTATAAAAATCCCTAATCATGGTTTTAGGGCAGGGGCTAAAGCCTACGCCGGACACTCTGGGAGTGTCTTGGATGAACCTTCCAAAACTATTAAAGCCGGAACTCATGGGGTACCGGGAGGCGAAAATATGTTTGTTGACGATAGGGGAAGCTTGCGATATTACTCAGTGAGGGAGAGCGCACGTATTCAGACTTTTTCTGACCAATATATTTTTAACTCGTCAGCAACAGAAAATATGCGCCAAATAGGTAATGCCGTTCCTGTAAAATTGGCGCGAGTTATAGGCGAATCTGTGTATAGACAACTAGCTGGAAGGAAGGAGAAAATTTATGACAAGAAGTACAACGCCCGTTTATCCGCCGTATAATCCGCTGGATAAAAGAAACTTCTTGGTTTAGCTGTTCTTCCGTGTTGTTGGTGTAGTTGTCGTCCATTTTCTTATCTTTCTAAGTTTATATAATAACTAAAAAGAGCCCCCGCTCGGTTGAGAGCGAGGGCTCCATTTATTCAGCTAAGCTGTTCTAACTAAGTAAAAATTAGAACTTAACTTTGAACTGAGTGGTGACCTGCCAGCCGTACCAGCTGAAAGGATGGTTGGTGTAACCAGGAGTGGTGTCACCAATGGTCTGAGCGGAGCCATCCTGGCGGAAGTTGGCGAAGGTGGCGGCGTCAACCTTATCCTTGGTGTCGTAGTAACGGAAGTCCATGTTCCACTGAGTGTTGGCGCTCAAGTCGCAGTCGAAACCAATGAAAGGAATGGTCTGCTGAACGTCAATGTTCTTGAAGTCGATGGAGTTGATGGAGGCGGCGAACTGGTTGTAAGCACCGGAAGGATCCCAGTGACCGTTCATGTTAACCATGTCGCAACCGGCGCGCAAGGTCCACTGATCGTTGGCTTCCCAGCCTAAACCGATGTGGAAGTTGTCGTTGTTTAGCTTGACGTAGTTCTGGCTTCCACCTTGGGCAACAGCCAGATCGCTGTCACGCTTGAACTCGTTGCGGTTGTAACCGAGGTCGAGTTTCAAACGAGGGTTGTCCCACTTGTAGCTGGCGCCAATACCGTACTGGGTCTGCTTACCTTTGTGATCTTCGAGAGCGTTGAGGTTATCGTCGAAGGAACTAGCACTCTGAGCACCGTAGACGGAAGGATCAGCGTAACCGTAGAAGACGGGATCCATGAAACCAGGGGCGAAACCGAGGACGTAGTTGGTAGGAGCACCAGCGACGGTGCCAGCCTGTTCACGTACGTCGTACAAGCTGGACTCTTTCTGGTTCAAGAAAGCAGCTTTAGCCCATACTAAACCGTGACGATCATCGAAGCGCCACTGACCGTTGAAGCGGATACCTTCGCGGTTGTGAGGATATACTTCGGTGTCATGCAAAGACCACATGTTGGAGTAGTAGTTGGTGTTCATTAAGTTGAAGGCGCTGTAGCGACCGTAAGTCTCGAGGCCGTTCACGTAAGGATTCATGTTTACGAAAGGATCGTAGTTGGGATCTACGGATACGTAAGCCAAGCTGAGGTCGAGGTCACCTTCTAACAAGTTGGCGCCGACTTCTACGCGGAAGGCGTTGCCTTCGGAGGAGTAATCGGAATCCTTGTTAGATTTGTACTCGGTGCGAGCGTATTCGCCAGCGGCGTAAATCTCGTTACCGGACTCGCCGATATCCCACTTGTAGTTGGCGCTGATGCCATAGCCGAACATGCTCTGAGGACCAAAGGCGCCGTTGCCTAAGTCAGCAGTGGTGTCCCAGCCGGGGATGGGGCGCTTGTTGCCGCCTTCGAGGTCAGCACTCTTGTAGTAGCCAGAGGGGTTGACCCACTGTAAGTTTGTAGCACCAACTGCGGTGGAACCGTAAGCTAAGTTAGCGTCGTTGATTAAGCCGATGCCCAAGGAGTCGCCATTGGCAGCTTCGTTAGCAGCGCGCATGAAGTTGACTTTAACCTGGCCGCCGCCGAACTCGAAGGCGATGTCGCCACCGATGATGTCGGTGTCATAAGCTTTAGCATAACCATAATCCTGGTCGCCGAAGGTGGAGATACGAGAGCCTAAAACTTCCCAACGAAGGACGCCAGCTTCGAAAGCGTGGCTGCCGCTTAAGTTGAAACCGAAGCGATCTAAGTAGTCGGGACCGAAGGCGGAGAGGTTCTTCTGGCCGGCGAAGAGGATGTTGTCCATGTTGTCTTCGCTGTAAGCGCCCAAGGTGAGCTTAATGCCGGAAGGATTGTGAATTACCCAGAAGTTGTCCAACACCATGCGGGTGTAAGGAGCGTTGTTCAAGCTGTTAACGGAGCTGGAACCACCGAACTGGTTGCAAAGGTAAGGAGCGGAGACACCCCAGAGGGAGTCAACCATGCTGTTACCAGCGGAAGTGTAAGCAGCGAATTCAGCGCCGGCGTCGATATCGTCGGAAACGCGGATGCGCATACCGAGGATACCCTTCATGGTGAAGCCAGTACCATTGGTGAGGCCTACGCCATTGCGAAGGTCAGCCACGGGAAGTACGCCACCGTTCTGGGGGTCGAGCTGGGTGCCAGCGACGGTGCCAGCAGCAGCGTTGTAATCGAAACCGCCGACACCACCGACGTTGCTGTCGGAGACGCCGTCAGCATCGTTGTGGAAGGACTGAGCGGTAACGCGGGCTTCCAAGGAGCCGTAGAAGGTGATTCTCTCGAGCTCGGAGACGCGGAGGTCGAGTTTGTCAACCTTGTCTTCCAAGGTACCAACGCGGGCACCGAGGGCGTCTAATTCGCTACGAAGAGCGTCCACCAATTTCTGGAGCTCAGCGAGCTCGGCCTTGGTGGCGAAAGTGGCGTGCTCCTGCTCCATCTGACCGAGCAAGCGAGCAACCATCATAGCAACTTCCCAACGAGTGGCGTTTCTGTCACCCTTGAAAGTGCCATCGGGATAACCTTCGACAATACCTTTAGCAGCCAAGGTGGCTACGGCATCACGAGCCCAATGATTCTCGGGAACATCCGGGAATAAAGGAGCAGCGAATGCAGGGGCGGCTAGACCGAGTGTAAATACTGCGGCAGCAACCGTAGTTTTCATGCGTAAATTCATTGCATGATCTCCTTATATTTTTTATATATATTAGTGATGGTAAAAACTCCGGAGTTATAATACTTAATCCCTGCCAGCCCGCGGCTCTAAGATGAGCTGTTCAAAGTTTCCTCAAGCTAGTTGACCGCTAACTTTCAGAGAGCGCGTACCGTTACCGGAGCGGTGTCAAATTCGGCAAAAGATTTTTTCTCCTGCCGAAGGTAGTAAAAGGGCGGATAAAAATCCGTGAAAACTTGTGTTCTTATCTATTAACGGGGCCTAACTTCTTCTCTTATTTTTGTTCCCCTTCAAAAATATTTTTTTTCTCCAAAAAAAATTGGTTATTTTTAAGCTTAGCTTGCAAAAGACGGTACTACCGGCTTGCAAAGTACGCTTAATTTCCCACTTTTTAGAAGTTTCGCCTCACAGCTCAAAAGTTTCCAAATCGTCGGGTACAAAAAGGCTGCCACTAAAGTAGGGCCCACCTTCCTCTGTATATAAGCTCTTTCTTTGCTTTATGTTTCTATCTTCAGTGTGATAAATAATTAAATTTTTTACCTGAAGACTTTGAGCCAATTGGCAAGCTTCTTTCATAGTAGAATGGTGCTTCTGGTGAGGCTTAAAAATATCAGCTTGGCTATCTAAGCAAAAAGCTTCATGCAGAAGCCACTTGCTACCTTGAGCGTACCTTCTGGTGCTTTCATTAAAAGGCTCGTCGCCACAGCAAGTCAATTTTTCGCCATTGCCAAGATCCATAGTAAAACCAAATTGTTTAGCTTTAGTAGATAAAATATCGAAAAATACGGTTTTGCAGCCTAAAATATTAACTTCCTGAGCGTCTTTTACTTCCACTAAATGGAGGCGCGTATCTATATATTTTGTCTCTTGGGGTGTAAAAAGCTGCTCAGCCAAAAGGCGCAGACATTTTATAACTTCGTCGTGGCCGTAAATAGTGGCTTCGCCTTCATATTGGCCGCGAGCCATACCTTGGCAAATAAAGCGAATCATCCAGACAATGCCCAAAATATGATCCACATGTTTGTGAGTAACAAAAATAGTGTGTAAATCTTGCCACTTGAGGCCAGCTCGCTTCAGTTGGTGGAAAAGGCCGTTGCCTCCGCCGCCGTCTACCAAAAAGTTGCCTTGTTCGTTGCTGAGCACAAAGCAAGTATTGTAACATTCAGCTACACCGGCATTGCCGGTACCGAGGATAGTTAATTTCATAATCTTTTTCCCAAAAACTTGTAGCTTAGATGGCGTCGCTAGTTTGCGGCTCGCGGCCTAAGCGAGCTCGAGCTTGCAACCAACTGCGCATAAAGCCATTTATGTCGCCTTCCAGCACTGCGTTTACATTGGCATTTTCAAAGCCGGTACGTCTATCTTTAACCATAGTGTAAGGTTGCATAACGTAGTTGCGGATTTGGTTGGCCCAGGCTGCTTCGCGATTTTCGCCTTTGACATTATCTAAAGTGTCTTGGCGTTGCTCGCGTTTAAGCTCTAAAAGTTTGGCTTTAAGCATGCGCATAGCCGTCTCTTTATTGGAATGTTGGGAGCGCTCGTTTTGACAAGCGGCCACTGTGCCAGTGGGAATGTGAGTAATGCGCACCGCCGATTCGGTTTTGTTGACATGCTGTCCGCCTGCGCCTTGAGAGCGATAGGTGTCTATCTTTAAATCTTCGGGGCGCAATTCAATATTGAGCTCTTCAGCTAATTCTGGCACTACTTCTACTTTGGCAAAAGAAGTGTGGCGGCGGTGAGCAGCGTCGTAAGGAGAAATGCGCACTAAGCGGTGCACGCCGTGCTCGGAACTGAGCATGCCGAAGGGATAGAAGCCTTCTATAATGAGGCTGGCCGAATGGATGCCGTCTTCTTCGGCAGGCGAATACTCTACTAAACTTACTTTGTAGCCTTCACTTTCGGCCCAGCGCATATACATGCGCAAGAGCATTTCTGTCCAATCTTGGGCGTCGACTCCGCCAGCTCCAGCGTGAAGAGTTACAATAGCGGCCGCTTTATCGTAAGGGCCGTTCAATAAAGAAATAGTTTCGGCTCGCTCTAAGCGGTGAGTAAGCTCGTCATAATAGTGCTGGGCTTCGTCTATTTCCTCTTGATTTTCTGGCGTACCCAACTCGGCGGCCACTTCAGCTTCTTCCAAAGCAGAATTTAGTTCGTGCCACTGTTGAGCTATAGTTTTGTATTGAGCCAGTTCTTGAGTGAGGCGTTGGACGGCCTCGTTGTCTTCCCACACTTGGCCGGAGCCAAATTGGGCTTCTATTTCCTGAATTTTGCGCTCGATTGTTTCCAGGTCAAAGATAGTCGCGCATGCGTTCGACGCGGGCGCGGGCTTCGCTTAAAGGCTCGGCAAATTGGGAGAGCATAACGAAGTATTTTCCTTTCCAAAAATTGTGTAAAAAATGATTGAGCCCGCGCCTAAATTTTAAGAAGGCGAACGGGCCCTTGGCTAAGTGGCGCTAAATACTAACGCTCTTCGGGATAGTGGCACTTTTTCCACTTTTTGCCACTGCCGCACCAACAAGGATCGTTGCGTCCCAATTTGGCTCCGGTGCGCTTAATGGGCTCGGCGGGAGTTTCGTTATCGCGGTTGGTAGAGGTTGCGTGCATAGTCTCTTTTTGTTCAATGTGCTCTTCAATTTGCTCGGGAACTTGCACTTCGACACGGAAGAGATAATGCAAAGTATCGTCGCGCAAACGGCGTTTCAAGCCATCGAACTCTTCGGCAGCTTCGCGGATAAATTCAACCTGAGGGTCTTTCTGACCGTAGCCGCGCAAGTGGATACCTTCGCGCAATAATTCGATATTGCTCAAGTGCTCAATCCACTTTTCGTCAGTAACGCGCAATAAAGTGAAACGCTCCAATTCGGACATAAGCTGATCGCCTAAAACTTTCACTTTCTTGTCGTATACTTCGCGTAACCAACCAACTACGGTTTCTTTAATTTCAGAAGGTAATTTGCCGCCCAAATCGGCCTTGCTCACACCTTCGGGCAAGACTAATTGATCGTGCAAAGCTACCATTAAGCCATCGAAGTCCCAAGTTTCGGGCGGGGCTTGCTCGTGCATATGCATATCGACCAAATCGCTGACCGCATCTTCAATGAAGCTGTAAATAGTCTCGCGCAAGTCTTTGCCTTCCAAGATCTTGTCGCGGTCGGCATAGATAACGCGGCGCTGCTCGTTCATGGTGTCGTCATACTTGAGAACGTTTTTACGGATCTCGAAGTGGTGACTCTCTACCTTCATTTGGGCGTTTTCAATACCGCGAGAAATTAAAGGATTCTCGATAACTTCATCTTCTAAGCCCAAAGTATCCATCAAGCTGCGGATTCTGTCGCTAGCGAAGAGGCGCATAAGTTCGTCGTCTAAAGCCACATAGAAGCGGGAAGCACCTGGATCGCCCTGACGGCCGGCACGACCACGCAACTGGTTGTCAATACGGCGAGATTCGTGGCGCTCAGTACCTAAAATATAGAGGCCGCCAGCTTCACGCACTTTTTTTTCTTCTTCGGGATCGGCAGGATCGCCGCCCAATTTGATGTCGACGCCTCGACCAGCCATGTTGGTAGCGATAGTTACAGCGCCAAAACGTCCGGCCTGAGCGATAATATGAGCTTCTTTTTCGTGATATTTGGCGTTGAGCACGTTGTGTTTAATGCCCATTTTAGTAAGAAGCTGGCTGAGCTCTTCCGACTTTTCAATAGAGCGAGTACCTACCAAAATGGGTTGGCCCTTGGCATGGCGCTCGGCAATGTCGGCGCAAACAGCCTTAAATTTATACTTCTCGTTTTTGTAAACTTGGTCGTGCAAGTCGATACGGGCTACTTTTACGTTGGTAGGAATTACTACTACGTCCAAGTCGTAAATTTCGCGGAATTCGCGCTCTTCGGTTAAGGCCGTACCGGTCATACCGGCCAACTTATGGTAGAGCTTAAAGTAATTCTGGAAAGTGATAGTAGCCAAAGTCTGGTCTTCTTGGCGGACTTTTACGCCTTCTTTGGCTTCGATAGCTTGGTGCAAACCGTCGGAATAGCGGCGTCCGAACATGAGGCGGCCGGTAAATTCGTCAACAATAACGATTTCACCATTTTTAACTACATACTCAATATCGTTGCGGTAGCATTCTTTGGCGCGTAAAGCGTTGTCGATAAAGTGGGCCGTTTCCATATTGTCTGGATCGAAAAGATTGCGCAAGCCTAAAAGTTGCTCAACTTTGGCTACACCTTCTTCAGTTAAAGGAGCAGTCTTCGACTTCTCTTCTACAGTGTAGTGGACGTCTTTTTTCAATTCGCGAGCTACTTGAGCGTAGCGGCCGTACATGTTGGTTGAGCCGGTACCGCGACCGGAAATAATTAACGGGGTGCGGGCTTCGTCAATTAAAATGGAGTCGACCTCGTCGACAATGGCAAAGTTGAGCTCACGTTGGACGCGCTGGTCTAAATCCATGACCATATTGTCGCGCAAATAATCGAAACCGTACTCGTTGTTGGTGCCGTAAGTAATATCGGCTTCGTAGGCTTGGCGGCGAGGTACGGGGCGCAAGTGGTTGGTACTATCATCGCCAGTTTCGACTTCGGGATCATATAAGTAGGCGGTGTCGTGATTGATAATACCGACAGATAAGCCTAAGAAATGATAAATGGGGGCCATCCAGCGGCCGTCGCGTTTAGCCAAGTAGTCATTTACAGTAACGACGTGGACGCCGCGTCCAGTTAAAGCGTTAAGGTAAACTGGGCTAGTTGCTACCAAAGTTTTACCTTCACCAGTTTTCATTTCGGCGATACGTCCCTGGTGAAGTACGACGCCACCGATCATTTGTACGTCGTAGTGGCGCAAACCTAAAGTGCGTTTGGAAGCTTCACGCACAGCCGCAAAAGCTTCGGGTAAAAGATCATCTAAAGTTTCTTTGCCTTGTAAACGCTGGCGGAAAGTGTCGGTAAGAGCGCGCAGCTCTTCGTCAGAACGACTCTTCATACTCTCTTCAAAGTCGTTGATCTTCTTGACGACCTTGCGGATCTTTCTAATTTCCCGCTCGTTGGGGTCGAAAAGCCATTCAATGAATCCCATGTTATCGCACTCCGATATTTGTAAACAAACTAAATCAAATTTTCTTATAAAAAATTGAACGAACTGTCTTCTGCAGGCTGTTTTGTGGGAAAAAACGGACGAGCGTAAGGCGAATGAGAAAACATGTTCCCAAAAGTTGCCTAACGACAGCCTAAGTGGTTTCTATTATGAACGCTTGCTTCCTTCGCTTTTCCTATTTGTTTTCTGTCTGCCTTCTATATGTGTTGTGTTTGTGTGCAATTGTCTGCTCTTAACGATTGCATTCGAGCACATCTTTATGGAAGACAGTCTTCCACTGAATGTAAGTAATCATGGCGCCGCCGACGATAAAGCAAAGAATTAGTAAAGTTTCCATAGCGGCCATACCTAAGCGCTCGGTAAAAATGCCTTGCAAAGCGGCAATAATACTCATAGCACCCCAGGCGGTAAAAGTATTTAAAGAGCCAAAAGCCGTTTTGTCGCCCACGCTGGGGAACATGTCTGGTACGCTAATAACTAAAGCCATAGAGTAAATGCGGTCTAAAGTCATAAAAATGGCAATAGCGGCCACGGCGGCAGTTATATTCAGTTTGCCGTAAATAAAGATCGGCAAAAGCACCAACGAGAAAATAATGCTTACCAAAAATGTGGAGCGATGGCCAAAGCGCTTCATTATGCTGTTGGTAAAGAAATTGATAAGACAATCGGCTAAACCGATAATCAGAAGGGCTAAGCTAACTTCTTTAAGATCGAGATGATAATGATAGGGAAACCAAAGGCCGCACAGAGAGTAAAAGCCAAAGTAGGCCATACGGTTGATGGTTGAGCCTATATAGTAGGTGACGGCATGAGGCACAGCCAAAGCTTTTTGGTAAGGCTCGACAATAGCTTTACAAATGGAGAAAAGGCTCTTAAAAGTTAAATTTTGGCATAAAGGTGAAGCTTTTTCTTCTTGAGGTTTGTCGCTAGGTTGCTCACCTTTGTTTTTGTGCTCGGTTGGATAAAACCAAGCTAAAGCCAAACCGCTGGCCGCAGTAAGCAAAGCAATAATTATAATAGGCACGCGCCAATTGAAATCGACTGTAAGCCAACCGGCCAGCGGTACGCCGACGGCTGTGGCTAAAGGGCGAGCCGACATTAGAACGGCGATCATGGCTGGGAAATAGGCTTTGGAAACGCCATGAAAAGTAAGGCTCCACATAATGGAAGCAACAAAGCCTGCTCCCAAACCGGACAAGGCTCGCCAGACTAAGCCCAGCTCGAAAGAAGAAGAAAAAGCAAAGGCTGCTTGAGTGAGCGCTAAAAGGAGCGTACACCAAAAGAGCAATTTGCTTGATTTAAAAGCTGAAACTAGCGAAGGGCCAAACACCAGACCAGCTACGGTGCCGCCAGTACAAAAAGAGATAAACAGTAAAGCCGTGTGGGCTGGAATGCTGAAGCTCTGGCCAATTACGTCGGCCATGGGAGAGATGGCGTTGTCGATTGAATTAAAAGCAAAAATTAAAATAAAAGCTAAAACGACAACGACTCTCTCCATAGTTTCGAACCTCTGATATGCGAAATTAGTGCAACTCTTTTAAGGCTCGAGCGGCTAGGGCCAGAGCAGACTCCACATATTCTTCGCTTTCACCCAAAGCAGCCAGAGCTACAGTGCCATGAGCTGGCGGCGAAGTTATTATCAGTCCGCGTCTGCCTTTCGTTTTATGCAAAAGGAGCGGTTCCCCTTCATAGGTGAGTGAGCCTAGCTTATCCAGCACTTCGTCGGTGGTAGTAGCTGCGGTAGGTAACGACTCTCGAGAACTTATATACAGGCTTGACCAATGGGGGCCAAAAAAGTGTTTGGCTATATCAACTACATAACCGAAGCCATTGTGGCGGAAGTTGCATTCCAAAAAGATCGGCTCAAGTTGGCCGTGTTCGTTTCTAGTTAAGCCCCAGTCCATATTTAAATAGCCTCGGGCTCCAGTTAAGTATACTGAACGACCTAAGCGGTTTATATCGGCCAATAGCTTTGACATAGCTTCATCGGCTTCCGAGCCGGTTAGGTTGGCCGGATAGTCAAAACCGCACCAACCTCCGTGAGTGTCAAACACTTGGCTGTCTAAGCCTATAAAGTGGCAACCTTGATCGTCTATTAAGCTGAGCGAGCCGCAAACCGTTTCAAAATCTATAAATTGCTCAACTAATACTCTGCTGCCGCCGTACCATTGGGGCAAAGCCGTTTTCAATTCGTCGGCAGTGCCTGCTAAATTGCCAGCGCCGCCAGCCGATTGAATTTTGCGCAACATAAGTTTGGGCTGTTTTTGCTCATTTTGGGCTGAGAGCTGGGCCGAAACGGTGTCGATAAGTTGTTCCAAAGTGGAACTACTGTCGGCGCACATTCCCGGCGGCACTTGGCAACCCGCACCTATAGCCAAAGCTTTGCAAAAGTCTTTGCTATTTAAGTTGTCTATTAAGCCCAAAGCCAAATACTTTTGGGCGGTGCCTTTTACGGGCAACTCCAATTGTTGGCCCAGCTCAAAAATAGGCTCGGTCTGAATGTAGGGCTCGACAAACCAATCTTCACCTTGGCAGCGCTCTTTTATAGTTTGTAAAGCGGTGGCGTCGGCTTTAATGGCGTCAGTTAAAAGACAGCTCGCAGCCATTTTAACATTGATAACCGTTTGCTCTGGTGCGCCTAAATCGAGCAGAGAGCAAATATAGCTCTGGAAGGAAGGCTCAATTTGAGCTGGCGTTACCAACACGTCGCCTGGGTTGAGCGAGCAAAGAAAGCGGGGGAATACTTTCAAGGTTTTATGCTGAAAAAATTCAGTAAAACCACCTTCGGAGGTTGGTATGACATTTTCAGCGTTGGGCAAAAATAGCTTAGGCATAGAACTTGCCGTCGCAAAGCATGTTGCGAGGATATTTTTGCAAATTCAGGCCGCGAATGCTCTTTAAGGAGCAGAGCACGAATTGGAAATTGCGTTGCATAAGAGCGGTAGCTACTTTGTCGACGGAAGCTAAAGCTACTTCGTTCTTTTGGGCAAAGGAAATAGTATCGTCTTGGCCTGGTAAAATTTTGCGGCTGGCGTCAAAATTGTAGCGAGAGAGAATATCTTCCAGAACAGCTGGAGCTAAAGCTTGGCGTACAGTGTCCATAATGCCGGGCGAGAAGAGTAAGTAAGACCACATTACTCGCTTTAAGTGATGCTGCTCCAATAAATCGAGGAAAGGTAAAAGGGCTTCGTCGCGGTCGTCAATTTGAGCAATAAAGGGATCGAGGTGAATAGTCGTTTGGCAACCAGCTTGGCAAATTTCTTCAGCAGCCTCTAAACGCGCTTTTAAAGGCTTTAAGTTTTTCACAAATTTGGCCAGCGGATTGGGATTGAGCATAACTGAAGGACTGAAGGCGGCGTTATAGGAGAACTTTTCGCGCCATTTGCTCATTAAATCGATAATTTCACGGCTGGGCAGTCCTTTAGTGGTAATAATTACTCGATTGACTTTGGAGGCGCTGAGAATTTTTAAAATTTCCAAACTCAGGCCGCTTTCTACGAACTTAGGCGTAAAAATATCGGTGTAGCGAGAAAGCTTTAATATGTTAATGTTTCCGGAGTTTACTTCTTCGTGAATACGGCGCAAAAGCTCTTCTTCGGGGTAAAGAAGGGCCGGATCGTCAAATTTGGCATTCAGTTCGTTTAAAGTATTGTTGACAGCTACGCGAGAGCGAGCGTAGCAATAAGGGCAATTGTGTTGGCAACCTACCCAAGGTTCCAAATAGTGATATTTTCCATACCAGCATGTTCCTAAAGAACCGGGAGCAAATAAAGTTACTTTTTCTTCCATTAGTAGATCTTCTCGTTTATTCAAAAGATTTTGTTTGCCAAAAAGCAAAAATAAACTCAACCAAGAGAGAAAATACAGACACCTAACGCTTTTTCGGCAAAGAAAAACAAACCACAAAAGCAAAAAAAACAATAATGCTATTCCTGCCATTGTCGCATATAAATAATAAAGCCGCAACTAAAAAGTGCGGCTTATAGTGAAGTTATGAACAAAAATAAAGGGTGTCTTTATTGCTTTTGCAACATTATACCGCCGTAAAAGGAACATTTAGGCATAAGGCCGATCAATTTGAAGCCGACTTCCTCTAGGCAGCTTTGCCAATATTTTACTCCGCAGGGAAATTCGTTGAGAAAGCTGTTCATAACATCGTGCTCTTTAGCTTTCCAGGCTTTACCGTAATATTGGGCAGCTTGCTCTTTCAATTTTTCCCAATTATCTTGCAATTGCGGCCGCTCAAATTCGAAAAAGATACCGTCTTCAATATATAACAGAGCGCCGCTTTGAAAAGCTGGGCCGATATTTTCGGCAAATATTGCTTTCTCCGCATCGGTTAAGTGGTGCAAAGCTTTACGGGAAAAGCCTTTAGTAAATATATTGGGCTGTGGCTTATAAGATGTAAAAGAAGAGCAAATAAGCTCGGCATTGGGACAATGGCTCAAATTCTTGCTGGTAAGCTCGATTTGCAAGCGAGAAATGTCCAAACCATATACTTTTTTAGCTCTAGCAGAAGCTAATCCTAAAAATTCACCGTTGCCGCAGCCGAAATCGATTAGCGTATCGTCAGCATTTACTTGCAGTAAATTTAAGCATTGCTCAAAATAGTCGGCTTCTGTGGCATAATTTTGGTTGTAATAAGCTACATACTCGTCGTTCAGCCAATTTTCTTCCATAGCGGCGGCTCCTTATTTGTTCCCTGGAAAGGGTGTGTAAGGCACTTTGGTGCGTTGGGGATGGCTTTTTAACCAATAGAGGGTGAGAGCCCATAAGTGTTTGAGATAATTGACTATTTCGCCGCCACCAAATTTGCTCTTGCCAGCTAGGCGATCTTCAAAAATAAAGGGCACTTCGGTGACTGTCTTATAATGGCCCTTAATTAAAACTTCCAAATTAATCTTAAAGCCAATAGGGTTGAGTTCGGCACCTTCGATAACTTGGCGGCGCATAAGCATATAACCGCTAGTTACGTCGTTAACTGGACAAATTGGCCAGCCCATAGCTACAGCTGTTAAGGAAGTAATGCGCCTATACCAAGGCCAATTGCGCACTCCGCCACCTTTGATATAACGGCTGCCCATAGCAATATCGGCGCCACCGTGAGTTATAGAATAAACCATATCGGGCAAAATATTGGGATCGTGTGACAAATCGGCATCGATTACTCCCAAAATTTCGCCTTCTCCGGCTTGCCAGCCAGCTATAACGGCCGAAGAAAGACCGAGCTTACCGCTTCTTTTGACTACTTTTATGCGTCCTTGGTATTGCTCGCTGAGCTTTTCGGCTAGAGCGGCCGTGCCATCGGGAGAATTGTCGTCAACTACGACTAATTCTCCACTGATAGAGGCTTTATCTAGGGCCGCGAATACTTTCTCAGCCAAAACGGGCAGAGTTTCTTTTTCATTGTAAGTGGGGACGATCAGCGAAAGTTGGATCATTTCTAAAAACGTATAACCTTTTCTGATTTAAGACAAATTTCCAAAATAAGATGGGTAGAAACTACATGGCCGACTTTTATTTCGTCGTTTAAAGATAGCTTTTGTACTGAATGTTCGCAAATACGCAGAGAACAACCGCGTTTTTGCAAAAGTTGCAAAGTGGGCAACAATGTAGAACTTTCGGTGCACAAGCGCACCGCTTCATGCATAAAAATTAGGAATCGGGGCAACTCTTGCAAATTGTTTAGGCCAGTAATAACGTTATGCAAAAGCTCTTCACCCAAAGCGTCGGGAGCTCCGATATAGGGCTGGCAAATGATAATAGCGCCGCGAAATTTGTGAGTATCCGATCCTGCCAGTGGGGAAGATTCGGCAAAGGGGCGTCCGCTGCGCAAAGCGCCCAAATAGTATTGGAGATCTTTTTCTTCAAAGCACTCAGGAGTAGTAAGACTCACTTTTTCCTTCAACTCTCAAAACTTCTTTGCTATCTGGGGCGGCCTTTCAAGTTCGGCGCCCTTTACCCCTTCCTGCTCACTGCTTTTGCAACTTCCTAGTCTGGATTTGAATGGCGCTAAGGTCTCTTCGCCCCCCCCCGTTTTCACGGCAGGAATAGGCAGTGAAAAAAAGAATGCGTGGCAGAATACGGCTCGGTAGAGACATCTTTGGCTGGCGTACTGCCGCGTCCCTGGGAAGGTTAGGCTATCACCATGAATTCATTTACGAGCGCCGAAATCAAAAATAGATTAAAGCGCTTGATTGGCGGTTTCCGCTGGCGTGCTGTGGTTATGGTGGCCGTGATCTACCTATTCTCTTTTAGTATTGTAGCCTCTTCTGTAATTTATTTGGCCCGCACTCGAGGCGAAGAAGAACTTTCCGCCGCTTTGGTGCAGAGCGTGAAAGCTTTTGGCTACGCAAGTACGCGCGACTTCGAAACTTCCGTCACCCAGGCCGAATTTATGGCCGCCGATTCTTGGCTAGATGCCTACAGAAACAGCACCAATTTAAAGCATAGTTTCGATTCTCTTTCTGAAACCGACAAAAAGGCGCTTGACAGTGATATGCTCACCGCTTTAGCCAATATCTCCAAAGATGCGGTGGCCGTTGTCGATACCGAGGGCAATGTCTGTTTCTTTGCTGAGCGTGCTGCGCCTAAAGAAAAAGGTGGCGGTACCCCTTCTGAAGCCAACTTCGGCAAAGCGGAGACGAACATTAAAAAAGGCGAGTCTGCCGATAGAGCCAATTCACTCAAGAATATTGACAAACTTGACGCCGATTTCTTGGACTCAGTATTTAAGTTTGGTGAAGCTAGTAAAGGATGCTTGCGCTTTTCCTCTTCAGCTTCTGCGCCTTTATATAATGTGGTGGCTGTAGCTCTGAATAAAGGCGCCAAAGACGAGAAAAAGAAAAATGGCGCTTTGCTTTTAGCTGAACGTATAGACGACAAAGCGCTGGTCAAATGGAGCCAGAATATGCCTCCTGGACTTTTGGTGCTGGTTGCCCAAGGCAAGGTAGTCTCTGCCTATGACAAGCGCTCCGATTCGCGTCCTACTCCTACCATTGCTGCCGAATTGGATAAGATGCTCAAATACTGGAGTCCGCGTCAAAATCTGGATGAATCTGGCAAAGGCAGTTCTCAGTTTAAGATTAGCAGTTCTGATGTAAAGTTGGCTGGCAAAACTTGGAAAGCAGCCGTAGCTGAATTGGATAGCAGCAAAAAACGTGAAGCGGCTGCTTATGTGGTATTTTTAGCCGATCCTATGAATTTGGATCAAGAAATAAAACAGCACATTTGGGTCTTGGGCATTTGCTTGGCCGTCACTTTGATTATGCAAAGCGTTTTGGTCTATTTCTTAAGTCCAGTATGCTTGCGTTTTGCTAGAGCTCATTTGCAAGCTGGCTCGGCTCATTTGGTCTCTTTGGAAGTGAAGTCGCGCCAAAACCAAATTTTAGCTGCGCAAAGTGCGGCCGCTTCTGAATCCGTTTCGGCTACTGCTTCTGCAATTACGCCAGCGTCTACTGTTGGAGCGGAATCACCTGCTGCCCCTTCTGCCCATTCCGAAGCGATGGCTTCCAATACAGCTGAATCTAAGAAATAATTTTTTTTAACACTTGGTATTAAAGAGGCTAAGGCTGGGCTTTAGCCTTTTTTCTTGAAATAAAAGAAAGCTGTTTTCCCCATGAAAAATCCTAAAGTTCGCCTCGATTTGCTTCTAGTGGAGCGAGCCTTAGCTCCCACTCGAGAAAAAGCCAAATCTCTTTTGATGACTGGTCAAATTTTTGTTAATGGTGTACGCCGCGACAAAGCCGGCTTTTTGGTAGACGAAGAATCGGAAATAACTATCCAAGGGCGAGGTATTCCCTTTTCTAGTCGGGGCGGTTTCAAGTTAGAAAAAGCTTTAAATACTTTCGAAATATCGCCCGAAGGCAAAGTTGTGGCCGATTTGGGAGCTTCTACTGGTGGCTTTACTGATTGTTTACTTAAAGGTGGCGCTGCCAAAGTATATGCTGTCGATGTAGGCAAGGGCCTTTTAGATTATAAGCTCACTCAAGATAGCCGCGTTGTGGTTATGGATCGCACTAATGCCCGTTACTTAACCCCAGATATGTTTGCTGAGCCCTTGGACTTAGTTACCATGGACTTATCCTTTATCTCTTTAGAGCTTATTTTGCCTGCTGCCAAAGAGCTTTTAGCGTCTAATGGTAGGATCGTTTGCTTAATTAAACCTCAATTCGAAGCTGGCCCTAAAAATATTAAAGGCGGCGTAGTGCGCCGTCCTGAAGTACACGAGCAAGTTTTGACTAAGTTTATAGCTTTTTGCCAAAGTATAGGCTTACAAGTTGAAAAACTCACCTTTTCGCCTATAAAAGGGCCTGCTGGTAATATCGAGTTTTTAGCTTGTTTAGCTGCTGCTGACCAGGAAAACCGAGGCGACGAGCCAAAAAACAGCCAGCAAGCTTGGGATGTCAAAGAATTGGTCTCACAGGCCTGGCAAGAAGCCAAATAGAGAAGCCAAGTAGCTCCAGATAAAACTGATTAAGGAGAAAATCAATTTGAGCAAAGAGTCGAAGATAGGAGCCTTGTTGGTTCTGTTGGTTGTTCTTTTGTTCATTTTCGCTCCTAGCAGCGAAACTAGAGACAGTCGTATCTTTGCCAACCAATATAGATTGATTTTCAAAGAGACTCCCGGTCTGGAAGAAAATTATGATGTGAAAATGGCCGGCGTCGATATCGGTTACGTTAAGAATATCGACTTTTGTACAGAAGAGGACAAAGAGCGTTTTGGCAAAGATGCCAATATCGCCGTTACTATAGCTACAGATTTTTCGGCTCGCATTCCCGAAGATAGTTCGGCTAGCGTTTTGGAAGTTTCTACCAGTTTACTGTGGTTGGAAATTACTCCCGGAATTTCCGATGTATTTTTAGAGAGTGGCTCTTGCGTGCGTTTACGCACTCCGCTTTCTTCTTCCACTTCTTATGATTCGGCTTTAGCCGGTTCTCCTTTTAAAGACCTTAATAAGCAAACTTTAGCTGTGCGCACTCTAATGACGGCTAAAGGATTTTCTCGCAAAATCTTGGATTTAGCTTCCAACTTGCGCTTCTATAGTAATGAATTGCGTATCGCTAGCAAAGACGCTCACCGGCAGCTTGGTCAAATGCATTCTAAGATCAATGAAGAGGAAAAAGCTGTATCTATGCAACTCGATCGCCTAGATACTCAGCTGAGCCAAGCCAGTCAGCATTTGCAAAAAACTTCGGCCTCTTTAAAAGGCCAAACCGCTAAGTTAGTCAATACCGCTTCCGATTATGAACTGAAAGTGCGTCAAATGAGCGCTTTGGCTGTCAGTGAAACTGAGCGCTTTAAAGCTTTGACTGATAGCGCTGAAGCCAAAATGAATGCTAAATGCTCTCCCGAGTTGTTAGAACGTTTACACAAAGCTTCGCGCAAGCTTAAGAGCTTTGCTCAAATTGCCGAAGACTTGCATTTCATGACTCAAGAGCCCACTACTCAACAAGCTCTTAAAGATGCCGCCCACAAATATCGGTTGCAATCTGAGCAAATTGATAAATTGATACGCAAAGTTGAAGGCTTTGTGCCTGGCGATGCTCCTCAAGATAGTGCTGCTTCCGCAACTATATCTACGCCAACTGCACCTAAGCCAGTTGCGCCAACGCCTGCCGCGCCGGTCGATTCTGTCGGTAAGGCGCAACCGGAGGTTGCGCCTGGGCTGGCTTTGTAGAGTCAGCGCCTAAGCAACATATAAAAGCCGCAGCTAGCTAGCTTTGCTTGAATTTATATAAGCGCAAAAAAAATAACTCCGCTTTCTTTCTTTTAGAAGGCGGAGTTATTTTTTTATAGTGTTGTAGCACCAATTGGTGCTACGGCCTGGGCCGCAGCGCTTAAAGTTGCTACTACTTTTGTTGAGAATCAAGCAAAGCCTGATTCATGGCTGCGGCTTCATCTAAAGCGCAAACTAAGTGGAATTTGCCTTTACCTAAAGTCATAAGGTTAAAGCCCTGAGCAGCTAACTCTTCGGCTTTAACTTGGGAAGTGTCTTTTACTTGGAAAACTACACGAGTTAAAGAAGCTAAGTGTATGTTTTCCAAGTTGTCAATACCGCCCACCAGAGAGGCAAATTCAGCCGCTTTAGCGCGTATAGTTGCGCTGACTTGCACTTGTTCAGTCGGTGTAGAATCGACCGGCGCGGCAGCGGGCAAAGGTGTTGCCGAAGCGTCGCCATGAGCGCTGATATACTCTTCAATATCAGACTTAAGGTTCTCAGAAAGCGTTCCGAAAATAGCTTGCAAGTTGTTACCTACAGTAACTACACCAGCAGCGCCCAAGGCTTTAAGAGTATCGGGACTAGCTTTAGATATATCTTTTAAGCCGACGCGCAAACGAGTAATGCAAGCATCCAAGCTTACTAAGTTGGCGCGACCGCCCAAAGCTTGTAGCACTTTGCCAGCTAATTCACTGCCTGTACCACCAGCTTCGGCGCCAGCCATAGCTTCTTCGCGGCCGGGAGTTTTAAAGTTAAAGATCTCAATAGCTTTGCGGAAGACCACATAGTAAATGAGAGCGTAAATCGGGCCGAGCCACAAAACGCAGCTGGGATTAGTGTCGTTATGGAAGTAAAGTAAGTAGTCGATACAACCTTGGGAGAAGGTAAAGCCCATGTGAGCTCCTACCAAGTTCATTACGTAGAAGGCGCTGCCTACTAACAGAGCGTGGATAGCGTAAAGAGCTGGAGCCACGAATAAGAAAGAAAATTCGATAGGCTCGGTGATACCAGTAAGGAAGGAAGTAAGGGCCGCCGACATCATAATGCCGCCGACTTGGACTCTGTTTTCAGGTTTGGCACTATGCCAAATAGCGATAGCGGCTGCAGGTAAGCCCCACATCTTGAAGAGGAAGCCGCCGCCTAAAATTCCGGCTGTCGGGTCGCCATTAAAGAAGCGAGTAATATCACCTTGGACGACATTGCCATCGGGAGTAGTGAAGCTGCCCATTTGGAAGAAGAAAGGAGCGTTCCAAGCGTGGTGCAAACCGAAAGGCAATAAAGCCCTTTCTACAACGCCGTATACAGTGGCGGCTATAGAGGGATTTTCGTTGGCAGCCCAGTTGCCGGCTAAAGTAATGAAAGCGCCAATGGGCGGCCAGACGAAGCTGAGCACGATGCCTGTTAAAATGGCGGCAAAGGCTGTGACAATGGGCACGAAGCGCTTACCGGCAAAGAAGCCCAAGTAAGGCGGCAATGAAATGCGATAGTATTTATTAAACAAATAAGCTGTAATAATACCTATAACAATGCCGCCAAATACGCCGGTATCGACACTTTTTATGCCCATAATCGACGTAGTGGAAATAACTGATTGGTCGCTTAGCAAGCCTCCGCAATCGGGACAATATTTGAGCACATCTAGGCCACGTATAGTAGCCATAACGCCCATAGTAGCGTTCATTACCATGTAGCCAACTACGGCTGCTAAGGCGGAGACACCGTCATTTTTTGTCAAACCTAAGGCTACGCCGATAGCAAAAATTAAGGGCAAATTGCTGAAAATTACTTGGCCAGAATCGCCCATAATTTTCAAGATAGCTACGCCCAAGGCCATAATGGTAGGCCAGCCTTGAGTGAAGATATTGACGCCGCTTTTGAGGACGGTGTCCAAATTAGAAGGCATCCAGCCGTATTTGGAAGCGCCTACGCCCAACAAAATACCTGCCACAGGCAGGACGGCTACTGGCAACATTAAGGCTTTACCTATTTGTTGTAGAATGCCGAAAGCTTTTTTGAAAAAGTTCACCGCTCGATATCCTCCTGTAATTTGCGCACCGCTTCGGAGCTCTCACAGGCTAAAGCCCGGTCGGCTAATTGGCGGCATTCTTCCATGTCAACTTGACGGATTCTGTCTTTAACGGCAGGAATGGCTGGAGCAGCTACGCTCAATTCGTCGACACCTAAACCGACCAAAATGGCCGTAGCTTGTAAGTCGCCGCCGATACCTCCGCAAACGCCTACTTTGCGTTTGTACTTGTGAGCTCCATCTACCGTCAATTTAATAAGACGCAAGATAGAAGGATGGAGACTGTCTACTAAGTTGGCCAATTGAGGATGGCCGCGGTCGATAGCTGTAGTGTATTGGGTTAAGTCGTTAGTACCGATAGAAAAAAATTCTACTTCTTTGGCTAAAGTTTCTGCCATTAAAGCGGCGGCTGGCACTTCTACCATAATGCCTAAAGGCACCTTAACTCCCAAGTTTTTGCACTCTTGGTCAAATATAGCTTTGGCCTGACGATATTCGCTAATAGTTGTCACCATAGGCAACATGATTTGCAATTTAGCAAAGCCAGCCGCTCTTAAAATGGCTCTAAACTGAGTGCGCAACAAATCGGGGCGCAATAAAGATATGCGCAAGCCGCGCTCGCCTAAGAAAGGATTGGCTTCCTGCGGAATAGGCAAATAAGGCAAAGGCTTGTCACCGCCTACATCTAAAGTACGGATAATAAGTGTGGCTTTGGGACCTAAAGTACGAGCAATCTGGCCATAAATGTCGGCTTGTTCGTCTTCGGTAGGCGGAGTAGTGCGGGCCAAGAAAAGGAACTCGCTGCGCAACAAACCGACACCGTCTGCTCCTAAGGTGACGGCTTGCTCTGTGTCGGCTACCGAGCCAACGTTGGCCGCTACCTCGATAAGGCGACCGTCGGTAGTTTGGGCAGGATCCTTAGCCTTTTCGAGCAATTGGCGGCGACGCTCTTGCTGAAGCTTAAGCTTTTCTTTGGCTTCTTGGTAGCGCTGGTCATCTGGGTTAAGCTCTAAAGTGCCTTTGCTGCCACTTAAAATAGCTCTTGTACCGTTGGCCACTGTGAGGGCTCGAGCTGAAATACCGGCCAGAGCGGGTAAGTCCAGCGAGCGAGCCAAAATGGCCACATGTGAAGTTGAGCCACCCAGCACAGTAGCAAAACCGACTACTTTGGAACGATCCAAAGCCGCTGTATCCGAAGGTGTTAAATCTTCGGCAATAAGAATCGTATTTTCGGGGAAATTGTGAATAGTAGGCGCTTCGCCCATAAGCAAGCGCAAGACTCTTTCGCCTACATCTTTTAAGTCTACGGCGCGAGCGGCCATTAACTGGTGGCTCAATTGGGCTAAACGCTCCGATTGGCCCATATAAGCTTGCTTCCAACTGTAAGCGGCGCTTTTACCTTTAGCAATGCCTGCTTCAGCTTGCTCAATTAAGTCGGGATCGTCTAAAAGCTCGCGGTGAGCGGCGAAGATGCCTGCTTTATTAGGATCGGCTTTGGCCTTCATGCTTACTTCTAAAAATTCCAGCTCGTTTTGGCCTTTTTTCAGAGCTTCGCGCAATTTTTGCAACTCTTTTTCTGGGCCTTGGCCTTCCTCTTCTACGTCATATTCTGTACGTTGCATTTGGTAAATGCGCCCTACAGCCAAGCCCGGAGAAGCAGAAACGGCATGCAATAAATTATCTGTATCTGGCGTTTGCGGATTGGGTAAAGCTGGCGTTAAGGGGCCGGGCGTAATCATGGGCTGAGCTTGTACATTTATATCTGGTTGGGCATTTACTCCAGCCACGCCCGGAACTTCCGGTTTTTCGCCTAAACCGCTAGCCAAAGCTTCACTTAAAGCGTCTAAAGCTTCCTGAGCCTCTTCGCCGCTAGCTCTGAAGCGCACTACTTCGTTATGCAACACTTGCAAACTCATTAAGGCTACGACGCTTTTGCAATTAGCAAATTGCTCGCCGCGCACGATTTGCAAATTGGCCTTAAATTTTTTGGCTAAGTTGGCCAAGACGGCTGCTGGACGGGCGTGTAAACCCTGAGGGTTGGGCACCACAATAGGCTCAGACATTATGCTCAAACCTGAAGTCGTTTCTTTATCTTCTTCTTTTTGAGCTAAAGTGGCGTTGATAAGTAAATCTTGGCCAGCTTTTTTGTAACCAGGCTCTATTTCCAACCGGCTGACGGCTTCAGTATTGGTAATTAAAACTAAAGTAATCAGGCTGCGGGCTTTTTCAGCAATGAGGCCTGCGTCAAAGGCAATAAGCTCTTGTCCTTTTTCCACCGAGTCGCCTACTTTTACCTTGGGGGTAAAACCTTCGCTCTTCAAGGCCACTGTATCCAAGCCTATGTGCATAAGTACTTCTAAGCCTGAGGGGGTCTCCAGGGTTAGAGCGTGACAAGAGGGATGAATTTGCTTGACGACTCCCGGACAAGGGGCCAACAAGACTTCTGAAGTTGGGTCTATAGCTACACCGTCGCCTACCATTTTACCGGCGAAAACCGGATCGGGTACGCGTTCGAGCTCTACAGTCTGTCCCGAGAGGGGAGCATATAAAGCGACAGCATGATTGCTCACGTGAAATAGCACACTCCAAAAAAATATCAAAAAGCCCTGGAAAATTCGACATTTTCAGTTTCCTCCCTCCGCTAGCTAGCTGTGGCCGCAGCTAAGAGGGAGGAGGCTTGAAAAGGCGAAAGTCGCCGAATTAAGCAGCTTTTTTAACAGTGTGAACGGAGCTAACTTTATATGGGTATGCGAACGACGACTCTAGATTTAATTATGGGCCAAGTTGCGGTGCGCAATCCTGGCGAACCGGAGTTCCTTCAGGCGGTGAGAGAAGTTTTTTCTTCGGTAGTGCCTGTAGTAGAAGCCAATCCTGTTTACAGACGCATGAAAGTATTGGAGCGTCTAGTTGAGCCGGAAAGAGTAATAATTTTCCGCGTTCCTTGGGTCGACGATCTGGGCAATGTGCAAATCAACCGAGGCTATCGTGTGGAAATGTGTGGCGCTATTGGCCCCTTCCAAGGTGGTTTGCGTTTCCATCCCAGCGTAGATTTAAGCATTATCAAGTTTTTGGCTTTTGAGCAAGTATTTCGCAATTCGCTCACTTGTTTGCCTCTAGGCGGCGCCAAGGGTGGAGCCGACTTCGATCCTAAAGGCAAATCCGATATGGAAGTTATGCGTTTTTGTCAGTCCTTTATGGCTGAGTTGTTCCGCCACATTGGCCCTACTGTCGATGTCGCTACCAGCGGTTTGGGCGTAAGTGGACGCGAAATAGGCTACTTGTTCGGCATGTATAGAAAGCTTTCTGGCCAGTTCTCCGGCGCTCTTACCAACAAAGGCTTAGGGTGGGGCGGCTCTATGTTGCGTCCAGAAGCTACCGGCTTTGGCGTCATCTACTTTATAGAAAATATGTTGCAACGTCGCAGCGAAACTTTGGAAGATAAACGTATCGTTATTTCCGGATCCGGCAATGTGGCTCAATTCGCTGCCAAAAAAGCTATCGCTCTAGGCGCTAAAGTGCTTACTATGTCCGATTCTTCCGGCATGATTTACGATCCAGACGGCATTGACGAAGACAAGCTTGATTGGATTATGGAACTTAAAAATTTGCGCCGCGGTCGCATCAGAGAATATGTTGATGAATTTGATGGCGCCGAATACATAGAAGGTGGTGCTCCCTGGAACATCCCTTGCGATGTCGCTATTCCAGCAGCTACTCAAAATGAAATCTTCTTGGAAGATGCGCAAGCTTTGATCGCTAACGGTGTGACCGTAGTAGCTGAAGCAGCTGATATGCCTTGTATGCCAGAAGCTATTTCTGAATTTTTGCGCAATAAAGTGCTCTTCGGGCCCAGCAAAGCGGTCAATGCTGGTGGCGTAGCGACATCTGGGTTGGAAATGTCCCAAAATGCTTCACATGAAAGTTGGAGTACTGATGAAATAGAGCAACGTCTGCGCCGTATTATGTCTTCTATCCATGAAGCTTGCGTCCGCTATGGTCGCAGTGACGATGGTTTCGTCAACTATGTGCGCGGCGCCAATGTCGCAGGCTTTGTAAAAGTGGCTGATGCCATGGTCGACCAGGGTATTATTTAAGCGCTAGCGCTGGCTTATGGTCTGCTTTTGGCCTAGGAGTTGAGCCCAAACGAAAAGGAGTACTCCGCAATAAAATGAGATCGCTGGGAAAATTTTACGAGCTGGCCTCTTATCGAGTACGTGAAGTTCTGTTTATTTCTTCCGAATACGATGCTTTTATTTTAGAAACGGAAAATCAGCTAGCGGAGCGTCTCTTTTATCGCTATTCCGAATTTTTTATGGTCGGCGTGCCTAGCATAAGCCACGCTTGCTCGGCAGATCGGGCTCTGGAAATTTTAGCCAGTCATCGTGTCGATTTAATTGTTATGGCTGTGCGTGATGCTTCTTCACTGAATACTGGCTTTTTGTCACGTCTTCACAAAAGCGCTCCCGCTATTCCCGTAATTTTGCTTATTCTAGATCCAGCTTGTTTGCACGGCTTAAATTGGGGACGTTTGCCTAAGTGGTTAGCCGGGACTTACCTTTGGACGGGCGATTTAAGTTTAATTACGGCTATGTTTAATCAAATTGAAGATCGCTTCAATGTTGAGCGCGATACTGCTTCTACTGGTGTACAAGTTATTATTACTGTAGAAGATACGGTCGCCGACTATTCCGTTTTTTTGCCCCATCTTTACGATGAATTATTTGAGCAAAGCCGCTCTCTTTCCGGTGAAGGCGTCAACTTTACTCAGCGCACTTTGCGTATGTTGGCTCGCCCTAAAATATTATTGGCTTCCGACTACGAATCGGCCCAAGCTCTTTTTGACAAATATCAGCGCTATGTTTTGGCTTTAATTAGCGATGTCAGTTTTAGAGTAAAGGGCAAGCAAGATACTCAGGCTGGTTTTAAGCTAGCTACCTATTGCTCGGAGCGCAAGGCTAAATTGCCTATTTTGCTCCAGTCCTCCGACGCTTCCAATTCGCAAATCGCCACCGATAAAGGCTGGCATTTTGCCAATAAAAAACCGGAAATTTTCCGCCCCGCTTTGCACCTTTTCTTAGAAGAGAGCTTGGGCTTTGGCAACTTTGTCTTTCGTATGCCAGATCGCACTGAAGTAGCCAGAGCTCGCGACACTTACGAGCTGGAACGTCTATTACATACGGTCGACTTACGCTCTTTTTCTTACCATGCCGTCAACCATCATTTCAGCGTTTGGCTGCGAGCTCGCAACTATTTCAATTTGGCCAATGTGGTGGAAAGTCTAAATTTGGCCGATTTCTCCAGCCCTGAAGAAATGCGGCAGCGTTTAATTCGCATTTTGCAAGATTCCGCCCGCGAAGAGCGTCAGGGAATGGTGGCTGATTTTTCTGTTCATCGCAGCGATAATTTTGGACACAACTTTTTCCGCGTCGGTCGAGGATCGATTGGAGGTAAAGGGCGCGGTATCGCTTTTATAAATTCATTATTAGCCAAAGATGATTTTATTACTGAACGTCCTGGCTTAAAAGTGGCCATTCCGCGCACTTTGGTATTGGGCGTCGATGTTTACGATCGCTTTATGGAGCTCAATAATTTCAGCGTCAAAAAGCAGCGTGGCTTGACAGATGAAGAGCTAACCGATATCTATTTGCAAGCTCAATTGCCGCTGGAAATGATTGAAGAATTGCGAGCAGCTTTTGCTTTGTTGCATGGTCCTTTGGCGGTGCGCTCTTCTAGCTTATTGGAAGATTCGCAAAACCAGTCTTGTGCTGGCATCTATGCTACTTACATGATTCCTGACAATCACGAAGATTCGCCGCGCCGTTTTGAGCTTATATGCCAAGCGATCAAGCGCGTTTACATGTCGGCTGTTTCCTCGCGAGCCCAAGCCTACTTGGCCAGCGCCCAATATTTGGGAGCTGAAGAAAAGATGGCCGTTATTTTGCAAGAGACGGTAGGCTCAGTACATGGCCGCTATTTCTATCCCAATTTTTCTGGCGTGGCCATGTCGGTCAACTATTATCCTATGGGGCCTCAACATATAGATGACGGTATTGCCGCTATGGCTTTAGGTTTAGGCAACACTGTGGCCGACGGCGGAAGTTGCATGCGCTTTTCTCCCAAGTGGCCCAAAGTTTTGCCCCATCAATATTATCAGGATCTTTATTTAAATTACTCCCAGCGTGAATTTTACGCTATTGAACTAGACGCTTCTACTAAAGAAAATCCCAGCGGTTTAGTTAAACTTAAGTTGAAACAAGCTGAAGAAGATGGCACTTTGGCGCCTATAGGTTCAGTATTCTCTCTCCAGAGCAATACTTGGCGCGATTCTTTGGAATATGAAGGGCCGCGGGCTGTTACTTTCAGTAGCATTTTGCAAAATAGTGAAGTGCCCTTGGCTCAATGTTTGGAGGAATTGCTGGAGCGCTTTAAAGTAGCTATAGGCTGCCCTGTGGAAGTAGAATTTGCCGTTGAGCTGGGAGCTTCTTTTACTAAAGGCAGCGATTTTCTCTATTCAGTACAAAGCGACCCTGCGCCAGATGAAGCCAATCAAGAGGAGCCTACTCTTTATATTTTACAACTTCGCCCTCTTACCAGTTTGGCTGTTGGTGAAGAGATTCACGCTTGTGGCTATCGAAAAGAAGATATTATTTGCACTTGTGATTCTTTGGGCCATGGAGCAGCCGATAATATATATGATTTGATTTTTGTGCCTAGCTCAAATTTGAACGCTCGTGAAGCCCGTTTAGCTGCTTCTAGAATAGCCCGCTTTAATGCCGCTCTAGTTAAAGAAAAACGCCCTTATTTATTGATAGGGCCAGGCCGCTGGGGCTCACTCGATCCCAATTTAGGCATTCCTATACAAATTAGCCAGGTGATGGGAGCGAAGGCCATAGTGGAATTGCCTTATGGCGACCGTTTTGTCGAGCCTTCTATGGGATCTCACTTTTTCCATGAATTGGCCGCCATGCATGTTTTCTATATGAACTTATGCTTTGATGGACAGGAGCGAGCTTTTAATCAGGGAATCCGCGGTGGAATTTGCCGGGACGATACTTCTGTAAAGTGCACCGACAAAATTACGGAAGATTATATCGATTTAGACTGGCTTAAAGCTTTGCCTGTATTATGCGAAGCTGATGGAGTTAGACATATCCGTTTGGAACGACCAGTCCATGTGCGCGTCAACGGACGTTGCTGCCGTGGAGTCGTTCTCAAAAATAGTGTAAAAGAAATGGCCGAACAGGATGACAAATTGAATTTTTCCCTGCCGCCGGTCGAATCTTCAATTTGGTAAATTATCATGACTTCAAAACAAGAACATGTACAGTCTCAGGTTGAACATAAACCTTTGAGATTGATTTTGGCTTTCAGCGTATTAAGTTTGCTGGGCCAATATTTTTTTAAACTAGGTATGGAAAGCGAATGGGCTCAGCAGCTTGTTGCTCTTTTAGGTTATGAAGCTGGTGCTTTCATGCATGGAGACTTGTTGGCAAGTTTTAAGCTCATTTTCCATTGTATAGCTCTTTTCTTACAGCCTATGGTTTTTGTAGGCATGATTGCTTACGGATTATCTGCTGTTTGTTGGCTTTCCATTCTCAGCAAAGTAGATCTTAGCTTTGCTTATCCTATGATTAGTATTGGCTATGTGGCCATTTTGCTTATGGGCTGGTTGGCCTTTGGTGAAGAGGTTTCTTGGTTGCGCTGGATGGGTGTTTTCCTTATTTCTCTCGGTATTTTGGCCATATATTCGGAAAAAGCTTTTGTGCGTCGCAGTGGAGCTGTAGCCGCTTTGCTTTTGGCTCTAGCTATGGCTGTTTTTCTTTTGGCTAGCGGCCAAGAAAGCGTAGCTGCCAATTTTGATAAACCAGTACTGCTAATTGTCTGTACTATACCTATGGGAGTAATAGGCCAAATCTTACTCAAAGCGGGCATGAATTTGGACATAAATAAAGAGCGCGTACAAAAAATAGGCTCGGCTTGCCGTCAAATAAAAGAAAATTGGCTTCCTTCCGCATGGCAAGCTTTATTTAATGCTTGCACTTTATGTTTAAGTCCCAGAGTTTTTGCTGGTTTGTGCGTTTACGTACTGTCTACGGTACTTTGGTTGGTTTTACTTACGAAGGTGCCGATTAGCTTTTTATATCCTTTGCTCAGCTTCGGTTATGTTTTGGTTTTGCTTAT